>CP065161.1:2307020-2663031 GCA_015693905.1 Rhodobacterales bacterium HKCCA1288 | reverse complement strand
TCGCCCGTTCCAGGCGGCAGGTCGACCAACAGAATATCCAATTCGCCCCACTCAACTTGGGTCATCATTTGCTGCAACGCGCCCATCAACATAGGCCCGCGCCAAACAACAGCCTTTTCTTCGGGCAGCATCAGACCAATCGACATGAATGTGACGCCATGATTGTGCAAAGGCAGGATGGTTTTGCCATCAGGCGAAGCGGGGCGCTTGGTCAAACCCATCATGCGCGGCTGTGATGGCCCATAGATATCTGCATCCAACAGGCCCACTTTGCGCCCCTGCCGCGCAAGGGCCACGGCGAGGTTTGAAGATAATGTCGATTTTCCAACACCCCCTTTGCCCGATCCAATCGCGATGATCCGCGCAACGCCTTTGGGGTTCATCGGCTCCGATTGCGGCTTAGCATGCCCCCCGATTTTCAGACTTGGGGGGCCATCGGGCGCAGGTTTCGCAGAGTGCGGCGCTTGCTGAGGGGCTTGTTGCGGGGCTTGGGTCGGTGCGGTCAGGGCTATTGAAACAGCGCTCACCCCCGCCTGCGCCTCAAGGGCCTGTTGCAAGGCGGCCCGAAACCCCTCGAGAGCGCGCGCCGCCTGCGGCGTTTCTGCTTCGATGATGAATGTGACGCGGCCATCTTCGACTCGCAACGCCCGAACCATATCGCGGGAAATCAGATTTCCGCCGTCTGGAAGGGCAAACTGTGCCAAAAATGCATCAACTTCTGCGCGGGTGATCTGCGACTTTCCGTCCGACATTGGGTGGCAACTCCACGTTTTGGCTCACTCGTCCTTATGTCGCGCGGCGCATGCGCGGCTGCAACCCCCTCTTTTGCTCAGAAAATAGGCAAAAAACACGAAAGTGACAAAATTATGAAATAGGTCAGCATTTGCTATGCATTTGCTGCATAGCAGAATTGATAAGAAGACCTATTGTGCAATCGCAGCAATTACCTACATTCACCCGTGTAAGCCAACATGGCTTGGAACCAAAGCGCTTCGGATAACCCAACAGCGCGAGCGGTTATGAATATGAACTAAGGATTACTGAAATGGCCTATCTTGCCACACGCCACGCACCGAGCTTGAGCTTCGCCGAACGTCTGGGGGAAATGAAATCCCACCTGACCGCAGCGATCAAAGCCCGCCGCGTCTATCAGCGCACATTTGATGAGCTGAATAGCCTGAGCGACCGCGAGCTGGCCGATTTGGGCATCGCGCGCAGCAACCTGCGCAACATCGCCCTTGAGGCTGCTTACGGGCGTTACGCCTGAAACATAGGAACATCTCTCGCTTCTCCTCCTCCCTTGAAGCGCGGGATTTAGCGGGAACCACTTCCTCCTCCCTTAGTGGTTCTCGCAAGAACAAGGGTCGAAAGACCCGCAAGGACGCGCCCCTCCTCCTCCCTTGGGGCCGTATCACGGCAAGGATCCGCTCCTCCCTTAGGATCCGCGCCGCCACAACTGCGCCCTCTTCCTCCTCCCTTGGGGGTGTGGTTGAAAAAAAGAAGCGGTGATGCCTCCTCCTCCCTTGGCATCACCGCTTTTTTATTTTCGAAATGCTGAGATCAGCTGCGTTTAAAAGGGCAGATCGCCCGCGCTGTCCGCCGCAACAAGAAAGCGCGCCACCACTTTTTTCACGCCTGCCTTGTCAAAAGCCACATCAAGCTTGTCACCCTCAATCGCGGTAATTGCCCCATAGCCAAATTTTTGGTGAAAGACGCGCTCGCCCATATCAAAAGGAACCGTTGCCGCCTCGTCAAAACCCGCGCGCTTGCTTTCGCGGGGTTGGCTGAGGCCATATTCCCCCTGCCGCGCCTGCAGGCGCCGCCACCCCGGTGAATTATAGGCATCTGCCTGCGCTGCGCGGTTTGGCAGGTTCGAGGCGATCTGCATTTGAGAAACAGGTGACGCTGACTGCCCCATTCCGTGGCTTTGATGACCATAAAGGCCTGGCGGGGTTAAAATCTCGACATGGGCTTCGGGCAATTCATCGATAAAGCGCGAGGGCATCTGGCTTTGCCATTGGCCATAAACACGGCGATTGCCCGCAAAGGAAATTGTGCATAGCTCCTCGGCCCGTGTGATACCCACATAGGCCAAGCGGCGCTCCTCCTCTAATCCTTTCATCCCTTCTTCATCCATCGCACGCTGGCTTGGGAACAGGCCGTCCTCCCAACCTGGCAAAAAGACTGCGGGATATTCCAGACCCTTCGCCGCGTGCAAAGTCATCAAGGTGACCTTGGCCTGACCATCATCTTGCTCATTATCCATGATAAGGCTGACATGTTCGAGAAAGCCTTGCAGGTTTTCGAATTGCTCAAGCGCCTTGACCAATTCCTTGAGGTTCTCAAGCCGCCCTGGGGCCTCGGGGGTTTTGTCGTTTTGCCACATGGCGGTGTAGCCCGACTCCTCCAAAATCGTTTCGGCCAATTCGATATGGCTCAGACCTTCGGGATTTTCGCGCTCGATCAGATCATCGGTGGCGGGGCCTGCAACCACCCCCTCGCGCAATAGATTGCGCCAATGGGCAATTTGCAGAACGAAACGGGCCAATTCCTTGCCGCCCTTGCCGCCAATCGCACCAGTTTCCACCGCCATTGCCGCCCCTTGCAAAAGGCTGACGCCATTGCGGCGAGCGATCTCATGGATGGTGGCCTGAGCCTTGTCGCCAAGCCCGCGTTTGGGGGTGTTCACGATCCGCTCAAAGGCCAGATCATCCTCAGGGCTGATCACGAGGCGGAAATAGGCCATGGCATCACGAATTTCTAACCGCTCGTAAAAGCGCGGGCCACCGATGACGCGATAGGGCAGACCAATGGTGAGGAAACGATCCTCAAAGGCGCGCATCTGATGGCTGGCGCGCACGAGAATGGCGATTTCCTCGGGGCCAATCGCGCGCAATCCGCGCGTGCCAATGCCAAGCGCCTCGATCTCCTCACCGATCCAGCGGGCCTCCTCCTCGCCATCCCAGTGGCCGATCAGACGCACAGGCGCGCCGTCCTCGCCTTCTGTCCACAGCTCCTTGCCAAGACGCTGCGAATTGCCCGCAATCACCGCAGAGGCGGCCTTTAGGATATGGCCTGTCGAGCGGTAATTCTGCTCAAGGCGGATTACGGCGGCACCTTTGAAATCTGCCTCAAAGCGCAGAATATTGCCCACCTCGGCCCCACGCCATCCGTAGATGGATTGGTCATCATCCCCCACCACGCAAAGATTGGAATGCCCCTGCGCCAAAAGACGCAGCCATAAATACTGGGCCACATTGGTGTCTTGGTATTCATCGACCAAAATAAAGGCGAACTGGCGCTGATACTGCTGCAACACATCTTCATGCGCCTGAAAGATGGTTACCATATGCAACAGCAAATCGCCAAAATCGCAGGCATTTAACGCGGCAAGGCGCTGTTGATAAAGCGCATATAGCTTTGGCCCCTTGCCGTTGAAGGCCCCACTTTCAGCGGCGGGCAGCGTATCGGGACGCCATGCGCGGTTTTTCCAATGATCGATGATGCCCGCCAACATCCGTGGCGGCCAGCGCTTTGCGTCAATGCCCTCGGCCTCGATCAATTGTTTCAGCAGGCGGATTTGATCATCCGTGTCCAAAATCGAGAAATTGGATTTCAGCCCAACCAATTCGGCATGGCGGCGCAAAAGTTTAACGCAGATCGAATGGAACGTGCCAAGCCAGGCCGTGCCTTCGGTCGGATGACCAAGGGCCGCGCTGACGCGTTCGCGCATCTCGCGCGCGGCTTTGTTGGTGAAGGTTACGGCCAAAATACTGCGCGGCGTGGCGCGGTCTGTGGAGATCAAATGTGCAATCCGCGCGGTCAAGGCGCGGGTTTTGCCCGTGCCTGCGCCCGCCAACATCAACACGGGGCCGTCCAAGGTTTCTACGGCCTTGCGCTGCTCTGGGTTCAACCCCTCCAAATAGGGCATGGGCCGCAGAGCGGCGGCCCTCTGCGACAGGGGAACGGTGGCGGCAAGGGTGTTATTTTCAGAACTGCTCATGAGCGGAACCATAACGATATTCGCGCGGCTCGAAAAGATATGTTCTGTAATTGTTCGCAAAACCTTATGTCAGGGTTTACAAGGGTTAAATTTTGCGCACAGGATCGCCGCCATGACACAGTTTCACAGCCGCTATCCCGCCCTGAGCGATCTCAAATCGCATGCCCGTGCGCGCATTCCGCATTTCGTGTGGGAATATCTCGACAGCGCCACTGGGAGCGAGTCCGTGCTGCGGCGCAATCGTGCCGCGCTTGATGCCGTCTTGATGCAGCCCGCAGCCTTGCGCGGGGAAATTTCACCTGACCTGTCCTGCCGCCTCTTGGGGCGGGACTATCCCCAGCCCTTTGGCATCTCGCCCGTGGGGATGTCAGGCCTTGTCTGGCCCGATGCAGAGCGGATTTTGGCAGCATCCGCCGCGCGGGCGCAGATGCCCTATTGCCTCTCGACTGTGGCCACCCGCACCCCCGAAGAGGTGGCAGATCACATTGGCGATCAAGGGTGGTTTCAGATGTATCCGCCGCGCGATGCAGGCATTCGGCGCGATATGCTTGCGCGCGCAAAAGGGGCAGGGTTTCATACGCTTGTGCTAACTGTGGATGTGCCTGCCGCAAGCCGCCGAGAAAGGCAGACACGGGGCGGGCTGACACAGCCCCCGCGCCTCACCCCACGGCTTGCGCTACAGGTGACGCGCTGCCCGTCTTGGGCATTTGGCACCCTAAAACACGGGATGCCCCGGATGCGGCTGATGGATGGATATGCGCCCAAGGAAATGACGGGCGGCACCCTGCCCTCGACCGCGCATATAGGTTACCTTTTGCGCGCCGCGCCCGACTGGGACTATCTGCGCATTTTGCGCGATGAATGGCAGGGCACCTTGATCCTGAAGGGCGTGATGGGGTCTGAGGTCGCCGCCCAAGCCCAAACCGATGATCTGGCGGATGCGATTTGGGTGTCAAACCATGCGGGGCGTCAGTTTGATGGCGCGCCTGCGGCGCTTGACGCCCTGCGCGCCATTCGCCGCGCCACCACCCTGCCGCTCATTTTTGACAGTGGGATTGAAGGGGGATTGGATATTTTGCGCGCCTTGGCCCTTGGCGCAGATTTCATCATGATGGGCCGTGCGTGGCATTACGCGCTAGGTGCGCTTGGCACGGATGGCCCTGACCATTTGGTTGACCTGTTGCGCAAAGACATGATTTCAAACATGGCGCAGATTGGCGCGCGCCGCTTTGCCGACCTGCCCGCGCGGCTGTTAACCCTTTAACCAAAGCGGGCAATTGCCCTCGCCGTGCCTGTTAACAAATGTTAACATGGCCTCCATGACCGAGGCTGACCTGATCCCGATTATTTGCGCGATGCTGCTTGGCGGCGAGGCCGAATTGCGCCTGCCCTATAGCTTGAACGACAGCGCCCATTATGTGCGGGTGGATTGCGTCACAGACACCCATGCTATCGAAATCGGGCTGGATGATCGCCGCTCGTCCCTCGACAGTTTGCAACAGGCCTTGTTTTACGGCGCGCTCTTGGATCGCGCGCCCATGGTGATCTTGATCGACACGGACGGGCGGGAAAACCCAACCGAATTTCAGGTTGAAACCGCAGCGCGGGCCACGGGCGTGGCATACCGCGTGATTGATGTGGATTTCCTGATCCGTCTGCAAATGACCGCGCCATTTCGCAACCGCCGCATCGACACTGATCTGGCGCAATAATTACATTTGAAAAGGGCAAAACCTCATTTTCACGGCTGATTGACTCTTGCCGCGTTGCAGTTAATGCTGCTTTGCAGCGATGACGATAGAACAGATCATAAAAAGTTTTGTGACAGGTGGCCGAACCGCGCGACCTGAGTTTCCTTGCCCCTCCCTTCCGTTTTGACAGCTCAAGGACATGATATGCCCGAATTCAAGAAAATCCTGATCGCCAACCGCGGTGAGATTGCCATCCGCATCATGCGCGCGGCCAATGAGTTGGGAAAACGCACCGTGGCGATCTATGCCGAAGAAGATAAGCTGTCGCTGCACCGCTTTAAGGCAGACGAGGCTTATAAGGTGGGCGAAGGTTTGGGGCCTGTTGCGGCCTATCTGTCGATCCCTGAAATCATTCGCGTGGCAAAAATGGCGGGGGCTGATGCCATCCACCCCGGCTACGGGCTTTTGTCCGAGAACCCCGATTTTGTCGAGGCTTGCGCCGCGGCGGGTATCACCTTTATTGGCCCCAAGGCCGACACGATGCGTGCCTTGGGTGACAAGGCCAGCGCGCGGCAGGTGGCGATTGCCGCAGGGGTGCCCGTGATCCCCGCCTCCGAGGTTTTAAGCGATGACATGGCCCGCGCCCGCGAAGTCGCACGCGAAATTGGATATCCGTTGATGCTGAAGGCCTCATGGGGCGGCGGCGGGCGCGGTATGCGCCCAATCCTTGGCGAAGACGAGCTTGAAACAAAAATCCGCGAAGGCCGCCGCGAGGCAGAAGCCGCCTTTGGCAATGGCGAGGGCTATCTCGAAAAGATGATCACCCGCGCGCGCCATGTTGAGGTGCAGATTTTGGGCGACAGCCATGGCAATATCTATCACCTCTATGAACGCGATTGTTCGGTGCAGCGGCGCAACCAAAAGGTGGTGGAACGCGCCCCTGCCCCCTATCTGACCGAGGCGCAGCGCAGCGAGATTTGCGAGCTTGGTCGCAAGATTGCGGCCCATGTGGGCTATGAATGCGCGGGCACTGTTGAATTCCTAATGGATATGGACAGCGGGAATTTCTACTTCATCGAAGTAAACCCGCGCGTGCAGGTGGAGCATACTGTGACCGAGGAGGTCACAGGCATTGATATCGTGCGCGCCCAGATTTTGATTGCCGAAGGCAAAACCCTGCTTGAGGCCACTGGCGTAGCGGCCCAAGATGAGGTCACGCTTTCGGGCCATGCCATTCAGTGCCGCGTGACAACCGAAGACCCAACCAACAATTTCATTCCCGATTATGGCCGCATCACCGCCTATCGCGGAGCAACAGGGATGGGCATCCGCCTTGATGGCGGAACGGCCTATTCGGGCGCGGTCATTACGCGCTATTATGATAGCCTCTTGGAAAAGGTGACGGCATGGGCCCCCACGCCCGAGGCCGCGATTGCGCGCATGGATCGGGCCTTGCGCGAATTTCGTATTCGCGGGGTTTCGACCAATATCGCCTTTGTCGAAAACCTGCTCAAGCACCCAACATTTTTGAATTACGAATATACAACGAAATTCATCGACACCACGCCGGAACTTTTTGACTTTGCGCCGCGCCGCGACCGCGCAACCAAAATCTTGCGCTATATCGCGGATATTACGGTGAACGGGCATCCTGAAACGGTTGGCCGCCCCCGCCCTGCGGCTGATCTTAAACCACCGCGCGCGCCGCGTGTGGGAACCGATCCTGTCACCGATGGCACAAGGCAACTGCTTGAGCGTGAAGGCCCGCTTGCGGTTGCCAAATGGATGAAAGATCAAACACGGCTTTTGATCACTGACACAACCATGCGCGATGGCCACCAATCGCTGCTTGCGACACGGATGCGCTCGCATGATATGATTCAAGTGGCCCCTGCCTACGCCGAGAAACTGCCGCAGCTGTTCAGCGTAGAATGTTGGGGCGGGGCGACATTCGATGTGGCCTATCGTTTCTTGCAGGAATGCCCATGGCAGCGCCTGCGCGATATTCGTGCGAAAATGCCCAACATCATGACACAGATGCTTTTGCGCGCCTCGAATGGTGTGGGCTATACGAATTACCCTGACAATGTGGTGCAAAGTTTCGTCAAACAGGCGGCGCAGTCGGGGGTCGATGTCTTTCGCGTCTTTGACAGCCTCAACTGGGTTGAGAATATGCGCGTGGCCATGGATGCGGTCGGTGAAACGGGCAAAATCTGTGAAGGCACGATTTGCTACACGGGCAACATCCTTGACCCCAATCGCGCGAAATATGACGTCACATATTATGTCGATATGGCCCGCGCGCTTGAGGCCGCAGGGGCGCATGTTTTGGGCCTTAAGGATATGGCGGGGTTGTTGACGCCTGCCGCGGCATCGGTGCTGATCCCTGCCCTGAAGGATGCGGTTGATCTGCCTATCCACTTCCACACCCATGACACGGCAGGTGTTGCCTCTGGCACCATTCTGGCGGCCAGTGCGGCAGGTGTTGACGCGGTCGATTGCGCCATGGATGCCTTGTCGGGCAATACCAGCCAAGCGACACTTGGCACGATTGTGGAATCCTTGCGCTACACCGAACGCGACACAGGTCTGGACATCGCGGCAATCCGCGAGATTTCGGATTACTGGGAGGCGGTGCGCGCCCATTACTTGGCCTTTGAATCAGGGCTACAGGCCCCTGCATCCGAGGTCTATTTGCACGAAATGCCAGGTGGCCAATTCACCAACCTCAAGGCACAGGCGCGCTCCATGGGCCTTGAAGAACGCTGGCACGAAGTGGCGCAGATGTATGCGGATGTGAACCAAATGTTCGGCGATATTGTCAAAGTGACGCCTTCCTCCAAAGTGGTCGGGGATATGGCCCTGATGATGGTGTCCCAAGGTCTGAGCCGCGCCGATGTGGAAGACCCGCAGAAAGACGTCTCCTTCCCCGATAGCGTGATCGACATGATGCGCGGCAATTTGGGCCAACCCCATGGTGGCTTCCCCCCTGCAATTGTGGCGAAGGTTCTCAAAGGCGAGGCACCAAATTTCGAACGGCCCGGCAAGCATCTGCCCCCCGTTGATCTGGAGGCCACGCGCAAGGAATTGGAAGCTACACTTGATGAGGCGGTCGATGATGAAGACCTCAACGGCTATTTGATGTATCCCAAGGTCTTTACCGATTACGCCATGCGTCACGCCGATTACGGCCCTGTGCGCACCTTGCCTACAAAAACCTTTTTCTATGGGATGGATGTTGGCGAGCAAATCGAAGTCGAAATTGACCCAGGTGTGACGCTGGTTGTGCAGTTGCAAGCGGTCGGGGACACCAACGAAGAAGGCGAGGCCAAAGTCTTCTTTGAATTGAACGGTCAACCCCGCACCATCCGCGTGCCAAACCGCAAAGCCGCCGCAAGCAGCACCAAACGGGCCAAGGCCGAAGGCGGCAACCCTGCGCATATCGGTGCGCCCATGCCGGGGGTTGTGGCCTCTATCGCCGTGTCAAACGGGGCCGAGGTTAAGGCGGGCGATCTTTTGCTGACCATCGAAGCGATGAAAATGGAGACAGGCCTGCACGCAGAACGCAATGGTCGAATCAAATCTGTGCATGTCACCCCTGGCGCCCAGATTGACGCAAAAGACCTGCTGATCGAGTTCGAAGCCTAAGAGATTGTTGCGGCGCTGTGGATAGTGCCGCAACATCCCGATAATCGTTCAACAATCAGAAAATACTCAGCGGAAATTAACCAGTTTCGCCACAATTTGGCCTTTCCAAGCCAGTAGCCATCATCAGGGGCATAGTTTGGAGAGCAACATGAAACATGGCGAGAGGATTACCCGTTTTTTACGGGATGAAACTGGCGCAGTGACCGTGGATTATGTCGTCCTGTCGGGTGCACTCACGGGCGTTGGTGTGACGACCGCCGCGGCAGTATCGGGTGGCGTCAACACCTTGGCGCAAAACATCGCATCAGAACTGATGGGAACATCCGCACAGACGCAAAATATCTTAGCGTCTGACGGGTTCGCGGGCGGGGATCGTGCAGGATGGACGGGCGGCACGGTGATGGATATCGACCAATTTGGTGAACTGTTGGTGATGGCCGCAGGCGAAACCATGACCCGCACAGTTGAGATTCCAGAAGGCACTGAACAGGTGACTTTCTCCTTTGATGTGGCCTCTGGCGACACAGTGGATTTGGAAACCGCCTTCTTTTATCTGAATGATGAGCTGATCACCCACCTCAACTCGCAAAGCCGGCCAACCGCTAGCGAGGAAACCAACCTTGCCTTCCTTGGCAATGATGGTAGCACACCCGCAGGGTTTTCTGCGCGATATGAAACAATCCGTATCAACGAGAATATCGGCGGCGATCCTTATTGGAAGGACTCGATCACGCGGGTTTACCTAACCATGGACAACCCACCTCCTGAGGTGACCTTTGCCATGACAAACAACCTGAACGAAGGCATAGATAATGAATTCTATGGCCTCGACAATTTCGAGGTAAGTTACTGAGCCACGCGGATCAGAACATCCCCCGCCCTGTGCCCATGGCCTTGGGGCGGGGATTTTCCCAACCTGAAATCAGCTCAAAAATGCGCAGGACAAATGGCGCAAAAAAACGCGCGCATTGTGGAATTTCCCCCTTGCAAACCCTGATCCATGGTCATAGAACCCCTCCTCACAGAGCGGGCGTAGCTCAGGGGTAGAGCATTACCTTGCCAAGGTAAGGGTCGTGAGTTCGAATCTCATCGCCCGCTCCAATCTTCAAAATCGAAGATTTCAGAAAAAAACCCTCTCGATTTCGAGAGGGTTTTTTCTTGTGTCATGATTAGACCCAACCGCTTAGGTTTTTGCCTGATAGGGGTGCTGTTTGGCCTGCCACCAGTTAAGCCCCAAAAGGACAAGGATCGCGACAAGACCGATCGCCTCAACCATGGCCGATGACCAAAAGACCGCAACAATCGCAGGGATCAGCGCCGCACGGTGCCAAAGCGCCATTGAGGTGAAAAGGAACCCTTCAAGGACAGCGGCAAAGGCCACAATCCCCGCAAGCGCCAAGATGCCTGCAAAAATGACCATATGCAGCGGGCCACCAAGGATGATCTCTTCATTATAGACCATGAAGAGCGGGATCAGATAGAGGCCCTTGGCGTATTTCCACGCCTGAAAACTGGTCTCCATCGGTTTTGATCCTGCAATGGCCGCGCCTGCGAACCCTGCCAATGCGACAGGCGGGGTGACGTTGCTGTCTTGGCTATACCAAAACACCACCAAATGCGCGATCAACAGCGGCACGCCAAATTCCGTGGTTAAGGCAGGGCCGACCAAGATAATCAAAACGATATAGGCCGCAGTAACTGGCAGGCCCATGCCAAGGATCAAGGAGGCCAAGATCACGAGGATCAACGCCAAGAACAGATTACCGCCTGAGAAGGCCAACATCATGGCCGAGAATTTCAGACCCAACCCTGTGAGCCCGACAACCCCCACAATCACCCCCGCCACGGCGCAGGCGACTGAAACGGCAACTGCGTTGCGCGCCCCAAGTTCGAGCGCCTCAAGGGTTAAGGCCCCGCCACGTTTGCACAGGGCCACAAAGCCTTCGACACTGGGCGCGTCCCTTGAAAATGTCCAAAGCGCGCGTGCCGCAGCCGCCGCCATCACCGCCACAATCGCATAGAACCCCACCCGCATCGGTGAATATCCTGCCACCAATAAAAAGATGAGCGCCACAAGCGGAAAGATGAAATGCCACCCTTCGCGCATCACTTGGCGCACGCTGGGGAGTTCTGCCGCAGTCAAGCCTCGCATCCCCTGTTTGACAGCCGCGATATGCACAAGCAGGTAGACGGCCCCAAAATAGAGAAAGGCCGGGAAAATCGACACCAACACGATGTGAACATAGGGCAATTGGGTAAATTCGCTCATCAAAAAGGCGCCTGCCCCCATCAAGGGCGGCATGATCTGCCCCCCTGTTGAGGCAGCGGCCTCTACCCCGCCCGCTTGGGCAGGGCGATAGCCCAGTTTTTTCATGAGCGGGATTGTGAAGGCCCCCGTTGTGACCACATTGGCGATGGCAGAGCCTGAGATTGACCCCATCCCCGCAGAGGCAACAACCGCCGCCTTGGCAGGCCCGCCGCGTTGACGGCCTGTTGTGGCATAGGCCAGATCAATGAAAAATTTGCCTGCGCCCGTTACCTCAAGGAACGCGCCAAAGAGAACAAATACAAAAATGAATGTCGCAGCCACACCCAAGGGGATGCCATAAATCCCCTCGGCCCCCAACGTCATTTGACTTGCCAAGCGATCCAAGGAATAGCCGCGATGGTTTAGGATGCCGGGCATGAAATCTGCCAAAAACGGCAGTTCCCCGCGCGACCCTGCAAAAGCATAGAGCAAGAACACGCCCGCGATCACCGTCATCACCCAACCGACCGCGCGGCGCGCTGCCTCAAGCACCAAGAGAACAGTCAAAACCCCCATTGCAACATCGATGTCGCGGGGAAAGATTTGATTTGCGATTGTGTCAATGTTTACAGGCACCCATGCCCCAACCGCGATAGAGGCCAGAATGAGAAAGCCGTCTATCGCATAGTCTAAGGGACTGCGCCCTTTGGCGCGGCCACGGGGCGGATAGACCAAGAAACACAGAACAAGGATAAAACCCAAATGGATGGGCCTTTGATAGAACAGCCCCAAGGGCTGAACACCCGCAGCGTAAAGTTGAAACAGCGACAGCGCGATGCCCACCACAGCGATCAAGCGCAGGATCAATTTCGGTTCAGCCGCATCTTTTGGGCCGATATCTGTGATGTCGATTTGATCTGCCATACCCCAAATCCTTTTGTTCGTTACGGGATCAGCGCAATGCGCACCCGCTGATGTTCTGCCATGCGCGAGAGCGAGATTTCAGTCGCGCCCGCGTGGATACGGTGATCCACCGCCATCGAACCTGGGCGCAAGATATAGGCATTGCCTGCGACAGGCTCGTTAATGTCTTCAATGATATAACCGCCCTGCCCGTCAGAGATTTGTCGACCGCGGCCAATGATATGGTCAAGACCCGCGGCAAAATCTGGCAGATGCGACCAAACAAGCACCATTTGCCCGTTCTGCATCGCGTAGCAATCTTGCACTTCAAACCCTTTGACGGAATGCCGCCACAGCACACACCATTCAGCGGGATCAGGAAGGTCAATTTCGGCCAATACCGCGCCCGTCTCAGCCAAACTCACCTCAAGCGAGGCGGCATGAGTGGACTGCGGCAGCAGGAACAGCGCCGCCCCTGCCATCAAAGAGAAAAAAGGGGCAGCGCAGATGCGCCACCCCTTTGCATGACGTCCCAACATTAGGGGCGCATACGGTCAGGAATTGTTGCGCCTGTTTCTTCGTAATACCGAATTGCACCAGGATGCAGCGGGATCGGAGAAGCCGACAAAGTGAAGCTGATCTCGGTTTGGTTCGCCGCAGGATGCACGGCGCGCAGATCTGCAATGTTTTCAAACATCGCTTTGGTGATCTCGTAAACCGTGTCTTCGCTCATCTCAGAGGATGCGACCAAGACGTTTGGAATGCCCAAACCTGCCACGGGTGCATCGACCCCCTCGTAAAGACCGCCTGCCAACTCGGCGCTGGCGAAAATCGGATCAGCCGCTTGCGCTGCGGCAATCTCTTCTTCGCTGAGGGCAATCATGCGGATTGAATTGGTGGTGGCGAGGTTCAAAATGGACGAGGTCGGCGCACCCACCGAGAAGAAACCCGCATCAATGTCGCCATTGGCCAATGCATCTGCGGTTTCGTTAAAGTTCAGGCGCTGCTCGTCAATGTCATCATAGGAAATGCCATTGGCGGTCAAAATAGCCTCTGCGTTCACTTCGGTGCCCGAACCGGGCGCGCCGACTGACACGCGCTTGCCCACCAGATCATCAAGCGTGGTGATGCCGCTATCGGCCAAGGTCACGATCTGCACAAGGTTTGCGTAAAGAACCGCAACGCCGCGGATCATCTCAAGCTGCTGACCTTCAAAGCGACCTGTGCCTGATTGCGCCTGAAACACAGTATCGGCCAAACCAATCGCCAGATCCGCGTCCCCTGTGGCCACAAGGCCCATATTTTCTACTGATGCGCCGGTCACTTCGGCTGTTGCAGAATACCCATCAACGTAATTGTTGATCACCTCAGCCAAACCACCCCCCATGGGATAGTAAACGCCGCCTGTGCCGCCTGTGGCGATGGAAAGCTGCTCTTGCGCCGCAACGGGGCTTGCGAGCAGGGCCAAGGCAAAGGCCAGTTTATGCGTATGTTTCATCCGATGTCCTCCCTAGACAATTAATGGTGCCATGGAGGTTGAGTTAAGGTGATGGAGCAAGGGATCAAATATTAATTTCGCTCTGGTTTTCCGAGAGCCCCGAACCAATGGGCGGATAAGGACACATCTGCCCCAGATTTGCGTGTCAGAACCGACACATCGCGTAAATTTGTCCCGCGCATTGGCGGGCTTGGCACGAAAGCCACATCCGCCTATAAGCCCCCTGTGACACAGCACACGATAAGGATATGCCCCATGCGCCGCGCAAAGATCAGCCGCAGCACGACCGAGACATCCATTGAGGTTGAGATCAATCTCGATGGCACTGGTGCCTATGATGTGAAAACAGGGGTCGGCTTTTTTGATCACATGGTCGAACAACTGGCTCGCCATTCGATGATCGATATCACATTGCGCGCGCAGGGCGATTTGCACATTGATGACCACCACACGGTAGAGGATAGCGGGATCGCGCTTGGTCAGGCAATTGCCGAGGCTGTTGGCGACAAGGCTGGGATTCGCCGCTACGGTGCTTGCCTTTTGCCGATGGATGATGCCTTGGTGCGGGCGGCCCTTGATCTTTCGGGGCGACCCTATCTGGTCTGGAATGTGGCCATGACAGCCCCCAAAATCGGCACATTCGACACCGAACTTCTGCGCGAATTCTTTCAGGCGCTCTCCACCCATGGGGGGATCACCTTGAATATTGCACAGCTGGACGGGGTCAACAGCCACCACATTGCAGAGGCGGCTTTTAAGGCCGTTGCCCGTGCGCTGCGCGAAGCGGTGGAAGAAGACCCGCGCCGTGCGGGCGCAATCCCCTCCACCAAGGGCAAGCTGTAATCGCCGTGACCACCGTTCTGATTGATTACGACAGCGGCAATCTGCATTCAGCGGAAAAAGCCTTTCAACGCATGGCGCGCGAAACGGGCCAAGGCATGGTGCGGGTCAGCAACCGCCCCGAGGATGTGGCAACAGCAAGCCGTGTCGTCTTGCCAGGCGATGGGGCGTTTCCCGCCTGCCGCCGCGGCCTCGCCGCGATTGACGGGCTGGAGGAGGCGATTGTCGAAGCGGTGACCAAACGCGCTATTCCCTTTTTGGGCATTTGCGTGGGGATGCAAATGTTGGCCAATGAGGGCCATGAATATGAAACCGTCACAGGCTTTGGTTGGGTCGCAGGCGATGTGCGCAAGATCGCACCCAATGATCCCGCCCTCAAAGTGCCACATATGGGGTGGAATGATCTGGTCATCGACCAACCCCACCCCGTTTTAGAGGGTATCGCCACCGGCGCGCATGCCTATTTCGTGCATTCCTATCATATGGAGATGCGCAACCCCGCTCATCGTTTGGCCCATTGTGATTATGGCGGCGATGTCACCGCAATTGTGGGCCATGCCAATGTGATCGGCACGCAGTTCCACCCAGAAAAAAGCCAAGAGGCGGGGTTGCGCCTGATTGCAAATTTCCTCAATTGGGCGCCGTAACCTCGGTTAGAAAGACCATAGATAAGATGATCCTTTATCCCGCGATTGACCTTAAAGATGGACAGGCCGTGCGCCTTTACAAAGGCGAAATGGAACAGGCGACCGTGTTCAACGACAACCCTACCGCGCAAGCGCGCGCCTTTGTGGACGCGGGCTGTGAATATCTGCATTTGGTTGATCTTAATGGGGCTTTTGCAGGCACGCCCATTAATGGCGCTGCGGTTGAGGCAATTTTGGCCGATGTCGATGTGCCAACGCAGCTTGGCGGGGGTATCCGCGACATGGCCACGATAGAGATGTGGCTTACGCGCGGCATATCACGGGTCATTCTTGGCACCGTGGCCGTGGAAAACCCCGATTTGGTGCGCGAAGCCGCGCGCCACTTCCCCAATCAAATCGCTGTGGGTTTGGACGCACGCGAGGGCCGTGTGGCCACCCGTGGTTGGGCCGAAGAAACCGATGTCATGGTGACCGATTTGGCCAAATCCTTTGAGGATGCAGGTGTGGCCGCGATTATCTACACCGACATCAATCGCGATGGCGCAATGGCTGGCCCAAATATCGAGGCGACCGAGGCCTTGGCGCGCGCAACCACACTGCCTGTGATTGCCTCGGGCGGTGTGTCATCATTGGCTGATCTCATCGCCTTGCGCGACACAGGCGTGATTGCAGGCGCGATTTCGGGCCGCGCGCTCTATGATGGCGCGATTGATCTAGCGGCGGCCTTGGCCGCGTTGCGTGAGGGCGCGTAATGCTCAAGACACGGATCATCCCCTGCTTGGACGTGGCCGATGGCCGCGTGGTGAAGGGTGTGAATTTCGTGGATTTGATTGATGCAGGCGACCCTGTCGAACAGGCCCGCGCCTATGATGCGGCAGGCGCGGATGAGCTGTGTTTCCTAGACATCCATGCCACGCATGAAAACCGCGGCACCATGTATGATCTGGCCACCCGCACCGCGGAGCAATGTTTTATGCCGCTGACCATAGGTGGTGGGGTGCGCACAGTGGAAGATGTCCGCAATCTGCTTCTGGCAGGCGCCGATAAGGTCAGCTTTAATTCCGCGGCTGTGGCTGACCCCGATGTGGTGGCCCGCGCCGCCGATAAATTCGGCAGCCAATGTATTGTCGTGGCCATTGACGCCAAAACCGTCAGCCCAGGTAAATGGGAGATTTTCACCCATGGCGGGCGCAAACCCACAGGGATTGATGCGGTGGAATTCGCAAAACTGGTCACCCAAAAAGGCGCAGGCGAGATTTTGCTGACCTCGATGGATCGGGACGGCACTAAATCGGGCTTTAACCTGCCCCTGACCCGCGCGGTTTCTGACGCGGTGAATGTGCCCGTGATCGCCTCAGGCGGGGTGGGGAATTTGGATCACTTGGTCGAAGGGGTGACCATCGGCAAGGCAAGCGCGGTTTTAGCCGCCTCGATTTTTCATTTCGGAACCTATACGATTTCCGAAGCCAAGGCGCATATGGCCAAGGCAGGTATCCCAATGAGGCTGACATGAGTGATATTCTGACCCAATTGGCCCAAACGATCGAAGCCCGCAAAGGCGCCGATCCCGAAAGCAGTTGGACAGCAAAACTCCTGTCCAAAGGCCCCGAAAAAGCCGCCGAGAAATTCGGCGAAGAGGCGGTTGAGGCCATTATCGAGGCCGTAAAGGACGACAAGGCGGCGCTGACGCGGGAGGCAGCCGATGTGATTTACCACTTGATGGTCATGCTAGCCGCGCGCGATGTTGCGCTCTCAGACGTCCTTGCCGAGCTTGAGCGCCGCACAAGCCAAAGCGGGATTTCCGAGAAAGCCAACCGCTGAAAAAGACGCCTGCGGGCCAAAGGCGCGCAGGCGATAAGTTACGGAACGAGGGACAGTAACAGTGCCCAACATGGCGTTCCGAAGCCACGTTGGCATATGTCAAAGATATGCATGCACAGCGCGCGTAAAAGACGTGCCCACGAATTTGTGAGATCAGTCGAGGATGTCCTCGACCAGATCAAAAATCTCGCCAAAGGCCTTTTTCCAAAGCTTCTTCTTTTTCTTATTCGCGGATTTCTTACGTCCTTGGCCAAATTCTGCAACGGGGCGCGGTTTTGGCGGCGCATATTTCGCTGACCCGCTTGGGGGTTTCAGCGCCTTCATCTCATGCAAAGGCGCGCCACATGATCCACAGGCCAGTTCATGCCCACCCCGCGCGGTTAGTTCCAGAACCGTGCGCCGCCCACAATAGCAGCAGGTGGCAAGTTTGCGATCATGGGGCATTGGCACCCCTCCTCATTACGGCTTTGCTCTTACCGCATATAGGGAGACTGCCGCCGCATTTGAGACATTGAGCGATCCAAATTCGCCCAAAAAGGGGATTTTGACCAAATGGTCGCATAGTTCGCGGGTGCGTTCCCGTAATCCTGGCCCCTCAGCCCCGAGAACCAAGGCAAGGGGGCGATCCCGATATTGATCTGCGATGCAGTCAATCTCATCTTCAGCCTCGCCCGCAAGGCCGAGGCAGATATATCCCATCGCCTTAAGTTCTTCTATCGCATCACCAAGGTTTTTGACCCGCAGATAGGGTTGCCGCTCCAACGCGCCCGAGGCCGTTTTGGCAAGCGCACCTGTCTCGGGCGCGGCATGGCGGGCGGGGGCGATCACCGCACGCGCGCCGAAAACTTCGGCTGAGCGTAGGATTGCACCGACATTATGCGGGTCTGTGACCCGATCGAGCAGCAACAGCCGCGCAGGCCCGTGACCATCCGACAACGCCAGATCAGCCAGACTGCCCCAATCGAGCGCCTTAACCTCGAGGGCTGCCCCTTGATGGACAGATTGCGGATCAAGCGGCGCGTTGAATTTGCGCGGATCCACCAATTCTGGCTCAATCGCGGCCGTTGCAATCGCATCGGCCAGTTTGTCATATGCGTTTTTGGTAACAATCAGGCGCAATTTCTGCCGCGCCGAATTCATCAGCGCATCTCGCACTGCGTGCAGTCCAAACAGCCAAATCGTAGCGGCCGCAGCCGCCTTTGCGCCGCGTTCCTTTTCCACCACCCATGTTGGTTTTTTTGCCATGGCTGACCTTGATCACTCTGCGCGAAAAACTGCAAGCCAAAAGCGCGCATTTGCCCTTGACCCTGAGGCCTGTGGCGGCTATCCCGCCTCTCGCGTCGGGCGACGTGCTGCAAGGTGCGGCAGCGGACTGTAACTCCGCCGGGGAGACCCATGCCTGGTTCGATTCCAGGGTCGCCCACCATTCTCCCCCTCATGGACTTGGTGGTTTGATTTAGGCCTCACAGGCCAAAATTGACTGAATTTGCGCGACCATATCGCGGTGATGGCTGAAGGTTGCAGCGCGCTCCATCTCGGCCAAGCGGCCATGATTATAGCCCTCCGTATAAAGCAGAAACGGCACGCCTGCCGATTTGGCAGTCAGCGCATCGGTCATGCTATCGCCCACATAGATCACAGGCGAAACCCCAAGCGCCGCGACCACGGCCTGCAGAGGGGCGGGGTCTGGTTTACGCTGCGACAGACTATCGCCCGCGATAACATGATCGAAATAGCCACCCAGATCGAAATGCGCCAAAACCGATTGCGTGGGCAGCAGCGGTTTATTGGTGCACAGGCCCAAACGATGCCCCGCCGCGCGCAAATCATCAAGCGCGGCCACTGCGCCCTCATAAATTACGGTGTGATCATGCGCCTCGACATAGACCTGTTGAAATCGGCGGTGGCGCGCCTCGAACCCCGCCTCAGGCAGGTTGCGCAACTTTGACATCCGCTCGACAAAGACGCGCGCGCCATTGCCGATAAATGACTTTGTCTCTTCAAGACTGATGGGGGCGGCCCCCTCCTCGGCCAAGACGGTATTGGCGGTGGCGCAAATATCAGGCGCCGCATCAATCAGCGTGCCGTCTAGGTCGAAAATGATCGCGGCCATTTGCCCATGCCCTTTTGTCGTGCGTCTTGCCCCTCTATCGCAGTGCGAAACGGGCTTGCCAAGGGCGGCTCGGTGATTTGCCTCGTGACAGAGCAGGGAAACGGGCCTAAGCATAAGGGGTCCAAAGGGTTACGGGACATATGGCCAAAGCACAAACATCACAGGCGCACCCCGCGTCTGAGCAGAATTTTGACATCGTCATCATTGCCCAAGCGGGGCGGTGGCAATATGAGGCGGCACTGTTTGCGCTGTCTTTGCGCGCCTATTCCCCCCGTTTTTCAGGCAAGCTTTATGTGGCCGAACCGCAGCCCGGGCCGCTTTGGCCCAAAGACCCGCGCATCAATGACCCTCAGGTCAAGGGTTTGTTGCGCGATTTAGGGGCGGAGATCTTACCGTTTGAAAACCGTCATTTTGGTGCGCCCTACCCCTACGGCAATAAGATCGAAGCGTTAAGCGCAATGCCCGATGGGCGGCCTTTCCTCTTCTTTGACAGTGATACTTTGATCACGGACGAGGTGCGCGATGTGCCTCTTGATTTCAGCCGCCCCTCTGCCTCGCTGCGGGTCAGCGGCACTTGGCCTGAACTGCCCCTTTACGGGCCCGATTATGCGGGCATTTGGGGGGCGCTCTATGGGCTGTTTGGGCTTGATATGGCGACAGCCGTCAATCCCGCATATCCGCCTGACTGTTGGCGCCATTACCCCTATTTCAATGCGGGATTTTTCTATTATCACTCAGCCCCACAATTCGGGGCGCGGTTTGCAGAATATGCCTGCACAATCCGCGACCGCGATTTGCCTGAACTTGCCTGTCAATCGCTTGATCCGTGGCTGGATCAAGTGGCGCTTCCCTTGGTTATTCACTCCTTCGGCGGGGGGGCAGAGGCCCTGCCACAAGGATATCTTGATGGCAGCCATTCCTGCCATTACCGCTTAATCCCATTGCTATATGCGCGGGAAAGCGATGCCGTGGTAGAGGCCTTAGAGGCGATCACAGCGCCCCAGAAATACAAAAAGGTTCTCAAGGCATATGCCCCCTTCAAGCGGCTGATTTATCAGGGAAAAGGGCGTGAGGCGCGGGCCTTGTTCGATCAAAAAAACCTGCCCCGAAAGGAGCAGGTTATTCGAAACAGACTGCGCAATGCAGGCTATTGGATGCGCTAGACCTTAACCTGCCGAGGAGGCGGCCTCATCTTTTTTGCGATCGGCATAGATCATCAGGGGCTGAACGTCTGACGTCACGGCCTCATCATTGACCACAACCTCCAACACGCCTTCCGCGCCTGGCAATTCAAACATGGTATCGAGCAGGATATCTTCCATGATTGACCGCAGGCCGCGTGCGCCCGTCTTACGCTCAATCGCACGCTTAGCAATCGCACTCAGGGCGTCATCGGTGAATTTCAGCTTCACATCTTCCAGTTCAAAAAGACGCTGATACTGTTTCACAAGCGCGTTTTTCGGTTCGGTCAAAATCGTGACCAAAGCCGCCTCATCAAGATCGGTCAGCGTTGCGATCACGGGCAAACGGCCCACAAATTCGGGGATCAGGCCGAATTTCAACAGATCTTCTGGCTCAAGTTCCTTGAACATTTCACCGACACCGCGGCTGTCATTGTCTTTGACATCGGCGCCAAAACCGATGGCCGACCCTTTGCCACGCTGCGCGATGATTTTTTCAAGACCCGCAAAAGCGCCGCCGCAGATGAACAAGATATTGGTCGTGTCGACCTGCAAAAATTCCTGCTGCGGGTGTTTACGCCCCCCTTGTGGCGGAACGCTTGCAACCGTGCCTTCCATGATTTTCAGAAGGGCCTGCTGCACCCCCTCGCCCGAAACATCACGGGTGATGGAGGGATTGTCAGATTTGCGCGTGATCTTATCGACCTCGTCAATATAGACGATGCCGCGTTGCGCACGATCCACGTTATATTCAGAGGCCTGCAATAGCTTAAGAATGATGTTTTCGACATCCTCACCCACATAACCCGCTTCGGTCAGGGTGGTTGCATCAGCCATCGTGAACGGCACGTCCAAGATCCGCGCCAAGGTTTGCGCAAGAAGGGTTTTGCCGCAGCCAGTCGGGCCGATCAGCAAGATATTGGACTTCGCCAATTCAATCTCGGATTTATCCGAATGGTTTAGGCGTTTGTAGTGATTGTGAACCGCAACAGACAGCACGCGCTTTGCATGCTCTTGGCCGATCACATAGTCATCGAGAACCGCGCAAATGTCGCGCGGGCTTGGCACGCCGTCAGTGGATTTCAAGCTTGAGGATTTCGTCTCCTCCCGAATGATATCCATACAAAGCTCAACGCATTCATCGCAAATGAACACTGTCGGGCCTGCAATAAGCTTGCGAACCTCGTGTTGGCTTTTGCCGCAAAACGAGCAGTAAAGCGTATTTTTCGAGTCGCCACTGGCGGAATCTGCCATCTCAATCACCTTCGAACGGTTCGGCAGGAACGGCCCCTGCCGCAAACTATCTGCGCCTGTTTCATCTTTGGCTCATAGCGTAGAACAGCAAAACCGCCACCACAACGCCAAATTGCATCAGGCGAGGTCATATCTGCCCCGCCCGTGCCATTCTTACTTTTCTTCCAGGGCTGCGCGGCTTTCCACGATCTGGTCAATCAGACCCCAAGCCTTGGCTTGTTCGGCATCCATGAAATTGTCGCGCTCAAGCGCCTCGACCACTTTTTCGAATTTCTGGCCAGTATGTTTGACATAGATCTGGTTCAAGCGATCTTTCAGCTTTTGCGTCTCTTGTGCATGGATCATGATATCGGTCGCCTGACCCTGATACCCGCCTGAGGGCTGGTGCACCATGATGCGGCTATTGGGCAGAGAAAAGCGCATGCCCGCCTCACCTGCGGTTAGCAAAAGCGACCCCATCGAGGCCGCCTGCCCCACCACCAAAGTCGAGACCTGTGGTTTGATGTATTGCATGGTGTCATAGATCGACAGGCCAGATGTCACCACGCCACCAGGGCTATTGATATACATCGAAATCTCTTTTGAAGGGTTTTCGGCCTCAAGGTGCAAAAGCTGCGCCACGATTAGGCTCGACATGCCGTCATGGATTGGGCCAGAGATGAAAATGATCCGTTCCTTCAGCAGGCGCGAGAAAATGTCATAGGCCCGCTCCCCGCGCGAGGTTTGCTCGACCACCATAGGCACAAGCGTGTTCATGTAGGTATCAATCGGATCTTTCATGGTGCATCCTCAACTGGGGTTAATTGCTGTTTTGGCGCTGTATCATCGAAGTGTTACCAAGAGTCTTAGTCTTGCAGGACAGGGGCTGCAAGGGTGGCACGCTTGACTTGTTGCCATATTCGCGCAATGCCGCAGACAAGATTTACGGGGAAATATCACAATGGCCAGACCTAGCGCGACCACGCTCGAATCCGAATGCACCGCAGAAGAGCGCACACTTTTGATGGAAACCTTGAAAAATTCTGCATTTTCAGGGGCGCATTTGGAAATTGGCACCGCGGCGGGCGGCACATTGAAAGAGATGATGGGGCAATACGCGCCCGATGCCCGCCCAGATTTTTTTGTGATTGATCCGCTGACCTATTACCCCGATCAAGAAAATATCATCACCCGCAACCTGATATCGGCGGGGATTGACCCCAATCTGGTCACCTTTTGGAAAGGTGTGACCCAAGATTTCATCGATCCTGCTCGCGCATCAGGGCAGATGTTTGATTTCGTTTTCATTGATGGTGACCATCGCCACTATTACGTCACTGTGGATTTGCAATGGGCCGATTGCGTCACCAAAGGTGGCGTTATTGCCCTGCATGATCACGGCGCGGCATTTCCTGGCGTGGGATGGGCGATTGACACATTCCTCGCCCATAACCCGGATTTCAAAATTGAGGCACGCGCAGGCAGCCTGACGATCTTGCGCCGCATTGCGGTCACCAAGCGCCCCGCTGTCACCGCCGCCGATTTGCGCCATGCGCGGCGCGTGCATCTGATGTTCCGTTGGAAGCGCAGCCTCAAAAAGCGGCTTGGCCTACGCTAGGCCATTAGCCCTTGCAGCCCGAAATACCTGTAGCCAAATCCTGCAAAAGCGCGGGGTAGAAATCGACACCCGTGGGGATATGCCCGCCATATGGGTCAATCACTGCGATTGAGACAGGGGCCGCATCGGCCACGGCGCTGAGGATATCTGGGTCAAATTGCGGCTCCGCAAACAGGCATTCGACCCCCTGCTCGGCCACAATCGTGCGAATTTCAGACAGGCGCGCCGCCGAAGGGGCGCTTGCATCTGACAGGCTAATGGCCCCTTGCGCGGAAATATCAAACGCATCTTCAAAATACTGATAAGCATCGTGGAACACGATGAAGGCGGGCGGCGGCGTTGCCGCAAAATCCGCCTCGATTTGATCCGCGAGATCTTCCACCTGCCGCGCGGCGTTTTCGGCATTTCTGAGATATGTCTGTGCATGGTCGGGGTCTGCCGCCGCCAATTCCTCGGCAATCGCGGTCAGCCACAGGGCGGCATTGTCAGGATCAAGCCACGCATGGGGATCAATCGCGCCATCGTGGGCATGGTCTTCGTGACCCTCATCTTCGTGATCGTCATGCCCGTGGTCGTCATGCCCGTGGTCGTCATGATCATCGTGACCTTGGTCATCATGGCCGTGATCATCGTGATCATCGTGGCGATGCGCCTCAAAACGCACATCTTCGCGAATGGGCAGGAGATCCGTCTGCGGCACCGACAAAAGCGCCATCTCCTTACCCGCCCCTGCAAGATCAGCAATCGCCCCCGACAAGGCGGGTGACAGGCCAGCCCCAATCCAGATCACCAAATCAGCCTCTTGCAGCGCGCGCGCCTGCGAGGGGCGCAAGGCAAAGTGATGCGGACTTGTGGCTTGGTCGATCAACAAATCAGGTACACCGACCCCCGCCATGACCTGTGCCACAAGCGAATGCACGGGGGCGATATCTGTTACAACCCTCGGCACCTCTGCGACCGCCGCAGACGGCGTTGCCGCTGAAAAGGCGCAAATCACACCTGTGCCAAGTAAGAATCTCATAGACATCCGCGCACCCTCATGATTAGAACAGGGTCAGAGTTAGTAGATATGTTATAACATATCAATACCGAAAATCGGCAATATGAAAGGTTATGCGCGCCAATGTCGCAAAACCAATTCCACGACCACGACCATCAAGGGTGCATCGCCTCGGCGCTTGCCGCCGCCGAGGCACGATGCGCCGCCGAAGGCCTGCGCCTGACGGCGCAGCGTAAACGTGTCTTGGAAATCCTACTTGAGGAGCATCGCGCCCTTGGGGCCTATGATATTCTGGCGCGCCTATCGGCTGAGGGGCAGAATGCCCAACCCCCTGTGGCCTATCGCGCGCTCGATTTTCTGGTCAGCCATGGCTTCGCGCATCGCATTGAGCGCCTCAATGCCTATATCGCTTGCACCCTGCCCAATGAGGGGGCGCATATGCCTGCCTTCATGATTTGTCGCAACTGCGATATGGTTGCAGAAACGGGCAGGCCTGAGGCCGAATTGGGGCTGGTGAGCGAGGCAAAAAATTTGGGCTTCGCGGTTGAACGCAGTTCGGTCGAATTGGAAGGGCTCTGCCCCGCCTGCCGCGAGGCACGGCCATGAACGCACCTAGAAAACGGCCCCTGATCCAAACCCAAAATCTGCGCCTGAGCCAAGCGGGGCGCGTGGTGTTGGATCATGTGAATTTTGAAATTGCCCTTGGTGAAATCGTTACAATCGTGGGGCCGAACGGATCGGGGAAAACCTCGCTATTGCGCGCCTTGATTGGGGCGTTGCAGCCTGAGCGGGGCATAATCACAAGGGCCGAGAATTTGCGGATCGGCTATGTGCCGCAAAAGCTGCATATTGACCGCAGCCTGCCTGTGACTGTGGCGCGGTTTTTGTCGATGCCGCGCCGTCACAGCCCTGCGGAAATTGCAACCGCCTTGCATCAAGCGGGTTTGCCCGATTTGGGCGCGCGGCAGATGACCGAATTGTCAGGGGGGCAATTTCAGCGTGTCCTTTTGGCCCGCGCCATTCTTGACCGCCCAACATTGCTGATTTTGGACGAAGCCACACAAGGGCTGGATCAACCGGGATCTGCCGCCTTCTACACCCAAATCGAAGATCTGCGGCGCGAGGTGGGTTGTGCGGTTTTGATGGTCAGCCATGAATTGCACGTTGTGATGAGTGCCTCGGATCGGGTGATTTGCCTCAACGGGCATATCTGCTGCGAAGGCCGCCCCGAAACAGTTGCAAGCGCGCCTGAATATCGCGCGCTTTTTGGAACGGGCACGCATGGGGCATTGGCCCTGTATCGGCATGAACATAGCCACAGCCATGATCACGATCACGGCCATGCGCACAGCCACGACCACAGCCCCGAAAAGGTGCAATGATGCTTGATGATTTCATGATCCGCGCCGCCCTTGCGGGGGTCGGGGTCGCTGTGGTTGCGGGTGTTTTGGGCTGTTTTCTGGTTTGGCGGCGCATGGCCTATTTTGGTGATGCCACGGCCCATGCCGCGCTGTTGGGGGTTGCCATCTCGCTTGCGTTGAACCTGTCGATTTTCACAGGGGTTCTGGTGATCTGCCTGATCGTGGCCTTGATGGTGACAAGCCTATCAGAACGCTCACTCGGCCTTGACAGCTTGCTTGGCACCTTCGCCCATGCGGCGCTTGCTATTGGCCTAGTGGCCGTAAGCCTGACCAAAGGGGTGCGTGCTGATTTATCGGCCTATCTTTTTGGTGACATTCTGGCGGTTAGTCGTGCTGATTTGGCGGTGATCTGGCTTGGTGCGGCGGTGGTTTTGGTGCTGATCCTCAGCCGTTGGCAGGCGCTGTTGACTGTGACGCTGTCGCCTGAATTGGCCCATGCCAGTGGCATTGCGCCACGGCGTGAGAATATGTTGCTGACCCTTGCCCTTGCCATCAGCGTGGCTGTGGCCATCAAGGTGGTGGGGGCGCTGTTGATCATTGCATTGATGCTCATTCCCGCTTCAGCGGCACGGCCCTTGGCCCGCAACCCAGAAGGGATGGCCATTTTGGCCTCGCTGATTGGGGTGGCATCGGTTGCGCTTGGACTTTGGGGATCATTCGCCTATGACACCCCCACAGGGCCAAGCATTGTCTGTGCGGCCGCCCTGTTCTTTGCGCTTTCTGCCCTTATTGGGCGGGTGCGCATGGGTTGAACCTTGCCGCGCTTCGCGGCAATGTCGACCATATGTTTTTTGCTTTGGAGGACGTAACGATGCCAGATGGTCACAGCGCAAAATCAGGCCCTGCTCTCGCGGCTTTTGAGTGGGCCGATCCCTTTCATCTGGCAGCGCAGCTTGCGCCTGAGGAAGTGATGATTTCCGAAAGCGCCGAGGCCTTTGCCCAAGACCACCTCGCCCCCCGCGTCACCGAAGCTTATTTGAACGAAACCACTGCGCCTGAACTATTTCCCATGATGGGAGAAATGGGCCTTTTGGGCGTAACTGTGCCCGAAACCTATGGCGGCATTGGCGCAAGCTATGTCAGCTATGGCTTAATCGCCCGCGCAGTCGAGCGGGTCGATTCTGGATATCGTTCGATGATGTCCGTGCAATCAAGCCTCGTGATCTACCCGATCCATGCTTACGGGTCAGAGGCACAAAAACAAAAATATTTGCCCAAACTGATCAGCGGCGCGCTTATTGGCTGCTTTGGTTTGACCGAGCCCGAAGCGGGCTCTGACCCCGCAGGGATGAAAACCACAGCCACGAAAACCGCAGATGGCTATGTGTTGAACGGCGCAAAGATGTGGATTTCCAACGCACCTATCGCGGATGTCTTTATCGTTTGGGCAAAATCGGAGGCCCATGGCGGCAAGATCCGCGGCTTCATCCTTGAGAAAGGGATGAAGGGCCTGTCTGCGCCCAAGATTGAGGGCAAACTTTCCTTGCGGGCTTCGGTCACGGGCGAGATCGTGATGGATCAGGTTGCCGTGCCAGAAGATGCGCTTTTGCCAAATGTCGAGGGGCTGAAGGGGCCGTTTGGCTGCCTCAACCGCGCGCGCTATGGCATTGCGTGGGGGGTGATGGGTGCCGCCGAAGATTGCTGGCATCGCGCCCGCCAATATGGGCTCGACCGCCGCCAATTCGACCGCCCTCTTGCGCAAACACAGCTGTTTCAGAAAAAGTTGGCCGATATGCAGACGGAAATCGCGCTTGGCCTGCAAGGGGCTTTGCGTGCAGGTCGCATGATGGATGAGGGCAGCTGTGCGCCCGAATTGATCAGCCTGATCAAACGCAACAATTGCGGCAAAGCCTTGGCCGTGGCGCGCGATGCACGGGATATGCATGGCGGCAATGGGATCATGGCTGAGTATCATGTGATGCGGCACGCGCAAAACCTTGAGACGGTCAACACCTACGAAGGCACACATGACGTGCATGCCCTGATTTTGGGGCGCGCGCAAACAGGGCTTCAGGCGTTTTTCTAATCACAAAGGGGCGCGCCGATGCAGGCGTCTGGGGCTTTTGGATCAAAGGGCAATCTGTGGCACAGCACCGCGCGCGAGCAGGTGACAGCCGACAGCGCAGACGCTTTACCAAGCGCGGTTGATCTCTTGATCATCGGGGGCGGCTTCACGGGCCTTTCTGCGGCATTAGAGGCCGCCCGCATGGGCGCCAAGGTCGCGCTTCTTGAGGCGCAAGAGATCGGCCATGGCGGATCGGGGCGCAATGTGGGCCTTGTGAATGCAGGGCTGTGGTTGCCGCCGCAGGAGATCATCAAAACCCTCGGCGTCAATGCGGGTGAAGCGCTGATTGATACGCTTGGCGCGGCCCCTGCCCGTGTTTTTGACCTGATCGCGCGCGAGAATATCGCCTGCGAAGCCACGCGGAACGGCACCTTGCACCTTGCCCATAACGCGGCGGGATTGGATGATCTGAAAACCCGCCATCGCCAAGGCAACCAATATGGCGCGCCCTTGCAGCTGCTTGATGCCGAGGAAACTGCCGCGCGCACGGGCAGCCCTAACTTTTCAGGCGCGCTGTTTGATCCGCGTGCTGGCACGATTCAACCTTTGGCTTACGCACGCGGGCTTGCCCGCGCGGCCCAAGCGGCAGGGGCACTGATCTTTGCCCCCCTCACAGTTGAAGATTTAACCCATCAGGGCCGCGCTTGGGTGGCGCGCGCCGCAGGGCGCGAGATCACCGCGCAATCCGCATTGATTGCCACCAATGCCTATCACATGGCGGGATTTTCCAGTTACAGGCCCAGCTTCATCCCCGTTTATTATAGCCAATTTGCGACAACACCCCTGCCGCAGAGCTTGCGCGCCGAAATTCTAGCGGGCGGTGAAGGGGCGTGGGACACGGCAATGGTCATGAGTTCCTTTCGCATGGATGCGACAGGGCGCCTGATCTTGGGCGCGATTGGCAATGTTGAAGGGCGGCTTGGGGGCGGCACGCATCACGCATGGGCAGCGCGCAAATTGGCGCAAACCTTCCCGCAACTGGCAGGGCAAGGCTTTAGCCATATCTGGCAAGGGCGTATCGCCATGACTGGCGACCATATTCCCAAAGTCTTGGAGATCGGACCAAATGGTGCGGCTGTGTTTGGATATTCAGGGCGCGGGATAGGCCCTGGAACCGTATTTGGCACAGTGGCCGCGCAGGCCCTTTTGCAACAAAACCGCAACCTCTGGCCGATGCCACCATTGCAAAAATCGGTAACGGGATTTGGTCAATTGCGCGCGGCCTATTACGAATTAGGGGCAGCATTGAGCCACGCCATACAAAACAGGTGAGCACGCCGCGCTCAACCCTAGGTTTTGCAGGCACAGAATCGATAGTGGCAAATGCAAAGAACCCTAGGTAAAAACCGCGCGAACTAAAAAAATTTCCAGAAAAAAGTTTTTTTAAATCAAACTCTTGTGAGAAATTTGCTAAAATTATCTTGAAATTATATATATTTTTTATAGTTGGTTAGGGCATCTTAAGAGCAGGGATCGAGAGATCGATATGCTCGGCTATCGAAAGATATATGCTAATGTTGGATGACCTTAAAACGGCTGATGCTGCGAACATTCCCTTGGCCACATCGTCAGGGCCCGCTTTGGGTGCATCGAGACGCCATCCTGCAAACCTATCAAATGCGACAGGACATAGCCACGCGCAAAGGCCTGACGTGGCCAATCGCGCTAACGCCACGGGCTGTTCCTATCCTTTTAAGCGCGTTATGGACATTGGTTTAGTCACCCTTTCCCTGCCCGTAACTGCACCTGTTATTGCCGCTTTATGGCTGGTTGTCCGCCTTGATGGGGGAGCGGGGTTTTACCGCCAAAAACGCCTATGCGCGGATGGCAGCACCTTTGACTGCCTCAAGCTGCGCACGATGGTGCCAGATGCGGAGGCGCGACTGCAAGACGCGATAACCGCAGACCCTGTTCTACGGCGCGAATGGGTCTTGCACCAAAAGCTGAAAACTGACCCTCGGATCACATGGGTTGGGCGATTTTTGCGGCGATCCTCGCTTGATGAATTGCCACAGCTGTTCAATGTGCTGAAGGGGGAAATGAGCCTTGTCGGCCCCCGCCCCATGATGCCAGAACAGGCCCCGCTCTACCCTGGCCCGATTTACTTTGGTCGCACCCCGGGGATCACGGGCCTATGGCAGGTCACCGCGCGTCATATGACCAGCTTTGCGGCCCGCGCCCATTATGATCGTATCTATGCGCGCACGGCCTCGCTCAAGACCGATATGCTGTTGTTGCTGCGCACTGTCCGCGCGGTGGTCAAAGGCACAGGCGTTTAAGCCCGTGGCGCAAGACCAATCCCAACCAATGTGAGCAACAGAAACACATTTGCGGGCATCTCCAGCCCAAAATCCCCCAAGGAATGAAGGCCAACCGCAAGCATTGCGAAAAGGGCAGCAATCGCCAAGGGTGCATCGCGACCTCGTGCATGAACGCGGCGGACCAATACCATTGCCGCCCAGAAGAACAGCGCGATTGGCACCGTTCCAATGATAAGCCCAAGCTCTAACCAAAGCGACAGATAGGTTGCATGGGCGCGATCCCATATCTGCTCGCCTGCACCTGTCCCGCCATGGATCAACTCATAAGCAGGGCGGAAGGTTTCGAACCCATACCCCGTTAAAGGGCGCAGTAAGATCAAATCCCATATCCGACCCCACGCGGCCATGCGCACATCGCCTGCTATGCTCAAATCGAACAAGCGTAAAATCCCCTCTTTGCCATAAAGCAGGGCCATGGCACCGCCCCCCAAGGCGATTAGGCCTAGGCTGCCCAACACGATGCGCCAAGCCGACAGGCCCCGCTGCGCGAGACACACCCCGATGCAAAGCAGGCAGGCAAGAAGAGCACAGGCCACACCTAGGCGCGATCCCGTGGCAAATAACGCCGCAAAAATGATCACAAGACCCAAGGCATAAAGTCCATTGGTAACATTCCCATGGCTGAGCAGTGTAGACCTATGCGATGATTGATTGGCCGCGGGCACTATTAACAAAGTGACCCCAATCACGGCCCCCATAGCAAGGAAACTGGCGAAGGAATTGCGGTTGATGAACACCCCCGTTGCAAACCCTTGATAGGTGGTCTTTGCCTCCCCCCAAACGGTGATATCCCCCAAGACATTCAGCGCCAAAAGCCCCCAAAGCGCATGGGCGGACACACCCCAAAACAGGATTTGCAGCATTAATCGCCCACGCGACACGCGGCGCGCGGCCTCAAGCACCAATGCCATCCAAAGGCCGTAAAAGGCGAACCGCACCGATGCAGAACGTCCCGCATCTGGCATCAGCGAAAGCGTGGACGGTTGCAGATCGGGCGACAGCAGACTGCCCCAACCTTGGCCTTGTGGCAGCGCAATGGATTGCACTATGGCCCAGATCGGCACAAGCGCGGCGCAGGCAAAAGCAGGCCAAAGCTTGCGCGCGGCAAGCGTGCGATTGGGGGCTACGCGCCACAAATTGGCAAAGTAGATCATCGCGACAAGGCCAATCATTGTGGAAAACCCTGCCCATAGAAGCGGACGGTTCAGGCCGATGAATACCGTGGAGAAAATCACGCCAAGGCTAAGGGTCAGCGCCAATGCGCGGTTGAGCTTATTTGTATCGCTGCGCATCATAGGCGCCGCCTGATCTGCGCCACGATCTGCGCCTGCAGATCGGGGGCAAGGGTTGCGAAAACCGCGCTCATCTCTGCCCGCTTGCCCGCATCGGCTTGCAGATAAAGCGCGGCAAGGAAATCGCGGCCAAGATCCGCCTTGGCCAATTGCGCGATATCCGCGCCAATCATTTCCGAAAGCGCCGCGCGCCCCGCGCCATCGAAGGCGAGGCGCAGACGGCGCGCCGCCATCCACAGAAGCGCGCCCCCCGTTTCATGCGCGGCCATTAAGCTATTATGGGGATCTTGGCCCTGTTCGGCCAAGGCCTGTGCGCGCACGAGATGCGCCAAAGACAGGCTTGGTGCATCGAGCAAGATATACTCGGCCAAGGATTGGCAAGCGGCCCCTACAGCGGCGCGCGTCTGGGGCGGCTGAAGCGGCTGAAACCTATCAGACATCACCGCATCGCACCGTGAAAGCAGCCGATATCGGCTTTCAACCGTACGGGGCAGATGGCCAAGGATTTGTGCGGGATCAAGGCGCAGCGCAGTGTTGGATATCGCCGCTTGCCGTTGCGCACGCCACTCATCGCGAGCAAGGGCACCTGCTGCAAAGGTCAGACCCGCTAAAACAATGAATCCGATCACCCAACGCACTGGAAAAGGTATCCTTAATTAATCTCAATGAATTTCAAGAGCCGCAAAAGCGCCTGTTTCAACGTTAGGCCCCCAAAAGGCGCGATTACTCACCTTTATATGGTTATTTATATTTGACTATTATATGTAAATATATATCTATCTTCAGTGAATTCACATGATCGCCTGTAAATGGAGAAATCGTCTGATGCCCTCTTTTTCTAACCTTTTGCGCGCTACGGTCATCGCCTCAGCGGTGGCCGTAACACCGCTCCATGCACAAGAAGCCGTTGATGTCGATGCTCTGATCACTGAGGTTGAGGCGGGATGTGCAGCCGATTCTGGCAGCTGTGCGGCCATCATGCGCACCGCCCTGACCCGCTTGCGCGCTGCGGGCGTGACCCTGCCACCCGCAACATTGAACGCGCAGATCGCCGCCGTGGTGACACGTGTTGCGGCGGTTGCCCTCAACCTACCCGTGGCACAACGCGCGGGCATCTCCGCTGCGGTGCGCGTGGCAGCCGATCCTGAGGTTGGCTTCACAGGCGCGGCAGAAGAAATCGCCACACAATTGGCGGCGGTCGAGGCTGTGGCCAGCTCCATTGAGGCGGGCGGCGATGTTCCACCCGAGATTGTCGCACAGTTGGGCAGTGCCGCCTAAGGGCGCCGCGCGCAAAGGACGGAAAACATTGTTGAACGGCCTGATTGCCACGGCTCGCGGGCTGTTCGATAGTCCCTCTGGTATCGAACGAGAAGCGGTTTTCGCCCCCAATTACCTTTCTCCCTGTGCGGGGGGGCTGTATGTGGTGGGCGATGTTCACGGATGTTTCGCGCTTTACCACCAAATCGAAACCGTGATCGCGGCAGAGGTAGCGCAAGGCAAGGCCCCTGCGACCCTCGTTCTCTTAGGCGATATGGTGGATCGCGGCCCTGATACGGCAAAGATGCTGGATCATTTGCTTCAAGCGCCCCCATCAGGGCTGTCGCGCCTTTGCCTGCGCGGCAATCACGAAGAGATGATGCGGCGCTTTCTCAATGACCCAAACGAAGACGCTGCTTGGTTGGAATTCGGGGGCGCGGCCACCCTCACCTCTTATGGCATCACACCTGAACTCTGGCACAGCACAAGGCGGACAAGACGGCGCTTGCTGCTTGAGGCACATATCCCTCAATACCATTTCGATTTTTTGGAAAATTTGCCGCATTCGGCCCAACACGGGACAGTCTTTCTTTCCCATGCGGGGCTGAACCCCGATGCGGCGCCCGATGCACAGACGGCCTATGATCTTTTGTGGTCGCGCAGCACAGCTGACCGCACTCATATGCCATGCGGGATCAGCCATGTCATCCACGGCCACATTCCACAATCAATCATCGACTGCTCCAAACCCATGATTGGCCTTGACACAGGCGCTTATGCCACGGGCGTTCTGAGCGCCTTGGCCATTTCCGCGACAGGTCGCGCGCGCCTGATCCAGACCGCCGCTGATCGGCACAGCCCCATCATCACAGACGTAGCGAGTTTTTCAGCCCAATGACGCATCCCTCCCAAACGCAAATTTCCCAGATGACAGACCAAACGCACACCCAAACGGCACAAGAGCATCTCGACCTACGCGATATTTTGCAGCTGTTGCGCCGCCAGTTGCGGTTGATCCTATTGGTGAGCGCTTTGGTGATTGGGGCGGCGGTTTTATACGTGGTCAGCGTCACCCCCGTTTATACCGCGCGCAGCCTGATTATGGTCGACCCCACACAGCAAAACCTGCTTGAAGCTGACGATACAATGCGCCGTGCGCCCATGATCGACAACGCGCGCGTGGATAGCGAGGTCGAGATCCTTCGCGCGCCCGCCACGACATTGGCCGTGATCCAAAGCGCCGGGTTGGTAACCGATGATGAATTCGGGCCAAGCGTAAGTTTTTTTGAAGAAATCCGCCTGCGTCTGGGATTGGGCGCCGATGAGCCGCCATCTGGCCCCGCCCTTTTACAAGCGGTGCGTCAGGCCCTCCAGGATGCAACAACAATCCGCCGCATCGGGCTGACACATTTGATCTCAATCGATGTCACCTCGACCAGCCCCGAAAAAGCGGCCTATTTGGCCAATCTCATGGCGCAAACCTATATTGACGCGCAAGTCGACACCAAGATCGCCGCCAGTCAATCCGCGCGCGATATCCTCAGCCGCCAAGTGGAAGCGGGGCGCGTGGCTGTCGCCGCCTCGGACAAGGCGCTCAATGATTTCATTGATGCAAGCCTTGAGGACCTTGCACGTCAGGGCGGAAATCCAAATCTTGCGGTTCTGCAAAATGAAATCAACAATTTGCGCAGCGAATTGAGCCGCAACGAGTTGAGACTGTCCACTGCGACAACCGCATTTGAGACCCGAGATTTCACTGCCCTTGCAGAAAGTTTGGCCGATGAAGCCCTGCGGGAATTAGCGGCAGAGCAAGCTGAAATAACACGCCAGTTGGAAGAAGCCTCCGCGGGGGGGCTTGTGTTTTTTGATTTGCAAAATGCCTTGGCCGAGGTCGATGCACGCATTGAGGAGCGGGCGGGGGCCCAGTTGGCCGCTATCAGCCAAAACGTTGCACAGATCACAAGCCAGACCGAAAACCTACGGGCCACATTGCGCGAAAACCTTGTCTCAAGCGATCTGCCATCGGATGTTTTGGCGCGGATTTTCGAATTGCAACAGGCCGCCTCGATCACCCGCAGCCAGTATCAAACGCTGCTCGCCCAATTTGGCGAGATCGAAACCCGCGCGGCCTTGCAGGTTGCAGACAGCCGTATCGTCTCGCCCGCCTTGCCGCCAAATGCGCCAAGCGCCCCGAACAAGCGTTTGATCCTTACAATTGCCGCCATGCTTGGGCTTGGGCTTGGCCTCGGGCTTGCCGTGCTCAACGAAACCTATATCGGCGGGATCACCAATCCAGACCAGTTGCGCATGGTTACGGGACATATGGCCGCAAGCGCAGTCCCACGGCTTGATGAAAAAGACAACAAGATCATGGTGGATCAGATCATCGATGATCCGCTGTCAATCTATTCTGAGTCGATCCGAAAACTGCGCGCCGCCATCGAGTTGCAACGCCGCAGAACATCAAATGAAGCACGGGTTGGACCTGAGGGCCATGTGATTATGGTCACTTCGACCTTGCCTGCCGAAGGAAAGACAACCATAGCCCTCTCACTGGCGCGGATTTATGCCGCGACAGGTAAGTCCACGCTTTTAATTGACGCAGATCTCAGAAAACCATCGGTTGCCGCCTATCTCGGACAAAAGCCCAAAAAAGGGCTTTTGACCTATCTCGATCCCGAGCAATTCAGCGACACTATTACCGACAAAACGGCTGAACCACAGTTAAGCCTACTTAAGGATAACAAGTCCCCTTTGCGGATTCTGCCGGGCGCGGATCGGCCGCAGATTGCAACGGATCAATTGATCAGTTCCTTGGAATTTGAAAACTTGCTTAATCAGGCGCGCAGTCTTTTTGAGGTTATCATCATCGACACCTCGCCCGTGCTACCGGTGGTGGATGCCCGCTACATCGCCCCACAGGTGGATATGATCGTCATGCCCGTAAAATGGGCTGCAACGCGTCTGGCAGATTTTCGTAGCGCTTATTCTATTTTGATGCAGTCAACGGCCAGTGCGGTTCCGATTGTCACCGCGCTGAATTTAAGCGAAGCAAAACAAGGTGTTTATGGATATGGATACGGCTATGGCAGGCCTTATGGCGGCCAAGACTGACACCATCGCACCCATCCTAAACTTACATTAACAATTTGATGCCATAACCCACTGCTGAGGTGGTGGGAAATTTGGCACGCGTTTTGCCTATGTCTGGCGATACCCAGACGATAGAGCGAACCCTTGCCTTCATATTCAAGCGCAAAGCTGCGCCGTTTCATCCCCGCTGCCAGTCGCCGCGCAGAAGCCGGCCCTTCTGACAGTTATGGGAGTGTTGAGATGCGCGCGATAACGCGGTGGCGTGGCGCGGTCATGGCTTGGTTATGTCTCCTTGCGACAGGCGGGATGATGGCCCCAGGCCATGCTGCAGGACGTTTGCTGATCCAAAATGATGGCGGTGGCCCATTGGGCGACTATATCCTGCACACCCGCCTTGCGGGGCTGACGCATGACGAGGTGCAGATCACAGGGTGGTGCGCCTCCGCCTGCACGCTTTACCTCAGCCTGCCGCAAACCTGCGTGTCACGGGATGCGCAATTTGGGTTCCACGCACCAAGCGGTGGAACCGCAGCACAAAACCGCGATGCCCTGCGGTTGTTTGCTGAATACCTGCCCGCCAATTTGCAAGGCTGGTATCTGCGCGAAGCAGCGCATCTGACGGGGCGCGAGTATCGCGCACTCAGTGGTGCGGATCTGGTCGCTATGGGGGCCGCGCGGCCTTGCCGCGCATCATAAATGTCCCAAAGCGAATTGCGCAGAAGGCGCTTCTGCCATATAGGTGTATTATTTATATCTAAAAGGCTATCTCTTGCGTGATCCCTCCGCTATCCCGCGATATGATGTATTGGGCATCCCAATCGCGGCCACATCGATTCCCGAAATTTATGCGGCACTGCTGCAATGGTCACGGGATCAAACGGGCCGCTTCATAGCTGTGCGCGAGGTTGCAAGCCTAATGGCCTGCCGCGATGATCCAGACCTGCGCGCCCTGCACCAAAGGGCAGCACTGGTCATCCCAGATGGCATGCCATTGGTTTGGCTGGGTCAGAAACAGGGTCATAAGGTCGCGCGCTGCGCGGGGCCTGATCTGTTTGACTATGTATGCCGCCATTCGGCCCAGTCGGGGCTACGGCACTATTTTTTTGGCGGCAATGAGGGGGTCGCGGCAACCCTCGCGGAGCTGTGTCAGGCGCGCTATCCAAGCATTCAGATTGCAGGATGGGAGTGCCCCCCCTTCCGCCCCATAACCGCGACAGAGCGCAGCCAAACAATCGCGCGCATCACCCAATCTGGGGCGGATATCGTTTGGGTCGGCATGTCCTCGCCCAAACAAGATGTCTGGATGCGGGATCATGTAGACGCCCTGCCGCAAACCTTGATCGGGATCGGGGCCGCGTTTGATTTTCACGCGGGCCGCGTGCGGCGCGCGCCGCGGTGGATGCAACGCTCAGGCCTTGAATGGCTGTTCCGCCTCATCAGCGAGCCCCGCCGCCTGTGGCGCCGCTATTTGATCTTGGCGCCAAGGTTTGTGTGGTTGGTGTTGCTATCAGGATTAAAAATTTATGCAAAAGATGATAATGCAAAATAGACATACAAAAGAAAATTACATTGCAGACGGTAGAATATTAACGACTTTTCTACTTACTCAAGTTTCTACATACTTGACTATTTTTAATGACACACCATTCAGATTTTTAATATACCTTACACCATTAGCTATAATATTTATTCAAGTAGTGAACAAATCTCTAAAAATCAACAAGGCCGGACTTTTTTTCTTAGCAATATACGCAATATACTGCACACCATTCCTAGCATTTTCTGATAAATCTAACTTTACTGTGTTCGCACACATATCATGTAGCCTTATTGCTGCATCATTGACATTCACAACATCACAAAAATATTTACAAATATATATCTATATTATATTTTTTTCCTCTATCGCCATGATTATTGCGATTCAAGAAGAGCTAGGCTTTAGTATACTCACACCAACGCAAGCTACTTATGAATCGTCATTTGCCCTAATTATACCCCTAATGGGCATTTGGTCAGCCGCAAATCGGAAAAACATACCGCTCATTCTTTCAATCGTATCCTCATTTATAATTTTCAAAAGGATAGCATTATTAGGGCTCATAATTGTCCTCATTTTAATTTATCTTGATAGATTCGACCGAATTAAGCCAGTAAGCATTGCCGCAAGGATTCTCATTCCAATTATTCTTTTTTTTATTGGACTTGAATCAAACAATGTATTTCAAAGTATTTCTTACTACCTAAGGTCCTATGATATATTTATATCTCCAAACGAGCTCAGTTCTGGAAGATTTGACACAATAGGCTATATCTCCTCCGATCTACAACAAAGAACTGGATTTATACAAATTATCTTTGGCGATGGCGTTGGGGCCACCAATACATTCCTCGCCCGTCATAACTATGTTAATAGTAACTTCACCCTCCTACACAATGACTATCTAAGAGTTTTAGTTGATTATGGCTGGTTCGGAATCATAACCCTCATTACAGCTCTTATATATCTTTCGACAAAAAAGGGTTTTATTGGATATGCATCAATATATTCGTCAGTTTTATTTTTGACCGACAATATTATCAGCTATCACTTTTATTGGATCTTCCTATTAGCCTTTGCACGCTCCAAAGACAATGAATTCTAGCTTAGAGTACTATTAAATATTTCCAGTCGCGCACAAAATGACAGAATACACGAAATAATACCAGATATTCCCATCGCAAACCCCACCCCAATCACCCCGTAGACGGGCACGAACAGCACCAAGCCAACGGCATAGGCAATCGCCTCGCCATAGCGTTGCTTGGTGAAGGGTTTGATATTTTGCGCGATATGCCCATGTGTGATCTGAAACCCCGCATAGGTCATCAGCGTTGCCCCAATGGCAAATGGGATTAAGGCCAGATGGTGGTTTGCGATTTCATCGGTGAACAGCCGCGCCAAAAGCCAAGACCCCCATTGCGCTAGAATAACGGCCCAGATGCCCCCTGCGACTAGGATCAGGTATCCGAACCGCCGCGTGATCTGATGGGCGGCTCTAAGCCGATTAGGGGATTGGCCATCGGCGGCCAAATCATAAACTTTAGGCAAAACCACACGCGACAGGATCGACATTCCCGCCTGCATCGCCCCTTGGGTCATTAGGATAAGAACCGCCATTGCGGCAAATCCCTCAACCGACAGATGATCCGCCGCATACCATTTATCAAGTGCGCGCATCATAAGACTTGGCGGCACCCAGAAGAGCATGGTTTTCGAATGTTCCGTCAGAAAGGATTTTAAGCGCCCCGCGCCCTCGGGTTTAGCTTCTGCCACGCCCTGCGCGCGCCTCAGAAAAATGAACTGCGCCACAAGGGAGATAAATCCTAATCCTGCGGCCAGCGCCGCAAGATTGGGCGCAGTGAGCAGGCCAATTTCTTTGAGACTTGCCAAAGCCATAAGTTGCGCAACGCTTGGCGAGAGCATCGCACAGATTGCCTGCCTGCGCCGCCCCATGACATTGGCCAATTCGACAACCGCCCCCGCAGCCGAGATTGTTGCCCCCAACATCAGCCCCGCAAACAGACCAAACGGGCTGAGTGTAATCTCGCCAAACCCGATCTGAGCATCCAGCAGAACTGGGGTCAGGGCAATGGTTGCAAGACCTGCGAAAGGGGCAAACAGACCTATGCCAAAATAGGCCAAATGATGCGCGCCCAACCCTTGGGCCGTGGCAATCGAAAACCCCCGCGCGAACACAGTGCCGATAATACCATGCCAGATGATGCGGATGGCAACGCCGAAGGTCAGGTAAAGCGCGTATTCGGCATATACGGCCACACCCGCAAGTCGCACAATCAAGGACGCCATTGCAAAAACGGCGATAAAGGCAAAGGCAAAGGCGGCAATCGTGCCCAGATTGCGCCATTGCGCACGAATAGAGGCCACGGCTCCCATCATTTCATGGCCCTCAGAACACCTTCGGCAAAGCGGCGGGACATGTCCTCGATGGAATATTTGTGGCGGGCGATGCGGCGCCTTGGATCAGGGTGTCGCGATATTGCAGATCACTCAAGACACGATGCACGGCATCGGCATAGGCCTGCGGGTTATCGCTGTCCCTGACGATCACGCCATTGACCCCATCTTGCAGATAATCAATCTCGGGGCTGTGATACGGCAATTGGGTGGTGACCATCGGGGTTTCGTAGGCGAAACTGTCCAAAACCCCCAGACCCACCAAACCCGGCATCAGCCAAACCTTTCCAAGGCTGACATAAAGGGTTTTTTCGGCCCCGAATTTTGGGCCAAGGGCGTGCAACCAATCGCGCGTCTCGGCGGCCTCTTGAATGATATGCGCCTCTGGCCCCGCACCGATGAATAAGACTTGCAAATCAGGAATATCCCAGCGCAAAAGATCAAGCGCGTGGATCAAGAACGACAATCTTTTCTGCGCATAGAGTCCCCCCACAAAGACCGCGACATTCTCGCTGCCGTGGCAAAGGCGCGCCCGCAGCGCGATGATTTTCGCGGGATCTAACGCGGCGCGTTCCTCCGCAATTTGCGACAGGTCAATGGCATTGTTGAACACGGTGATTTTGGCGCGCGGGAAACCATAGCCCGCAATCAAATCAGCGCAGCCATTAGTATAGGTGAACCACCAATCCACCTTGGTGGCCCAGAACCGCTTCCATCGTTCGGCCAGGCTATTTGGGTTTTTGGCTTGGAAGTTTCGCCCATGCCCGAAATAAGCCACGCGATACCCAAACAGCCGCGCGCCCAAAATGGCCGCATAGGCGGTTAGGTTTCGGTTCTCTTGGCCCACAATGACCAAACCTGCCTTGCGCCAGTGCCACAGGGATTGATAGCGCAAAGCCGGCACAAAGGGCATAGACCATGCAGGCTGACATCTGGCCCATTCCAGATCAACAACATCCGCTTTTTGCGCCTCTGGCCCTGTGGCGGGGCTGTAGACCAGATCATAGCACACACCCCGCGCAGCCAGATGCGCGCGCAGCGCCCTGTGAAAGGCCACGCGGTAATGCGTCAACACAAGTGTAAAAAAGACGACAGATCGTCTTTCAAAATTTGACATGAATGGCCAATACAATCAGATAGTTTTGGAACCCCTTCCAACTTTCGACCATAGGTCGCAATGCGCCGCGCAACAACGAAAATCCTGATTTTACACAACAGCTATCAACAAAAGGGCGGCGAAGATGTTGTGGTGAGGCATGAACACAACCTGTTGCATGACGCGGGGCACGAGGTGGTTCTCGACCAAATCAGCAATGATGACATCACCAGCCCATTCGACAGAGTGCGAACGGCCTATGCCATTTCAGGGTCGCAGGCCCAATATCAGCGGGTGCTGCAAATGTGCCGAACATTGCGGCCTGATATTGTGCATATTCATAACTTCTTCCCGCGCCTTACACCTGCCGCCCATGTTGCAGCGGCAAGATCAGGGGCTGCGGTTGTGCAAAGCTTGCACAATTACCGCTTGCTCTGTGCCTCGGCCCTTTTGATGCGGGGTGGAAAGATTTGCGAGGAGTGCCTCGGCCCAAGCCGTCTGCCCGCAATCAGACACAAATGCTATCGCGGGTCGTATCTGGGCAGTTTGGCGGTCAATCGGATGATCGGCGCTGCGACAGACAATCCTGAATGGATCAGGTCGGTTGATCGTTTCATTGCGCTCACGGAATTTGGCAAAACGCTGTTTGTCAAAGGCGGGCTGCCTGAAGAGAACCTCTTCGTGAAGCCGAACTTCCTGCCCCACTGCCCCGTGCCAACCGTGCCTAAAGATGCCCGTGATATGGGCTATGTTTTTATTGGCAGGCTCTCGCAAGAAAAAGGCATCGCGCGCTTGATTGCGGCATGGAATAAGATGCCGCATCATCCGCTAAACATCATCGGCAACGGGCCAGAGGCCGAATGGTGTGCCGCGCATGCAGCCCCCCATATCCGCCTTCATGGCGCCCTGCCCTATGCGCAAACCCAAGAGATCCTTGGTCGTGCACGCGCGCTGCTCTTTCCGTCAAAATGGTATGAGGGCTGCCCAATGATCTTACTTGAGGCGCTTGCGAAGGGAACCCCCGTTCTTGCAAGCAATATCGGCGTGGCGGGCGAGTTATTGCCGCAAGAATTCGCCACATTTTCGTTTAACCCGCTCAAGGGTGAAGCTTTGGCAAACGCTGTCTTACAATTCGAGGCCATGGATTGGTCGCGGCTCAGTCATGCGGCGCGCGCCCAATTTGACGCAAGATTTACCGCTGCACAGAACCTTGAATTGATGATGCACTGCTATGAGGCGGCCCTTGCCTGCAAACAGGCAAAGGCCGCCCATTCATGAAGACAGGGCCTGCAAGGCAGCGTCCGATACGGGCATTGGATAATGCAACAGACGCCCAATTTGCACAGGCGCAGGCGCGGCGATGATATCATCATCATAGAGGCGTAATTCCGAGAGCGCCCCAAATGCAATGGGTGCAGCGGTCTGAACGGGCGACCCGCCCAGCGTTAGGCGCAGAGCCGTGCCACTCCATGACAGCGCAATTGCCACCGCCTGATCCCTGAGCGCGTTCATGCCCGTTGGCATCTCCTCCACGCTGCCCAGCGCACCATACCGCAGGACAATTTCGCCATCAGCGCGGCACAAGGCGGTGATCTTTTCCCCAGACAGGTCTGTGACAGAGGCAAAGACCGCAGCGCCCGCCCCCATGGGCGTGGCGCGCAGGGCAAGCGTGCCCCCCTCGAGACCGCCCCACCCCGTTGCCGCGAGTGTATACCGATCCGCACCCCGCGAAACGGCGACACCATCGCTGAGGATATAGCCTGTGGCATCCGCGCCTTCCTCGATTTGCAAACCATAGATTGTCACGCTCTCCCCCGCCGTGGCGGTGCCAGACCCAAAGCCCCATGTTGTGGTCACAGTCTGGCTCAGAGAAAAGCGGCAGCGCATGCGATAGAGGCCATCGGTAATCTGATCGTTACGAATATCTGTGATCTGCCCCCCGTTTTGCACCACAGCAGCCAACTGACCCGCCGCGCCTTGCAACTCAAGATTGCTTGGTGGGGTGGTGGCGGTGCTATAAAGCGTGGCCTTCATCATTGCGGCTGAGGGCTGCCCATACCAAAGGGTCATGGCATAGGATTGCCCAGCCTCGAAGGTCATATTGCCTGGGGCCGCGCGATGCCAACTTGCCCCGCCAGAGGTGATCAGCAGCCCTGGAAACACCCCTGCGCGCGCTTCATCAAGAGCGGTCAAGGTCACAGGGCCCACGGGCCCCCATGTCGGCCGCGCGACAGAGCGCGCCACAAGATTGCTCCGCTGTGGCTCAACCAACAGCCCAGCCGCCCGCCCATCAACCACAGATGGGCCAAGCCGCGCCTGCGCTATGGGTTGGGCAATCTTTTGACCGCCCAAGCCATATGCATCATTTGTATAATCAAGGATCAAGTCAGGCATCCGTCCGTCAACAGACCGATAGACCAACCACCATGGCAAAACGCGACGTCGAAACGCCGCGCTGGTCAGGGAAACGTCTAATTGCAATGCCATCATCAGGCCACCACAAGGGCATGGATACCCTGTGCCGTTGTGCCCGTTGCCAGAACGCGGCGCACGCCAACAGGCAGCAGCATCATATCCCCAACTGTCACACTGCGCGTCTCACCGCGCACGGTGACAATTTCAATGATGCCCCCAATTTCAATGAAAAGCGCCGAAGCGGTGATCGCAAGATCAGCCGCATCATTGGGCGTTACGGGCATAATATCGGTGGCGGGGCCTGCAGGGCTTAACGCGCGTCCATGGAAAATATCCATAATCTATCCTTTGCTATGCGAGCGAAGGAGCGGGATTAAACCATGATATGTGCGACCGATCCCCCGTTCGGGTAAGTGAAACTCGGCCAAGGGCAGCGGTGTTTGGGGCAGCGACCCAAAGGGGGGCGTTGTCCACCATCTGCCACAACCAAAGGATAGACCTTATTGGTTAATTAATCATTGCCAAATCAAGACGCAGAACCTAGGCCGACCCCAAGCCAAAAGGGGGGACGCAGAATGTCCGACTATAGCCGATATGCGGTATATTTTCTGCCCGATGGCGGGTTTTATCGCCTTGGCGCGGATTGGTTGGGCTGGTGCAGCCGCCAAGGCGCTGTGCGCACGCATCCCGAGCTTGCGGGCCTATCGCGGCCCATCGCACAAATCACCGACACCCCCCGCAAATACGGGTTTCACGCAACGATCAAGCCACCTTTCAAACTGGCCAAGGGTCAAAGCGCCCATGACCTTGCGGCAAGGTTCCGGGAATTGTGCCAAACAACATCGCGGGTTGAAATCCCCGTTTTGGAAATCCGCCGTTTGGGGGGCTTTGTCGCCGCTGTCCCAGCAAGTCATAATCCCGCGCTCCAAGAACTGGCCGCAACGATGGTCAAAGGGTTGGATCCGTTTCGCGCGCCTGCATCCGAGGCGGAATTGGCCAAGCGTAGATCAGCCAACCTTACCCCCCGCCAAGAAGAGATGTTGGTCGCATGGGGCTATCCCTATGTGATGGAGGAATTCCGCTTTCATCTGACCTTGTCAGGCCGCCTGCCACAATCCGAGGCCAATGATCTGGTGTCCCGTCTACATGCGCATTTCGCGCCTGTGATCCCCCAGCCTTTTGAGGTCGCCTCATTGGCCCTTATGGGCGAGGATGAGACAGGGCAGTTTCATCATATCGAAAGCCACAATCTGGCATAAGAAACCCCCCGCAAATCACTTTGCGAGGGGCGTTTTTCGCTCAGTCAAACCACCGATGGTTACTGCGCCGAGATCGCGAACAGCATCGTTTCGCCAGAATGGTCGTCCACACCATCATTGTCGGTGGACACCCACATTGTGCCATCTTCAGCGATTGCAAGACCTTCGACCTTGTCCAAGACAAAGCCGCCTGTCGAGGTCAGGTAAGGCAGCAGATCGACAACAATCTCTTTGGTCAGAACGGGTGGCGTTTCGCCCAGCGCGACCATCCCCGCCATCTGATCCATTGAGACGCGGGTGATCAGCTTGGTCACCGCTGCGTCACCCAGTTGATTGTCACGCTCGATGAAATAGAGGTCGTCACCATGCGCAACGATTTCCGAGAGACCCACCCAACCCGTAGATGCTTCGGTCAGCGGGTAATGCGCCACGCTCCACGCTTCGGTTTCGAGGTTATAGCCCAGAACCTTAACATGGTTTTCAGGATCATCGCGCCATTCACGCTGCACGGCCATATACAGCATATCGTCAACAAGGGTGATCCCCTCAAACCCGAAACGCTGTTCCACGGCCAGCAATTCATTTGGCAGGGCGATGTAATCCTCAATCGCGCCATCGGCCCCAATGTGATAGATCGCGTGCGGCACCAAGCGGTCGCTGCGCCCTTCTGAGGCAACCCAGAAACCGCCCTCACCATCAAGTGCAATGCCTTCCATATCCATCAACTGCGCAGGCTGACCCTCGCGGGTGACGCGAATTGCATCGACAATGCGCGCAGGGGTTTGGCTAACATCGATGTGGAAGATGGTTGGCTGCATGGCATAGAAGCTGTCAGACACCGCATAGAGCGTGCCATCTTCAGCCATGACCTGCCCCGAGATCGCACCCCACCCTGTCAACTCATCCATACCTGCGCTCGTCAGATGCGGATATACGGCGGGGGCGTTTTGATATTCATAGATCATTACATGGGCAGGCGCGCCGCTATCACCCCGCGCGTCATATTCATTGGCCGTGGCCAAAATATTGCGCGAGGGGATCGCAATCGCACCCTCAGGGGAAATGCCAGAGGGCAGAAGCTGTGCCAATGCAGGCTGAGCAGGGTTCGACATATCATAGACGCCCACGATAGAGGAACGTTCGGACAAGAGGAACATCATTGGCACGCCGCCAAATGTTGCAAATTCCATCCCTTCGGGCTCGACACCTTTGTTGCCAGAGCGCTCTTCGGGGTAATGGCCGATTTCCACAATCGCGTATTCAAAAGCCGTGCCTGCCTCAAAAACTTCGGTGCCATCGCGGTTGAACACGGTAAAGCCGCGGCTGCCACCATCCATATCGCCTTCATTTGCGATCGCGAAATGGTCTGTATCGATCCACTGCACCCCATCAGGCTCGCGCGGGACTGTGATGGTCTGATCAAAGATCAGCGCGCCTTCTTCCTCGGTGTCCACACCGTTCAGCGTCACCTCACCCGCCGAGAAATGGCTGAGCACCTCACCTGCAGCAGAAACCACAACCATGTGATTGTTTTCCTGCATCGTCACAACGATGTCGCCATTGGCGTTCACATCAACGAATTCTGGTTCAGGGTCTTCTGGGGCAATATCAGCAAGGCCTGTCAGATCAACACGGATCTGCGCCGCGCAATCCATCGCGCCATTTTCGCCCAAGGGTTGGATCACCAAATGACCCGCAGGCATTTGCGGCACGCGGCCATCGCCTAGATCCTCGTCACGTTCGTTCTCAATCGCAACAGTGATGAAGCTGCCATCGGGGGCAACAGCCGTGCTGTCGGGCTGCCCGCCCAGATCACAAGAGGCGAGAACGTCACGGCTCCCTGCATCAATCGCATGCAAAACGCCTGACGGGCTGGTATAGCTTTCCGATGTGTTTTCCGCGACAAACACCGTGTTTCCAAGCGCGGATACGGCTGTTGGCTCGCCACTTGGCAGCGCGAATACGCCTGCGGCAACAGGGTTCGCAGGATCGGTGATGTCGACAAAACCGATCACACCTGCAGGGCTATCGGAATAGACCAATGTCATGCCATCGCCCGTGGCCGCGATAATCTCGGCCGAGGTTTCTTCGGCATCGGGCGTATTCGCGGCAACTGGAAAAGACGCGATGCGGTTAAAATTCATATCTTGGGCCAGTGCAGGCCCTGCAAGCAAAGCAAGGCCTGTTGTGGCCAAAAGCATGCGCAGCTTCATCAGGTATCCCCCTCAGGTAAAACAGACTACGCCGCCCCACCTGCCCCATCTGCGTTACGGCCACGCAACAAAAAGGTAACAAACCCATGAAACAATCAGGGGGGCCTAAGGGCGGGGTTTCTTGTCAGGGGGCGCGGGCCGATATATAGCCAAAGGGAATTGGCCCGAGGCAGCATCATGCAGATAGAGACATCCCCCCTCGCGGGACTTTTGGTCATAACACCGCGCCGCTTTGGCGATGCGCGCGGCTTTTTCTGCGAGACATGGAACCCGGCCACCCTTGTAGATCACGGGGTAAATTTGCCTGCCTTCGTGCAAGACAATCACTCTTTCTCTGCCGCACGCGGCACGGTGCGCGGCCTGCATTTCCAAGCGCCCCCTTTTGCTCAGGGCAAACTTGTGCGCTGCGGGCGCGGCGCTCTGTTTGATGTTGCCGTGGATATCAGACGCACCTCCCCGACTTATGGAAACTGGTTCGGGGTCGAATTAAGCTTTGAGAATGGCAAACAGCTCTGGATACCCGAGGGCTTTGCGCATGGGTTCATGACGCTGACCCCTGACACCGAAATCATCTATAAATGCACCGCACCCTATGCGCCCGACCATGAGGGGGCGGTGCATTGGCAATCCTGCGAGATTGAATGGCCCTTGGATTTGGCAGATGCGGTGTTGTCTGAAAAAGACCGCGCCGCCCTGCCCCTGTCAGATTTAGACAGCCCATTTCACGGGGGGGCAGACTGATGCGATTGGTGGTTACAGGCGGGGCGGGGTTTATTGGATCGGCAGTGGTGCGCTTGGCCATTGCACAAGGGCATGAGGTGCTCAACCTTGACGCGCTGACCTATGCGGCTTGCCTCGACAATCTCGCGCCCGTGGCCGACAACCCCCGCTATCGCTTTGTGCAGGCGGATATCCGCGACCGCGCGGCACTTGATAAAATTTTGGCCGAATATCGCCCAGATGCCGTGATGCATCTGGCCGCAGAAAGCCATGTAGATCGCAGCATTGATGGCCCCGCCACCTTTATTGAAACCAACATCCTTGGCACCTTCAATCTGCTAGAAGCCGCGCGCCATTATTGGGACGCGGAAGGGCGACCCGAAACCTTTCGCTTCCATCACATCAGCACGGATGAGGTCTTTGGCAGCTTGCCCGATGATCCACGCGTGAAATTCACGGAAACCACCGCCTATGACCCGCGCAGCCCCTATTCCGCGTCAAAGGCCAGCTCCGACCATCTGGTGCGTGCATGGCACGAAACCTATGGTTTGCCAGTGGTGCTGAGTAATTGTTCCAACAATTACGGCCCCTTTCATTTCCCTGAAAAACTGATCCCCGTGATCATCATCAACGCGATTTCTGGCAAAGATTTACCGATCTACGGGAATGGCGCGCATAAGCGCGATTGGCTGTTTGTCGAGGATCACGCAGAGGCGCTGTTGCTGATCATCACCCGCGGGCAAATTGGCCGCAGCTATGCCATTGGCGGCGAGAATGAGCGCAGCAATCTCGAATTGGTCGAAACACTCTGTGATATCCTTGATCGTCTGCGCCCCAAAACGCAAGGCAGCTATCGGGATCAAATCCGTTTTGTCCCTGACCGCCCCGGACATGACGCGCGCTATGCGATTGATCCCACCCGCATTGCGACCGAACTGTCGTGGCGGCCCAACACCACACTAGAAGCGGGGCTTGAACAGACAGTGCGCTGGTATCTGGACAACGAGGCATGGTGGCGCGCGCTGCAATCTCGCGATGGGGTGGGCCAGCGTTTGGGGCGTAAAGCATGATCCTGATTTTCGGCAAAACGGGGCAAGTGGCCCGCGCTTTGGCCGATCTTTCGCCTGACGCGATTTTTCTTGATCGCGCGGGTGCTGATTTGACCAACCCCGCCGCCTGTGCTGCTGCAATTTTCGCGCATAAACCTGCGGTGGTGATCAATGCCGCCGCCTACACGGCGGTGGATGCGGCTGAGGCCGACCCTGAAACCGCCTTTGCCGTAAACCGCGATGCCCCTGCCGCGATGGCCAAGGCGGCTGCAGAAATCGGGGCGGTGTTTTTGCACATCTCGACCGATTACGTGTTTGACGGGCAAGGGGATGCAGCCTTTGCGCCAGATCACCCCTGCGCGCCCCTTTCGGTCTATGGAGACAGCAAACGGGCAGGCGAGGTGGCGGTTCTGACCGCAGGGGGCGTGGCGGCGATATTGCGCTGCTCTTGGGTATTTTCTCCCTATGGCGGCAATTTCGTCAAAACCATGGTGCGATTGGCGCAGGGCCGCACGGCGCTATCCATCGTCAACGATCAAATTGGCGGCCCCACGCCTGCGCGCGCCATTGCCGAGGCCCTGCTGCAAATGGGGGATATCCTGCGCAAGCAGCCTGACTTGGCAGGGATTTATCATTTCAGCGGCACCCCTGATCTCTCTTGGGCCGATTTCGCCGCTGAAATTTTCGCACAAAGCGGCGATCAGGTGACCATCACCCCCATCCCCTCACGGGATTATCCCACGCCTGCAACACGCCCCCTCAACAGTCGTCTTGATTGCGAGACAACCCAAAACGCCTTCGGCATCGCCCGACCAAGGTGGCGCGACTATTTGGCAGAGGTCATCAAGAGCGCATAAGGCCCTTGCACAAGCGGCATTGGTCGCGGAAACTCTGCCCCTATGAACGCCCCTATCCGTCCTATATTTTTAGCCCTGATGCTGTGCCTTAGCCCGACTTTGACACGGGCTGAAGAGATATTGGTGTTCGCGGCCTCTAGCCTTGCGACAGCCCTAGATGAAATCGAACAGAAATTTGAGGCCGCAAGCGATACTGAGGTCAGCATGGTTTATGCAGGATCCTCAACACTGGCCCGTCAGATTGAACAGGGCGCGCCTGCCGATATTTTTATTTCAGCCAATACCGACTGGATGGATCGCATCGCCCAAGCGGGATTGATTGCGCCCGATGCTCGGTTTGATCTCTTGGGCAATCAACTGGTTCTTGTGGCGCATGGGGAAGGTCTGGATCAATCGGGTCAGATTATCACGCCAGAGATCAATTTGACCGATTTACTGGACGGCGGTTATCTGGCCATGGCCCTTGTTGATGCCGTGCCTGCGGGGATTTATGGCCACGCCGCACTCACCCATCTCGACCTTTGGGACACAGTCGCGGATCGGGTCGCGCAATTCGACAATGTGCGCAGCGCCCTTGCCCAAGTTGCAGCGGGGGCAACCCCCCTTGGGGTGGTCTATCGCAGCGATGCTATGATCAGCACGCAGGTGCATATCATTGGCACCTTCCCCGCAGACAGTCACGACCCAATCCGCTACCCTGTTGCCGCGCTTGGCGCGGAGATGAAACCTGCGGCCGCGGCTTTTCTCGCCTATCTGCGCGGGCGTGACGCGGCGATGATTTTCACGGCAAATGGATTTGAGACACTGGCGGAGGCTGAGAAATGAGTGATCTTCTCGGCCCCGCAGAATGGGCCGCAATCGCGCTGTCCCTCAAGGTCAGTTTTTGGGCCACTTTGGCCAGCCTGCCTTTTGCACTTTGGGTTGCCTATCTGTTGGCGCGCTGTAACTTTTTTGGAAAGCAAATCTTGAATGCAGCGGTTCATCTGCCCCTGATCTTGCCGCCTGTGGTGACGGGATATGTGCTGCTTTTGGTCTTTGGCGCGCAGGCCCCCGTGGGGCAGGCCTTGGCTGCACTAGGTCTGGGCTTTGCCTTTCATTGGACGGGGGCAGCCCTTGCCGCGGCGGTCATGGCCTTTCCGCTGATGGTGCGTGCGATGCGCCTATCCCTTGAGGCGGTTGACCCCAAACTAGAGGATGCAGCCCGCAGCCTAGGCGCGCCGCCTTGGGCGGTCTTTGCCACCCTCACCTTGCCTCTGAGCCTGCCAGGGGTTCTGGCTGGCGCGATTTTGGGGTTTGCAAAGGCGATGGGGGAATTTGGCGCCACCATCACCTTCGTTTCGAATATTCCAAATCAAACCCGCACAATCCCTTCGGCGATTTACACATTTTTGCAGCAACCAGACGGGGAACAGGGCGCGCTGATCTTAGTGGCCGTGTCGATCTTTATCGCTATTCTTGCCCTCGTTTTGTCAGAAATTCTGGCGCGGGCTTTGTCCAAACGTATCGGGGGACGTGATGCTTGATCTGAGGCTTCGTCACCAGATCGGTGCGTTTTCACTTGATCTCAACTTCCAAGCCGCCCGCGGGATCACCGCCCTTTTTGGTCGCTCGGGCGCGGGCAAAACCACCGTGATCAATGCAGTCGCGGGTCTTATCACGCCTGATGACGGCTATATCCGCGTGGGGGATATGGATCTGTTTGACGCTGCGCGCGGGATAAACCTTGCCGCGCATGAGCGCCAAGCGGGCTATATTTTTCAAGAGGCGCGCCTCTTTCCGCATCTAAGCGTTGCGCAAAATCTTCGTTATGGGATGCGCTATCGCGGCGCGCGCCCTGCCCCGAATTTCGCGGATATTGTCGAGATGTTGGGGATCGGGCCGTTGCTGCAGCGGCGACCTGCGATGCTATCAGGCGGCGAGAAGCAACGCGTGGCAATCGGGCGCGCGTTGTTGGCAGCCCCCCGTATCCTTTTGGCGGATGAGCCACTGGCAGCCCTTGATGAGGCGCGCAAACAAGAAATCCTGCCCTATTTTGAACGTCTGCGCGATGAAATGGACATTCCCATTCTTTATGTCAGTCACGCCCCCACCGAGGTTGCGCGATTAGCGACAGAAGTGATCATGATTGAGGCGGGGCGGATACAGGCGCAAGGGCGCCCAAGCGAGGTCTTTTCTGACCCCCATAGCCTGCCTGCAGGGTCACGCGAAGCGGGGGCCGTTATTGAGGCCACGCTGACGGCGCATCACGCGGATGGGGTCAGCGAATTACGTAACGCCGATGTGGCACTTTTTGTGCCGCGTTTGAGCGGCGATTTGGGGCGAAAATTACAACTGCGTATTGCCGCACATGAAGTGATTTTGGCCACCCAAAAACCACAAGGCCTATCGGCGCTCAACGTCATCGAAGGCACAATTCACAGTATGCGCAGCGGCGATGGCCCCGCCGTTTTGGTCGCAGTCGACACGAAATTGGGGCGGATCTTGGCCCGTGTGACCCGCCGCTCGGCCCATCTATTGAGCCTGAACGAAGGGCGGGCGGTCTATGCCATCCTTAAAACCCTATCGGTCGCGCGCGAAGATATTGGCTGATCATGCCGCCTTTGAGATCGGCATGAACAAGGTGCGCGCCAAAATACGGGTCTGCAAATCCGCCCCGCAAAACAAGAACACAGTGCGCCGGCGGTGGCGGTCAGTATGGTGAATGAGGTAATAGCCTTCCATGCTCACCTCTGACAAAATATCCGATCGCTCCGCCCCTTGACGTTCGGCCAGACGGGCTTGGGCCTCAGACCACAGACCGCACATTTGAGACAGCTTCATCAAATCAGGGTGGCCTTGTTGAGGCGAAATGACCTGACCTGTTTCATGCAAGATCACCCCTGTCACAACCAAACGCTGAAGCCGTGCAGAAACGCGCTCTAGCTTCTGGGTCAGATCATCAATCCATGTGGAAACGGGGCGCGCACGCGGGGCTTCGCGCAGCTTTACCTTGGTGGCGCGCATCAGCAAACCATGCAGCTTCTGGCCCGCCGTGGCCTTCCACGCATGGGCATCTGTCGCACTGGCCTCAATCGCGGCGGGGCTGGCCGAAATAAAGACAATATCCTCAAATCTTCCACCCGTATCCCGATGCAAACGGCCTGCGATTTTCTCAATATCGGTTTGACTGCGCAATTTATCTGCGCGGCTTACCGCCAAAATCATCGGGCAGCTTACACTCTCGCGCAGGCGGTCGCAGATCACCTGTTCGCTCAAGCGCCACGCCTGCGATGCGATGGTGACCCAAATGATCAGATCGGCACCCGCAATCATATCTTGTTCGGGCGGGGTTAACGGGCGCTCATGGTCGCAGGCAATTTCCGTAAACTCAATATCTTGCAAATGCGCCAAGTCATGGCTGATGTCATGCGCGGCGCGTGCCACGCCGTGGCGCAGGGTTACAGGCCCCTCTCCCTCAGAAGGCTGCGTTATGACAACCCCGCGCGCCACCGCGTTGATCAGCGCAGATTTTCCTGCCTTTCCCTCGCCCAAAATCACAACACGCAATGCGGATGTGACATTTGGGTTTTTCGGGAATTGGGTGACGTTATTGGGTTCGATAAGATAATTAGGCTGCATGGGACAAGTTCACTCGTGACAAGGCCGATTGCGCCACCGATAGGATCTGCAAACGGCGTTCCAAAATTTCCATTTGACTTTGCAAACGGTCGTACAAAATTGCGGCTTGGCCGTGATCATGGCCAAGGGCATCAATTTGACGGCGGTCGCGGCGCAGACGGCGCTGCCGCTCGGCCACAGCCACCTCAACCATACGGCTCAGCGCACGGATGCGATCCGTGCCACTGCTCGCACGTTCCACCTGTGCCTCGTTGAAAACCCGCACCATCTTCTGAACAACAGGTCGAAGTTCCGCGGTGAAAATCGTGTAAAATGCCGCGCGTGATTTCTCGGCGTTGATTGTGCCCTGACGCCAAAAGGCCCAGCCGCGGTCACTGACCAATGGCACCAATAATTCCTTTTTGGAGAAGGTAACCGCCGAGGTGAAATGGTCATGCGGCAAATCATCAAGGCCCACGCCCGAGATCACATCATCAAGCGCGCTGCTGATGATCTGCTTGCAGGCCTGCAGGCATTTCTCCAACACCAGATCGATGCCGGCGCGCGATTTTTCAAAATGCTGCGCAAAACATTTCTCAAAGGCTTGATGCAAATGCGTAAGGTCAACCCGCAACCCCCCGAATGTTTTGTCAGCAACAGTTTCGCGCAAAATCTGATCATTCAAAGCGCGATATTGTTCTTGTAAAAACAATTGGATGGCCTGACCCAAATCCGCCTCGAAGCTGGCCCATGACTGATCAAGATGCCCTGTCAAAACCCCATCTGTCGCTTCGATCAAACCCATCACGTCACGCTCAACCGCGCTTAATTGGGTGATCTCTACTTCGAGGCTGCGCACCACACTGTCTGCATTGCTGCGTTGTAACCCGTGCAATTGGTGGGCGACCGACTCTCGCTCGCGTTTCATGGCATAGCCAAGCGTGGCAATCTCGGCCCGTGTATCTTCGCAAATGCGCGACAACCCGTGCGCGCCAATACCGCTGTCGATGATTTCCGACAAGGCCTCTTTGACCGTATCGAGGCCAGAAGCGATCAATAAGCGATCAATCTGGTCCTGGGGGACATAGCCCGCAATATGCCGCACATAGGCGTGCAATTGAGGCGTATCGAGGGCCGCGCGGATCTCGGCGGCCTCAGCATCATTGCGCGTGGCCATCTCGGCCATAAAGGCGCTGCCTGCCAAAATCGTAAATTTAATCTCGGGCACCGCGATCCGCAGCCGTGTCGAGACATCTTCGATGACGCGTGGCACTTCGGTTGCATAATCGTCCAACTCATCCATGCGATTGATAAAAATCAATACCTCTTTGGTGCGTTGTTGCCCAAGCAAACGGATCAAAGCCAGATCCACCGAGGTCAAGGGTTGGTGCGCAGATAGCACCACGATGAAAATATCCGATTGATCCAGGCTGCGGCAGGTGAATTCATCGCGCACCAAAAAAGGATCATTCACACCTGGCGTATCCGTCAGGATCACAGGCACTTTGAATTCAGGACGGCGCATATAGGCATTGGCCACTTTGGTGATCAATGCGTAGCGCCCTTGCGCATCGCCTGTGTCCTCTTCTTGGCCTGCACAGACATAGCGTTTCATCAAATCAGCGTTGAGAAATTCATAGCTGTGCGATTGCCCCAAAAGCATGGGGTAATATTTACCCAAGCGCCTCTGCGCGCGTGCGCGCATCTCCTCGGCTTGGCGGCGCAGCACGGCTGAATCAAATCCGGGCAACAGCCGTTCGGTCAAATCGCGCAGCTCTGATGTGCCATTGATAATTTCATCCCAGTCAGCCTCGGAAAAAAACTCAAACATGGCGCCAACACGCGGGTCATGAGGAATATTGATCCGAATATTTGTGACCACCGATGTCCACGGGTTCACATCCGAAGGCAGAAAATCACGCTCATGCAAAAACGCATTGAGAAAGGTGGATTTGCCCGCTTTAACCTGACCGATGACAGAGATACGCGCGGCCCATGCCGCCAGTTGATCACGCAATGCAATCAAATTGCCACGGTTCTCACGCCCTACCCCATCACATAAATGGGCCAGCATGCGATCCAACAGATCGATTTCTTGGCGTTGAAGTGGCGCAATTTCCATACCCACCCCCGATTATGTGATGCTCAGATGACGCGGCGGGGTGCCATCGGCCATTGGCCCAAGCTCCGCATCCACGGCGCGCATATATTTTGACATCATCGCTTGCCAGTCCTCTGGCGATACGGGGGGGCTGCTTTTGACCAACTCAGCCCAAATTTCTTCGGCCCGCGTTTTTGGGGAACTGCCCTCAAACAGCGGCACCACATTGGTCGCTGGGTCGCCCGCGGGCTCAGGGGGGGCGGTGCGCAACTGGCGCACAGCACGCACCATCACGCGGCGCGGTGCCGCTGCCGCGCTTGGTGCCACTGAAGGATGGGCTGCTGCGCGGATCGTAAGCTCGCTGCCCGTGCGCGCGATGGTTTCAGATTGGTTGACCACATGATTGGCGATAAAATCCAAATCACTTTCAACCATCAAAGAGGCAAGAATGTGATGGTCAAAGAACCCCTCAGCCTCGCGCAAGACGCGGCGCATCAGGCGATCTGCCGTTTTGCTATCCTGCAATCTATCTGCATGGGTGACCACCAAGGTGGCGTTAGCGCGCAAACGCGCGGGCATATGTTGCCAGACCGCCTTTTCGGATTGACGCCATGCTTGCACCGCATTGGTGCACCAGATCACCATATCGGCCGCATCTAGCATTCGCATCCATGAGGCCGCATCAATATTTGGATCAGAATTTCCGGGCGTATCAATTAAATCCACATAGTCCAGAATGGGGGCTGCATAGCGCATCTGACAGCATAACGTCCCCTCGACAGGGACATGGCTCAAATCGCCAAGCGGCTGCCTTGTCCCATCTGCGCCGATAACAAGATCGGCCGCGTGATCGGCACTTAGCCAAATGGGCGGCAAAGAGGTTGAGGTCACGTTTGCAGGCAGCAAATCAACCCCAAGCAACCCGTTGATCAATTGGGTTTTGCCTGCGCTAAATTCACCCGCCACTAGAAGGCGCGGTTTGCGTGTTTCTTGCATCATGCCACATCCCTCGTCTGCTTGGTTGCAGGCGTTTTTTGATCCAAAATCGCAGTGATATAGCGCGCACGATCATTGAGATAATCTTGGATCACCTCCAACACTTCTGCCGCGCGCTGATCAAAATGCTGCGTTAAAACCTGCTCAATCAGCGGGTCTGTTTCGGCCAAAATCACATCCGCATATTTCTTGCGCAATCGTGCGGCCGCGCCAAATTTCCAAAACCGCTGCCACCAGGCTTGACTGAGATCAAGCGAAAGCGTGGCAGACAAGCTGGAAGGCGGGCGAATGATGGGAAAAAAGACCTGATCATCGGGCAAATCCACACCGACCACGGCCAGATCGACATCCAAAATGTCCTGCACTGCCGCGGCCCCCTCGACCAGTAGGGCTTGCGCCTTGCGATCAAGGCTTTTGCATGCTGATAAATAGGCCGATCGCATCGACATCCGCAGGCTCATTGGCTCATGCGTCCATGTTTCAGCTTCGCCGTAAATCGCAACATGAGAGGACAAGGCAGAAAGCGCGCTTTCGACAAAGGCCTCTTGCGCGCGGCGCAGGCGCGCTTCGAGGTCTTCGCGGGTCTGTTCTAAGTTTTGCTGATGGCGACTGAGTGCTGTATCCCTGATGCGGTCAAGGCGCTGCTTGATCGCGGCAACATCATGATCCGCGCCCGATTTTGCACCAATGGTTTGCACAGTCTCCATCATCGAGACGATATTGCGCGCCTCGGCGCGCAATTCCTCAACCATCCTTGCGCCAGGGCCATCTGCAATACGCCCCGCCACGGCGGATAACAACTGATGCAGACCGCTTGCCTCATAGGCCACGCGGCGCAAATCGGCCTCATTTGTGATACTACGTCCCGCAGCATCGGCCCAAGCCCGCAGCGATTTCTGGGCAGCAGGTAACATATTTTGCGGCTGCGCCGAACGCGCGGCTTGGGCCCAATATCCCGACCCAAACAGGATCTCGATCCCTGTCCCAAGTCCGAAACGCTCAAGGGTCTTGGTGATGCTTGCGCGTATTTTTGTCTCTTCGGCCAATGGGTCGGCCAATTCATCCATGCGGTTTACAAAAATGACGACCTCACGTGCATCAATCGCGCAGATGATCCGCAACAGGGCCATATCCATTGTGCTGAGGGCCTGATGTGCCGACAGAACCACGATACAAGCGCGGCTTTCACCAATCGCGTTCAGCGTGGTTTGTTCACGCATCATGAAAGTGTCATTGACCCCCGGCGTGTCGCGAAAGCAAAGATTGGTCGGGAAATTTGGATCTTCGATATAAAGATCCGCCGATTTGGTGATATCGGCGTAAAATCCATCCTGTCCGCCATCGCCCAGATCATCGGGATCGCCATAGCAGATGTAGCGATTGATCATATCTTGATCAAATTCGGCGAAAGCGTGGCTTTGACCGAGCAGACGTTGAAACGCGCCCCCAAGCCGCGCTTCTGTTGCAGCGCGCATCTCAAGCACCTGAAGACGCACATCTTCGGCCTCTTGCGCATATCCTGCGCGATTGGCCATCTCGCCCAGTTTTCCGCCCGTCTCAATGAGACGATCCCATTCATATTGATCAAAAAAGCGGAACAGCGCGCGGGTTTGCGGCGGGCGGCGGCGGCAGTTAAAATGCAGCCCCGTGATCACCGATGTCCATGGATTCACATCCACAGGTAGAAAATCGGGCTTGCCCACCATCGCGTTTAGAAGCGTGGATTTACCCGCCTTAACCTGACCGATAATGCTCACATTTGGCTCGAAAGCCGCGATTTTCTCAAGGCAGCGGTCGATCGTGTCGCGCACGAATTCAACATCTGGCTCTAGAATCGAATGGAACACAGAGTCAAACTGGCTGATCAAGTCCCATTGGGCTTGCAGCGCCTGAAAGGCCGTTCGATCCAATCTTGGGGTGCTATCGCGCTCCATCACCTAAACCCGTCTTCATCTCTACCATTGCGAAACCAAAATGCGTGGCGCATCTGTCAGATGCGCCCACCATAGGCCTTAGATGGCCAAACCACTTTCCACCGCCTTCACATTGAGACGCGCCATACCCAGATTTGCCGATTTCTTTTCCAAGGCCACATATAGAAAGACACTTGGGCTATCCTTGAGCGGGCGGATGAGATGGTATTGGGTGCCCAAGGTGATGAGCATATCTTCGATCTGATCATTCAGACCGATCTGCTCCATTGCGGCCAATTTTGCCCGCACCACCTCGGTATTGGCAGCGCCTGCCGCCTCTAGGTCAAATTTCGCGCCACCGCCAACGGCGGCCAACATCATTCCTGTCTCGCTGTCGACAAGGCAGGCCCCAATAAAGCCCGCAATCTCGCTTAGCTTTGAAATATCGGTTTTCGACATTGTTCCCAGTCCTGTTTTAGCCTTGCTGATGCAAGGAATGCTCGTAATGGTCACAGGTTTAGGGGGGGAATTTGGCCAAGATGGGACAGGATTGTAGAAACACCCGCCACAATTAAAAAATTTCTAAAAATTGCGCAGAACTTAAGACATACCCGCCAATTATTTGAAAATATTTATAAAAAACTTGGGCAAAGCCCCAAAACTGGAAACAATTGGCGCGCATCGGGCGCAGTGGCGCGATTTTTGTCACAATCTGTTGGGGGCACCGCGCAAGATGCACAGACACTCTCTCGGATCTGAGAATCGGAATCTGACAGCACGTCAGGCCTAGGCCAAGACCGCGAGGCCAATGGCAACCAAAGCTGCAATTAGCAGCGTTAGGGTGATCAACAACGCCAAGGCGCTGCGCCCAACTGATGCAAATGCCTGCAACGAGGTTTTCATCCCAACGGCAGCAACGGCCACCACAAGGCAGCTTCGCGAGACAAGGTTAACGCCCTCTGTGATCATCGGCGGCACAAGCTGCATCGTGCCCAGAACGGCCAATGCGATGAACCCCGCCACGAACGCAGGGATGAGTGGCGGGGCGTTCCCGCCCTCGCCCGCCTCAAGATGAGCTTTGCGCAGGATCATAGACGCCACCAAAATCACGGGGGCCAACATCATCACGCGAAACAATTTGACCAAGGTGGAAAGATCCCCCGTCTCATCCGAGATGGAATAGCCCGCCCCCACAACTTGGGCCACATCGTGAATGGTGCCGCCTAAGAATATCCCTGCCATATGGGTCGACAGACCAAGCGAGGTGACGATCATCGGATAGATGATCATCGCGACACTTGAGAGAACCGTTACCCCCACCACAGTAAAGGTGACATCATCTTCGGCCACATGCCGTTTTGGCAGTAACGCTGAAATGGCAAGCGCCGCAGAGGCGCCACAAATGGCAACAGAGCCACCCGCGAGAAACCCAAAATAGCCCGATCTGCCAAACCGCGGGGCCAGCCAAATTCCCGCGCCAATCGTGGTGACGACCGCCATCGCCAGCATGATCGCTTCGGCCACGCCAATGCCTTCCAACAATTGCGCGCTGATGCGAAGGCCAAGCAGCGCCACCCCAATGCGCAGAACGGTGCGGCCTGCAAATTGAATGCCTGCGGCCATACGCGGCTCTTGCGAGAGGAAATGAAATGGGATGCCGAGCAAAATCGCCATCAGCATCACAGGCGCGCCGTAATGATCCGACAGGAATTGCGCAGCCATCGCCACCAAAAGCGCCATCAGCAACCCTGGCCCAATGCGCTGAAGGCCAGAGAGGATGTCAGCGTTGCGCAGGGTCACCGACACACGCGCCCTGTATCGGCACGGAAGATGTGAACGGCCTCAGGGGCAAGTTTGACGGCAACTGTTTGGCCAATGGCGATATCAGTCTGACCCGCTTGGTGGATCACCAGCGGCTCCTCTGACGGCAGGGTGACGAAGATATAGCTTTCGCTGCCCAATTGTTCGACTTCGGTTACTTCGCCCTTCACGCCGCCTGTTTTGGCAATGCTAATGTCACGTGGGCGGATGCCCAATTCGATTGCATCGCCTTGACCGACACCGCTGCGCGGCCCAAGGGGAATGTGCCCCCCAGCGGCCAAAGCCACCCCACCTTCGGCGATTTCGCCCTTCAGGAAATTCATCGCAGGCGACCCAATAAAGCCCGCAACAAAGCGATTATCTGGATTGTTGAACAGTTCTAATGGGGTTCCGAATTGTTCCAGCCTGCCATCGCGCAAAACCGCGATTTTATCGGCCATTGTCATCGCCTCGACCTGATCATGGGTCACATAGATCATCGTGTTCCCAAGGCGGCGATGGAGGTTGCCAATCTCGCGGCGCATCGTCACGCGCAGCTCAGCGTCAAGATTGGACAGCGGCTCGTCAAAAAGGAAAATCTTTGGCTCGCGCACAACCGCGCGGCCAATGGCAACCCGCTGACGCTGACCGCCTGACAATTGACCAGGACGGCGGTTCAGATACGCCTCAATGCGGAGCATACGCGCGGCCTCCTCCACGCGGCGGGAAATTTCGGCTTTCGGCATTTTGAGGTTCTCAAGCCCGAAAGACAGGTTTCCGCGCACCGACATATGCGGGTAAAGCGCATAGGATTGAAACACCATCGCCAATTCACGCTGTGCCGCGGGCACATGGTTGACCACGGCCCCATCGATCACGACATCCCCGCCCGTGATCCCCTCAAGCCCCGAAATCATCCGCAGCAGCGTGGATTTTCCGCAGCCAGATGGGCCAACAAAGACGCAAAACTCGCCTGACTTGATCTCAAGATCAATGCCATGGATCACTTCGACCGAGCCGTAGCGCTTGATCACTGATTTCAGCTGTAGGTCACTCACTATTTCAATCCCGTATTGGCAATGCCCGTGGTGATGTATTTCTGCAAGAACACAAAGACCAAGGTCGCAGGCACGAGGCTGACCATGGTCATAGCGAGGCGGAAATGCTCTTGGCTGAGATGCTCGCCACGGAATTCAAGCAGGCAAAGTTGAATTGTATAGGCCTCTTTGGTGGTCGCGATGGCCACCATCGGCAAGATCAGATCATTCCAACGCCAGATCACCGATAGGATCGCCAAGGCCGCAATCGCGGGCAAGGCCAAAGGCAAAATGATACGCCAATAGACCTTCCATTCGCTCGCCGCATCCATGCGCGCTGCCTCGATCAACTCATCGGGGATCGACAGCATATATTGGCGAAGCAAAAACACCCCCGTTGGGGTGGCCGCCCCTGGAATGATAACGCCCCAGATCGACCCTGACAGGCCCGTGGCATTGATTGCCTTGAACAAGCCCACAAGCGTAATGGTGGGGGGCACCATCAGCGTGGCCAAGATGATCACAAAGAACAAAACTTGGCCACGGAATTTATATTTCGCCAACGCAAAGGCCGCCATCGAATTGATGAGCAAGGTCAGAGCCGTGGCTATGGCCGTGACCAAAACCGAATTGGTAAAGCAGGTCGCAAAATTCACGTTTACGCCAAAGGCACGCCCCAAAAGGGGATCGGTGTAGTTTTCCCAACTGGGGGCAAAGCTGCGCTCTGTGCGAATGGTGGCCGTGGCAAGCTGAACCACCTCCGCGCTGCGGTTATCAACATAGCGCGCGGGCGTTGTGTCGCGCGTGGGGTTGATGCGCGACACCCCAAACAGTGTCTCAATGCCTGTAACTGGATCAGGGGCGCGGGCCAAAATCTGAACGGAAATGGCAGATGGCTCGTAAGGATCAAGCGATAAAAATTCCGACAGAAGTCGCTGATCTTCGGGGCCAAGCCCCGCGATGATGGCCGCAACATCATATTCACTGCGTGCCTGCGCCGACATGGACACGTAGCGCAAAATCCAATCAGGCAGGTTTTCCCGTGCAACCAAGTCACGCGTCATCTCAGGCAAAAGGCCCAAATGCGCCCGCAAGGCATAATGCGCATCCCCCTCATACCCTGCCAAGAAGGCGGATAAATCGTGTCGTGCCTTTTGCGTATCGGGCAGATCCGACCAATCCAAAACCCAATAGGGCAGATCACTGATGTAGAAAATGCGCTTACCCTCTGGCCCTGTGACTGTGGCGCGCGCCACCTGTTTATAACGGGCAGGCAAAAGCGATAGGTCTTGGCGTTCCAACTGCGCCGAAGATTTCAACGAATTCAGCCCCAGCCACAGCACAGGCACGAGGATCACAATCACGCCAAGCAAGAGATAGGCATAGGTGAGGTAATCCAACCAATTCGCACGTGGCCCGCCTGCCTTGCGGGTCAGAAATGCCCATGCCCCACTCATTGCCGCGCCCCCCGCGATGAGAGCCAAACCTGCAACAACGACAGCATAATCAAAACCGCAGCCACAATCAGCGATGCCATCGCCGCAACCCCCAGACCATTGGCTGTGGCCTGCCCCCGCAGACCTGATGTTTCAAAAATATAGGCTACAAGCGAAGACCACCGCACCGACATGGCATAGAGTTCCTCAAATGCTTGAAAGGCTTTGATCAGCGACAGAACCGTGACCACCAACAGGGTCGGCGCAAGCAGCGGGATGGTGATGCGGGTCAATTGCCGAAAGGCGGATGTGCCATCCATTTCAGCGGCCTCGTACACATCGCGCGGGATTGCCTGCAGCCCTGCAAGCAGGATCAGCATATAGAAGCCAAGATGCGCCCAAGTGTAGACAAAGACAGACCAAAACATCGTCCATGACGGATCGGTCAGCCATTGGATCGGCTCCTCAATCCAGCCCCACATGATCAGGCTTTGGCTCAACACGCCTTGACGCTTGAGGATCAAACTCCACAAAAAGCCGACCACCACGGGCGACAACATCACAGGGTAGAAAAACACCGCCCGCCAAAAGCCGCGCGCGATGATTTGGCGGTTCAGCGCAAGCGCAGATAACAGCGCAACAAGGATCATAACGGGCACTTGGAAAATCACGAAGATCGCCGTGTCGTAGACGGCCGAGAAAAATTTGTCGTCCTCAAGATTGGCGGCGCCGGTGTCAATCTGTGTTTCGGCCACAAGACGGCGCAGGTTATCAAGACCTGCAAAGGCACGCTCATCAAAGAGAATGGATTGGCCTTCGGTCACCGCGAACCCCAAATTGATAAACATCGGGGCAAAGGTGAACAGGCCAAAGACCAACATATTGGGCAAAAGGAACAAATAGGGCAGACCAGTCGCGCCTGCGAGGCGCTGTGTCATCTCAATCGGCCATCCCATAATCGAGGCCAATTGCCCCGTAATTGGGCCAGTGGGGCGGATCAACACCCACCCCACGGCCAAGTAGAGGGCCAGATAGAGCGGCCAAGGTGACCCTGCAAATGCGGCGATGAAGGCGTCAATCATTGCAGGGTCGTCCTTTGGTTCACTTACTGGGCAATTTGTGCGGCAACATCCGCATCAATCGCGGCCAAAGCATCATCAAGGCTCATTTCGCCTGTGATCGCTTTGGTCAGGTAGTCAGGCACAACACCATAGATTACGAAATTCTTGGCGTAACCTTGGAAGGTGTAAGCCTGTGGTGTCGTTTCTGCTGCCTTGCCAGCATTTGCCGCAAAGACAGACAGCGCAGCCGCAACCGCGGGGGATGCATCACCATAATCAACACCCGAAGCCTGAAGGCCCTGATGCGCGGTGATGTTGCGGGTTGCAGATGCAAAGCGGGCTGCATTTTCCTCAGAGGCGAGGAAATCGATAAAGGCCGCAGCTGCTTCAGGTGCATCGGTCGATTTGAACGCCGTGATCGCGGCACCCCCTGGCATTGCGCCACAGCCACCTACGCCACATGGCGCTGGAACCGCGCGCCATTCGAAATCGGTGATGTTTTCCGAGTAGGAATTGATCATCCACGAGCCCGACATGTGCATCACAGCTTCGCCCGATTGGAACAGCGGTGCAGCGTTGCGGTATTGCGTGCCCTCACCCGCAGGCCAACCTTCGGCAGGCATCAGGCCTGAGGCGTGCCAACCCACAAATGTTTCTGCAAAGTCACGGAACCCTTCATCCACGAGGATCGGGTTGCCCGCATCATCAAAGAAGCGCGCGCCATAGGAAAACGCAGGGCCCGCCATACGATGCGCCGTGCGATCCATTGCCAAGCCTGCAGTCACGCCTGTTACGGCCTGAACTTCGGCCAAGGCCGTTGCCCAATCGTCCCATGTTGCGCCATCCCCTGGCATATCCACGCCTGCATCTTCAAAGAGCGAGACGTTGACATAGGGGCCTGTCACAGTCAGCTGGGTCATCCACCCGTAAATCCCATCATCCCCCGCACCTGGTGCGCGGAACCACGGCAGGGTCGCGCCATAGGCGGCTTCCCATGCGCCACGATCGACATAGGGCGCGAGATCAAGGTAATACTGGTTCAAGCCGCCCAAATTGGTCACGCGCGCGACATCAGGGGCCGCATCCGTTTGCAACTGGTTTTCCAACTGATCACGGATCACGTCATAGGCAACGGTTTCCATGTTAACAGTATGGCCTGTGGCAGCGGTGAATTCGGGCAGCATTTCGCCGATCACATCGCATTCATTGCCGTCTTGATAGCACAAAAACGTAATTTCATCCGCGAAAGCGGGGGCTGCGCTTGCAACCATAAGTGCTGCAAGTGCAGTGCTGGTAAACTTAGCGGTCATGTAATTCCTCCCTTAAACATTCCCGTTGGTTTTGGTCGTCTCACTTTCCCCCTTTTGATCGGGGTAACTTAGTTATGCGGGCTCTGTCTCCCTCACGGTGAACGTGCCAAGCTTGCCGCGGAAAAATCCCAGCGACCCACCCAAATCGCGATAGCCCGCACGCTGCACTTGGCCGACCATGATATCATGGTCACCGCCCGCGTAATTGGCCCAAGCTGTGCATTCAAACCGCGCAAGACAGTCATGCAGCACGGGCACACCTTCGGCATTCATATCAAAATCATCAGGCCCAAGCCCCTTTGCATCGCGCGCGATGCGCCAGCAAAGATCTTCTTGATCCGCCCCCAAAACATGAATGGCATAGGCAGGGGCCGCACCGAAATAGGGGTAACGGCGCGAAGCGCGATCAATCGACCACAAGACCAATGCAGGATCGAGCGACACGGATGTAAAACTATTCGCCGTGATGGCCACCGGCCCCTCATCGCTTGCGACTGTGACAATGGTCACACCCGTTGCAAAACACCCAAGCGCAGTGCGAAAGGCGCGCGGGTTTGCAGGGTCAGGCACAAAGCTGCTGAGGGGGTGGCGGCGCATCTTCTGATCCATCAGGCGACCTCGTGACCAAGTGCGGCCTCGTAAAGCGAGAACCAATCGCGCCGATCAAGACGCACGCGCAGCGCGTCTGAAATAGTGGCAATGCGCGGCAACGCATTGGTGCCAAGCACAGGCAAGATTGTCGAAGGATGGGCCAAGAGGAACGCCACAGCAACAGCCGCACGATCCACGCCCTGCTCTGCCGCAATGGCGTCAAGACGCGTGGCTAACAGCCCCTCGCGTGTCGTCATCAGCGCACCACCCCCCAAAGGCGACCACGCCATGACGGGCTGTGCGTGGCGTTGATGGAAACTCAAATCCCCATTTGTGAAGGGCGCGATATGAGACAGCGACAGCTCAATTTGGTTGGTCACCAATTTCGCGCTCATCGCAGATTGCAGCAACTCCCAATCCCAAGGGCGGAAATTCGACACACCCGCTGCGCGGATCTTGCCCGATTTGATCAATCCATCAAGGCAGGCCCCCGTCTCGTGGTGATCCATCAAAGGATCGGGGCGGTGGATGAGTAACAGATCAATCTGATCAATCCCCATCTCGCGCAATGAGGTATCAACAGATTGCGTGATATGAGCTGCGGATGTGTCGTAATATTTCACAGGCGCGTCAGAATAGCGGCCAATCGGGGCCACGATATCGCATTTTGTGACGATTTCCATTTTGGCCCGCAGATCGGGCCGCGCGCGCAATGCTGCACCCAAAATGGCCTCAGCGGTGTAAGCGCCATAAATATCCGCCTGATCAAAGGTTGTTATCCCTTGGGCAAGGCAGGTTTCGATTTTTGCGATGACATGATCGGTGGAGGTATCCGTGTCATCGCCAAGCCGCCACATCCCGTAGACAAGACGGCTAAAACTCAGGCCCTCGGCGATTTGGACGCGGGGCATGGTGGGGGGTGTTTTGGTCATTTGCGAACGCCTCCGCCTAGGGGTGTATTCGGCAATGTAGCGGGCACGCGGCCATATTCATGGGGCAAAGAGCAAGTTTTCATCTGCGGTAACACGCGACTGCCAAAATGCTCTGCCTCGTCTTTGTGCGGATACCCCGAAAGAATAAAGGCGCGGATGCCCATTTTTTGGTAATCCTCAAGCCGTGACAAAACCTGATCGGTAGAGCCAACAAGCGCCGCCCCACAGCCAGACCGCGCGCGACCAACACCCGTCCAAAGATGGGGTTCAATATACCCCGCATCATCCGCAATCTCGCGGTTTTTCGACTGGTGGCTCACCCCAAGGGATTTGGCATCAAGCGCGCGATTGCGGATCGCGTCCCCCTGATCCTTGTCAAGTTTTGAAACGATATATTCGGCATATTCGCGCGCTTCGGCCTCGGTGTCGCGCACAATCACATGGACGCGCAGACCGTAATCAAGCGTGCGGTTATAACGTTCGGCCACGGCATTCACGGCCTGCATCCGTCCGCGCAACTCTTCCTCGCGTTCAGGCCACATGAGATAGACGTCACAATGCTGACCGCAAAGCTCAAGCGCATCAGGCGAGTAGCCCCCAAAATACAGCAGCGGCCCGCCCTTTTGATAGGGGCGCGCGGGATCTGTGGTCAGGCCTTCAAAGTTATAAACTTCGCCTTTGTAATTGATCTCGTCCTGCGTCCATGCCTGTTTCAGGATTTCCACAACCTCGCGCGAACGCTGATAGCGAAATGAACTGTCGGCCACCTCACCAGGAAAATCCGAAGAGATGATGTTAACAGTCAGGCGGCCTTCCAGCATGTGATCGAGTGTCGCGATGGTGCGCGCCAACATAATGGGCTGCATCTCGCCACAGCGCACAGCCGCTAGCAGGTTAATCTTGGAGGTGATCGGCGCACAGCCTGCAACGAAGCTGAGCGTATCTTGTCCCACCTGATAGGACGAGGGGCACAGCACATTGCGAAAGCCGTGGTTTTCAGCGGTTTTCACAATATCCGAGCAATGCGCAAAAGATGAGCGCAACGCCCCATCTGGCACGCCCAAGAATTGATAATCATCCGAGCAAAGCGCAGCAAACCACGACACTTCGGCGGCATCTAGATCGGCAGATGTGATGGGAACCACGCTCAAATCTCTTCTCCCCTCCCTACGGCGCGTTGATCTAAATCGTCATCGCTGCCGCTTGACTTTCCCCGAAATTAGCCGTGTCCTTGATCTGGATCAATAGTGTATCAATTTTTTCGAAAGGCCGCTTCGATGCGCGATCAAATCGACCGCAGACCCGCCTCATCGGCGCTGCCGCTTTACATACAATTAAGCGAGGTCTTGATCCGCGAAATCGCAGCGGGACGTCTGCCCGATGGCAGCCGCCTGCCGCCCGAACGCACGCTGGCTGCGCAGTATCAAACTACGGTGCGCACATTGCGAAAATCCCTAGATATTCTAGAAGAAAAAGGTCTTTTGCGCCGCGTGCAGGGTTCTGGAAATTACGTGCAATCAAGCGCGCAGATCAGTTCGATTTACTCGATGTTTCGCCTCGAACTTCGCACAGGCGGCGGGCTGCCAAGCGCGCAAGTTCTGGCGGTGGACTATATTGCGAAACCCGCCGATCTGCCCAGTTTTGGCACGGCCTCGCATGCCACGCGAATCCGCCGTTTGAGGTTCCTCAATTCTCTGCCAGTGGCGGTGGAGGAGATCTGGCTAGACGGGGCTGCGGGCCGATTGGAGGCCGAAAAGCTGTCTGATTCGTTGTATCTGACCTATCGTGTGCAATTGGGCCTGCGGATTCTTCAGGCTGAGGATTATGTCAGCATCGCCCCCATCCCCGATTGGGCGCCGCCCGAGTTCGCGCGCCCAGCCACAAGCCCCGCCCCCTTTGTCGAGCGTTACAGCCATGCAGACGGTCAGGGCATCATTGAATATTCCCGAAATTGGATTGACCACACGCGTGCACATTATGTGCAGCGTCTAAAGTAGAGAGGACAAATGTCTCAAATCACACGCTACGGCATCATCGGTTGCGGTATGATGGGCCAAGAACATCTGCAAAATATCGCCCTGCTAGACGGGGCGGAGGTGGCCGCGATTTTCGAGCCCGATGCGGGTATGGCTGCGAAATCACTGGCCCTTGCACCGAAGGCCACGCTTTACGATAGCCTTGAGGCACTGGTGGCCCATCCTGATCTCGACTGTTACCTGATCGCCAGCCCGAATTTCCGCCATGTCGAGCAGTTAACATATCTCGCAAAACATCGCCCCCTGCCCGTCCTCGTGGAAAAGCCGCTCTTTACGGATCCCGCGCAACAAGACAGCCTGCGCGAGATCCGTGACAGCTATCCCGCGCCTATTTGGGTCGCGATGGAATATCGTTATATGCCGCCAATCACCGCCTTCCTTGAGGCCGCCGAAGGGGCCACAGGCGGGATCAAGATGCTGTCTTTGCGCGAGCATCGCTTTCCTTTCCTTCAAAAGGTTGGCGATTGGAACCGCTTTAACCGCTATACGGGCGGAACATTTGTTGAGAAATGCTGCCATTTCTTTGACCTGATGCGCCTCGCCTTGAAATCGGAACCCGTGCGGGTGTTGGCCTCGGGCGGGATGGATGTGAACCACCGAGACGAGGCCTATGACGGCGAGACGCCAGATATCCTCGATAATGGGTTTGTCATCGTGGATTTCGCCAGTGGTGCGCGGGCGCTGCTCGAACTGTGCATGTTCGCTGAAGGCAGCCGCTATCAAGAAGAGGTCTGCGCCACTGGCCCTAAAGGCAAGATTGAGGCCTATGTGCCCGGCCCCGGTCGGTTCTGGCCCGATCATTTGGGCGAGGCCCCAATCCCGCAATTGATTGAAAGCCCACGAGACCCCAAAGGGCCTATCGCCCGCGACATCCCTGTCGACCCGACCCTATTGGCCGCAGGCGACCATAATGGATCAACCTTTTATCAGCATCAGAAATTCTTAGATTTGGTGCGCGGGAAAAGCCAAGCACCCGAAGTCAGCCTGAATGATGGCTACATGGCCGTCATTATGGGAATGGCTGCACAAATTTCGATGAAGGAACATCGCGCTGTAGAGATTTCAGAACTTACCCGCGCGATGAATGGGTAACTGAAAGATGCCCCATCACCTGCTCGTGGCGGGTGATGGGGAAATCCGAGGCAAACCTCAGCCTGGAACTTTGTTTGCCGCAGGCGCTTCGATTGGCGCTGCAACGGGCTGCGAAGAGCACGCCGACAGAGCAACAAGCGCTGTGATGCAAACTGCAACAGATAGTTTTTTCATGATCAATCACTCCTTGTGGGCAATGCTATGTAATCAAATCCACGCGCAACAGTCAATGACTACTAGATGTCGTAGGGGGTTAAGTTATCATTATTTCATCTTGCGGGGGATGTAAGGCAAGTATTTGAAATTGTTAACGCATAATAAAAATACCTAAAAGGCTTCATATATGTCGGATTTAGACCAAATTGGAATTGTTGGGGGTGGTTTGATCGGTCTAAGTTGGGCCGCTTTGGCCTCATCACTGGGGCATAAGGTGGTCATTATCGACCCTGATCCTGACTGCAATCAGCATCTTGCGACCTTCTTGGCCCATGCATGGCCGAACCTCGCAGCATTGGGGTTAGCGCAATCTCCGACTGCGCCTGATGTCAGCCCAGATTATGCGGCCCTCAAAGGGGCCAGATTTGTCCAAGAGAATGCGCCAGAGCGGATCGCAGTCAAGCACGAGGTGATCCGTCAAATCGAGGCGCAGGTCGGGCCCGAGGTCGTGATTGCGTCAAGCACCTCGTCACTCATGGCCAGTGATCTACAGCAGGGCGCCAAACATCCTGAGCGCATCTTGGTCGCGCACCCAATGAACCCGCCGCATCTGATACCGATGGTTGAACTGGTCGCAGGCCGCCTCACCGCACCAGACGCAATGGATCAAGCCGAAGCGCATTATCATGCACTGCACCGCGTGCCCATTCGTGCAAAGCGCGAGGTGCAAGGCCACATCGCCAACCGCCTGACCGCAGCACTCTATCGCGAAGCGGTCAATCTTGTGGCCGAAGGAATTGCGGATGTCGCCGATATTGATCGCGCCATTGCCAATGGGCCAGGTCTGAGATGGGCCTTGATGGGGCCACATCTCACCTATCACTTGGGCGGTGGCGCGGGCGGCTATCGCGCGTATCTTGACCATCTTGGCCCCACGCAAGAGGCGCGATGGAAAGACCTTGGTCATCCCGAACTGACCGAGGCACTCAAGGCGAAATTGGTTGCAGGTGTCGAAGCGGAATTGGCGAGCATGGGAGGCGCAGATTTGCGCGCGCGCCGCGATGCTGCATTGGTGGAGCTTCTACGCCTAAAGGGAGATCAGGCACTATAACCCACCGCAAAGAAAAAGTGGGCGCAGATGCGCCCACTTTCACGCCCAATAAGGGTTGGGATCAGGACGGGATATCGCCCTCGACCCCTTCGACATAGAAGAACATACCCGCAAGGTCGCCATCGGACGCGGTCTCGCCCTCAGCCAACCATGGGCTGCCATCTTGCTTGTTGATCGGCCCTGTGAACGGATGATATTCGCCCGCCGCGATTGCATCGCGCAGCGCCTCGGCCTCGGCCTTTACATCTGCGGGCACGACATCGGAAATCTCACCAATGCCAACCATGCCCGTGCTGATGCCATCCCATGTGTTCACGGATGACCATGTGCCATCAATCACGGCCTGCACGCGGTCGATGTAATAGGGCGCCCAGTTATCGATGATCGAAGAAATACGGGGCATCGGACCATATTCCGCCATATCGGCCGCCTGACCAAAGGTGTAAACGCCACCTGCCTCACGCGCGGCCTGATGCGGCGCGGTCGAGTCGGTGTGCTGCAGAACAACGTCACAGCCCTGTTCAATCAATGCCTTGGCCGCATCTGCTTCTTTCGCGGGGTTCAGCCATTCAAAGATCCAGATGATCTTGAATTCCACATCAGGGTTGACCTTTTTGGCGTGGATATAGGCCGAGTTGATGCCACGGATCACCTCAGGAATTGGCACAGACGCGATATAGCCAATCTTGTTGGTGGTGGTGACACGACCCGCCAATGTGCCTTGGATCGCGCGACCTTCGTAGAAGCGCGCGGAATAGACAGACACGTTATCCGCCTGCTTATAGCCTGTTGCGTGTTCGAACTTCACATCAGGGAAATTCGCCGCCACATTCACGGTTGGATCCATGAAGCCGAAGGATGTGGTAAAGATAATATCCGCACCACCCAAAGCCATTTGGGTGATCGCACGCTCGGCATCGGGGCCTTCTGGGACGCTCTCTTGATAGACAAATTCAACCGCATCGCCAAAATGCTCGACCATTTCCATTGCGGAATGATGGTGGTGCTGTGTCCAGCCGCCATCATTGATCGGGCCAACATAGATAAAGCCGACTTTGGTCTTGTCCTGCGCGCGCGCGGGCATGCCCATTGCTGCGGCGAGGGCGGCACCCGCACCAGTCGCAAGTAGTGTTCTGCGTTTCATAATTACTCTCCCGGTTTACCAGAGATCAGGCTCTGGTCGTTGCTGAAACCCTCAAGACGAGGGGTGAAAGGGTTTGCCCAATGAGGCAGGCGCCCGTCCTGCGCGTATCATCACAAGGACGATGATGGTCGCAAGGTATGGGGCCATTGACAGATATTCGACAGGAATTTTCAAGCCTTCTGCCTGCAAATTAAGCTGAAGAACAGTAACACCGCCAAAAAGATAGGCACCTGCAATCAAGCGCCATGGCTTCCAAGAGGCGAAAACCACAATGGCCAAAGCAATCCAGCCTGCGCCTGCCGTGATCCCGTCAATCCATTGGGGCACGCGGACAAGGCTGATATAGGCGCCTGCAAGCCCTGCACAGGCCCCACCAAATACAATCGCAAGAACGCGCACACGGCGCACATTATACCCTAGCGCATGCGCGGCTTCGTGATTCTCACCAACAGCGCGCAGGATCAGGCCCGCACGGCTATATTTCAAAAACGCCCAAACCCCCGCCACGATGGCAATGCTCAGATAGACCATCAGATCATGGCGAAACAGGATCGGCCCCAAAACCGGAATATCGGACAAAATGGGGAAAGACAGCTTCGCCACCGTCAAATCAGGTGATCCAACCGCATCTTGCCCGATCAGCGATGACAGGCCCAAGCCGAACATCGTCAGGCCCAAACCTGTGGCGACCTGATTGGTCAAAAGAAATTGGGTCAAGACGGCAAAGACCAAGGAAACGACTGCCCCCGCACAGGCCGCCCCGACAAATCCGAAATAGGGGTTGCCGCTTGAATGGCCCGCAATATAGCCGCAAACCGCACCGACAATCATCATCCCCTCAACCCCAAGGTTCAGGACGCCCGCGCGCTCGACCACCAATTCACCGATTGCCGCAAGCAAGATCGGCGTTGAGGCCACCATCAGCGCGGCCAAAAGCAGGATTGGATTGATATCCATCAGCGCACCTCCCCTTGGCCGAATTTGAAACGATAATTGGTCAGCACATCCACAGCCAAAAGGCAAAAGAGCAACATGCCCTGAAAGGTCAAAATTGCCGCTGCAGGCAGGTTCAACTGTGCCTCGGCCGCCTGTCCACCGATATAGGTCAGCGCCATGATCAGCCCCGCAAAAAGAATGCCCACAGGATGCAAGCGCCCCAAAAAGGCCACGATAATTGCGGTAAACCCGTAAAAGGCGGGGAAAGAACCAAGGATTTGCCCCGATGGCCCAGCCACCTCAAACAATCCTGCAAGTCCCGCAAGCGCGCCCGATATACCCATACATAAGATCACAAGGCGATTAGCATTGACCCCTGCAAATCCCGCCGCCCGCGGGCTTTGCCCTGCAAGGCGCACGTTGAAGCCAAACTGATGTCGGGTGAAGAGGATATAGGCCCCCACCACGGCCATCAGCGCCGCTAAAGCCCCCCAATGAAAGCCTGTGTTGGGGATCAAATCCAAATTGGCGGCCGATGGGTATTGCCGCAAATTACGGCTACCAGGCATGCCAAACCCCTCGGGGTTGCGCAAAAGGCCAATGGAAAAGGCCTTGATCAAAACTTCGGCCACATAGACCAGCATCAGCGATACAAGGATTTCGTTGGTCTTGAACACCACCCGTAAAATCGCAGGGATCATCGCCCAAAGAAGCCCCCCCAAGAGGCCCGCAACGATCATCAGCGGAAAGATCAACCAGCGCGCCTCCATCGGGTAAAAGGCCAAGGCCACCCCTGCCCCACAAATGGCGCCGATAATATACTGACCTTCGGCACCGATATTCCAAATTCCCGCCCGAAACCCAAAGGACAGCCCCACGGCGATCAGCACCAAAGGGGCAGCTTTCTTGACAATCTCGGGGCGGTAAAAATGCGCAAAGGGGCCGAAGATTGGATCCCAGAAAATCGTCTTGATCGCGATCAATGGGTCTTTGCCCAAAATCGCAAACAGACCCATGCCGAGAATGATGGTCAAAATCACCGCCAAGACGGGCGCGCCATATGTCCACCCGCGCGAAGGCTGTGGCCGTTTCTCAAGCCTAAGCATGGGCCACCTCCAGATCATGCGCACCACCGAGCATCAACCCGATTTTCTCCATGGTCAGCCCCGATGTTGGCACCGCTTGTGACAAGGTGCCTTCGTTCAATGCCGCGAAGCGGTCAGTGATTTCCAAAACCTCCTCAAGGTCTTGCGAGATCACAAGCACCGCTGATCCTGCACTGGCCAAATCCAGCAAAGCCTGACGTATCGCGGCTGCGGCAGCTGCATCAACGCCCCATGTGGGTTGGTTGATCACCAAAACGCGCGGGTTTTGGCTGATCTCGCGCCCGATTACGAATTTCTGCAAATTCCCGCCCGATAGCGCACGCGCGGCAGTTTCGGGGCTTGGGGTGCGCACATCAAAACGCGCGATCACCTCTTGGGCGAAGGCCCGACTGCGCGGCCAATCAATAAACCCGTTTTTCAACAAAGAAAGCCGCGTTTTCGCCGTCATCAATGCGTTTTCTACAAGGTTCATATCAGGGGCGGCGGCGTGGCCATTGCGTTCCTCTGGCGCGGCACAAAGGCCAAGGGCGCGGCGGGCATTTGGCCCATCGGCGCCAATGCCCTGACCCTCTAATTGGATCATATCAGCATGTGTGCGCATCTCGCCTGACAGGGCCGCGACCAATTCATCTTGACCATTGCCCGCAACACCGCCGATCCCCAAGACCTCGCCCGCGTGTAGGGTAAAGCTGATCTCTTTTAGGCTTGTTCCGAATTGGTGCAGCGCAGGCGCGCTCAGGCCCGACACTTGCAACAAGGGCTGTCCAGTCGTGACAGCCGCGCGCTTTGGCGTGGCAAGGGTCTTGCCCACCATCATCTCGGCCATGTCACGGTTGCTCATTTCGCGCGGGTCGAAGGTGCCCACAACCTTACCTTGGCGCAAAACAGTGGCGTGCTCACACAAAGCGCGGATTTCTTCAAGTTTGTGCGAGATATAGAGGATTGATGTCCCTTCAGACGCCAAGAGACGCAATGTGCCAAACAGGATATCGACCTCTTGCGGGGTCAGGACGCTGGTTGGCTCATCCATGATCAAAAGCTTGGGATTCTGCAGCAAACAGCGAATGATCTCGACCCGCTGCCGCTCGCCCGCAGATAGATCGCCCACAATTCGATCAGGCGATAGTGGCAGCCCATAATTTTCAGATGCAGCCCGAATTTGCGCGGCAAGGTCCTGCGTCTTGGGTGGGTTTTCCATACCAAGCGCAATATTCTCTGCCACGCTCATCGCGTCAAACAGCGAGAAATGCTGAAACACCATCGCCACGCCTGCGGCGCGTGCAGCGCGCGGGTCACTGGGGGCAAAGGGCGCGCCCTCAAGCAGCATCTGCCCCTCATCGGGGCGCACAAGACCATAGATGGTCTTGACCAAGGTCGACTTGCCTGCACCATTTTCGCCAAGCACGGCGTGGATCTGGCCCTTGTCGATATCAAAGCTGACATCGCTATTCGCGATGACGCCCGGATAGGCTTTGGTCAGTCCCTGCAATTCAAGAAGCTTCACATTGCCCCCGTGTTTTTATGTGCCGCCTCTTCTGCCCGAGACAGCAAGGCTGTGGCAACCCCCAAGGCAATGGCCTGCGGGTGTTTGCCCAAGGATATATCCCCTATTGGGCAGGATATGCGCGAAATTTGTGCGCTGTTATGGCCAAGCGCCGATAATCTGCCCTTAAACCGCGCCCATTTTGTGGCCGACCCGATTAATCCTGCGCTGCCAAACTCATGACCAAGCAGGGCATGGCACAGTTCGAGATCGAGGGAATGGCTATGGGTCACGATGATATGATCAGCCGCCTTTGGCGCATGGCGCACCACCCCTTGCGGGGTCTGCGCGATCAATGGCGTGACATTGGGGGGGATGACCTCGGGAAATCTCGACTGCGCGATATCCACCCAAGTCAGGGCCAGATCGGGCAAAGGTGCAAGCACATTCACCAAAGCCCGCCCTACATGACCCGCGCCCCAGATCCAAATCTGATGCGGGGCGGCAGGCCCCGTTTCGATCAGCCAATCCCCAACAACGGCAGGGCTATGGGATGGGTGCAGACGCGCGACCGCGCGCGCGATTTTTGCGTCCCAACGCGCATTTGGCCCAAGCGGCCGCGCATAGGGCAAACTATCTGGAATATCTTTCGCAAAGACCTCGAACACCACGCTGACAAACCCGCCGCAGCATTGACCCAAATTTGGCCCAAGCGGATAGTTCCGCGCCGCGATCCCGCCCTGCGGCAGCATCGTGCGGGCCTCTGCCACAGCCTCCCATTCAAGACGCCCCCCGCCGATTGTGCCCTCTTGACCTTCGGCCCAAACGATCATGGATGTGCCCGCCTCGCGTGGGACAGACCCCGCCGTGCGCGTGATCAAAATCCGCACAAACGGCCCCCGTGCCGCACAAGCGCGCAAATATGCCAAATCAAGGCTCATGGTTGCAAGCCTTGGATGGCGCGCAAAATACGCTCGGGCGTTGCAGGTGCATCCAGATTTGGATAGCCCCCACCACAGGCCGAAATCGCGTCTGACACAGCAAGAAAGGCGGATATGCCCAGCATGAAGGGCGGCTCACCAACCGCCTTTGAGCGATAAATCGTGGCTTCGGGGTTTTCACCATCCACAAGCGCCACGTTAAAAATGGCGGGCCGATCTGAGCAGGCAGGAATTTTATAGGTGGATGGCGCATGGGTGCGCAAATGGCCCCGATCATCCCAGACCAATTCCTCGGTCATAAGCCATCCGGCCCCTTGGACATAGCCGCCCTCAACCTGCCCGCGATCAAGCGCGGGGTTCAGCGATGCGCCCACATCATGCAAAATATCGGCGCGCAAAATACGGTTCTCGCCCGTCAATCTATCAATGACCACCTCACTCACGGCGGCACCATGCGCAAAATAAAAGAAGGGCCTGCCCTGCCCTGCGGCGCGATCCCATGACAGATCGGGGGTTTTGTAAAATCCCGTAGCCGACAGACCCACGCGGGCCTGATAACAGGCCGCCACAGCCTCGGCGAAGCTGATATTTTGGTCGCCCCACATGACACGGCCATCGGCAAACCGCACCTCTGCCCCTTGGCCCAGAAACTCGGCCATGCGGGTGCGAATGGCATCACAAGCAGCCAGAACGGCCATCCCGTTCAGATCACTGCCCGATGAGGCCGCGGTGGCCGAAGTATTAGGAACCTTGGCCGTGTCGGTCGCGGTGATCTTTACCTGATCCACCCCGACCCCAAAACGGCTTGCCGCCACTTGGGCCAATTTTTGGAATAAGCCCTGCCCCATTTCCGTGCCGCCATGGTTCATCATAATTGACCCATCTTGATACACATGAACCAGCGCACCCGCCTGATTGAGATGGGTGAGGGTGAAGGAAATTCCGAATTTCACGGGGGAAAACGCAATGCCGCGTTTCAGGATGGGCGAGGTTTCATTCCACGCGGCAATTTCTGCACGCCGCGCCGCGTAATCGCAATCAGACAGCAATTGATCTGTCATCTCATGCAGCAGAAAATCGCGCACCTCCATCCCATAGGGGGTGGTGTTCGCAAGCCCCGCACGCGCGGCGCTCTTTGGGGCAGCGTAGTAATTTCTGCGCCGCACAAGGGCGGGATCAAGGCCCAAATCATGGGCGATATGATCCATCACCCGTTCAATCCCCAAAACGCCCTGAGGCCCCCCAAACCCGCGAAAGGCCGTGGCCGATTGCATATTGGTCTTTAACCGCAGCGAAGTGATCTCCGCATGGGGCAAAAGATAGGCGTTATCCGCGTGCAACATCGCGCGATCTGCCACGGGTGCCGTTAAATCCTGCGCCCAACCGCCCCGCGTGATCTGCGTGAACCGCACCGCTTCGATCTGGCCTTGATCATCAAAGCCCACATCATAGGCAATTCGAAAATCATGCCGTTTGCCCGTGATGATCATGTCATCATCGCGATCATAGCGCATTTTGCAGGCGCGCCCTATCTGACGCGCGGCCACGGCACAGGCCACGGCCAATGCGTTGCCTTGGCTTTCCTTGCCGCCGAAGCCACCCCCCATACGCCGACACTCCACCCGCACCCCATGCATGGGCAGGCCCAAAGCATCGGCCACTTTGTGCTGTATCTCAGTCGGGTGTTGGGTCGAGCTATGGATCACCATATCCCCGCCCTCTTGTGGCAGGGCCAAGGCGGCTTGACCTTCGAGATAGAAATGCTCTTGCCCGCCCATGGTGATTTCACCTTGCAGGCGGCGCTGAGCCTGATCGAGGGCGGCAGTTGTGTTCCCCTTGGCCCAAACACGCGGGCCATCCTCAAAATAACTCTCCGCGGCCAATGCATCCTCAATGCTGAGGATCGGTGGCTCTGCCTCAATCTCAATCTGCAAAAGCCGCGCAGCTTTGCGCGCTGCAAGGTGAGTATCTGCCACAACCAAGGCCACGGGCTGCCCCATGTAATGCACCCGATCTGTCGCCAATAAAGGTTCGTCATGCACCGAAGGGCTGACATCATTGGCAAAGGGCAGATCAGCCGCAACAAGCACCGCGACCACGCCTGGTGCAGCCCTCATGGCGGCAAGATCCAGCCCGCGGATCACCCCACGCGCCACGGGCGACAGGGCAAAGGCCAGATGCAAGCAGCCCTGCGGGGTTGGAATATCATCCACATATCGCGCGGCGCCCGTCACGTGCAGGCGCGCGCTGTCATGGGCCATGGGGGCTTGAACGCTCATGGAGTCACCTCCAGCACAGATACAGGTGTGCCTTGGCGTTCGGCGTAATAGCGCCACATCATGCCTTGCGCCGCTGCCATCCGATAGGCGGCTGATGCCCGCATATCAGAGAGCGGCGTGAAATCATCAACTAAGGCTGCAGCAGCAGCCGCGATTGTGGCCTCGCCCCAAGGTTGGTCGATCAACGCGGCCATTGCCGCGCGGGCCAGTTTGGGCGTTCCTGCCATACCGCCAAAGGCCAGACGCGCGTCTTGAATAATGCCATTTTTGACGACGACATTGAACGCACCGCAAACGGCGGAAATATCCTGATCAAAGCGTTTTGACAATTTATAACACCGCAAATCAGGCGCGGATTTCGGCAAAGTGACGGCTTCGACAAATTCCCCGCTTGCGCGGTCTTGCTGGCCGTAGTCGATAAAGAAATCTTCAATCGCAATCTCCCGCCGCGCATCGCCCTTGCGCAAATGCAGCCGCGCGCCAAGCGCAATCAATGCGGGCGGGTTATCCCCAATGGGCGAGCCGTTCGCGATATTCCCGCCGATTGTGGCGGCGTTTCTAACCTGCTCTGACCCATAGCGGCGGATCATCTCGGCATAGCTGGGGTGATACTGCGCCATCACCTGATGCACCCGCGCCATGCTAACCATTGCGCCCAAGCAAATTTCATCTTGGCCCAGCTGCACATCAGCCAGATCAGCGCATTGGTTGAGAAAAATCACCTCGTCAAAATCGCGCAACTGTTTGGTGACCCAAAGGCCAATATCGGTGGCCCCCGCAATCAATAACGCGTCAGGTTTTGCAGCATAAAGCGTGGCCAATTCATCGCTGTTTTGCGGGGCATGAATGCTTTTTTGTGCCGTGGCCACCCATGCTGCATCACGCGCAAGCCATGCGGGTTGCGCGCCATCTTCAGCCGCTTGTGCCGCGCGGATGATCGGGGCATAGCCCGTGCAACGGCACAAATTGCCCGCCAAAACCGTGTCGTGATCACGGCGCCCATTGGCATGGCCTGCGACCATCGAAGCAATAAAGCCGGGCGTGCAAAAGCCGCATTGCGACCCGTGATGCGTGATCATGGCCTCTTGGACCGGGTGCAGCGTGTCAGAACCAATACCCTCAACGGTGCGAATGGCTTTGCCATCAATCTGGGGCAAAAATAGAATGCAGGCATTAACGGCGCGAACCCCGTCAATATCCTGAACCACCACGCTGCAAGCCCCACAATCGCCTTCGTTGCACCCTTCCTTTGTGCCGGTCAGACCCCGCGCTTCGCGCAGCCAATCGAGCAATGTCGCAGTGGGATGGGTCGAGACCTGCACGGCCTCTCCATTCAGAAGAAACGAAACCTCCATCGAGAATTTAACCTGCCGCTTTACCCCGTCATGTGCTGTCACATCCTCAGGCGTCGATGCGGCGTAGAGACCTGAGCGGCTGTGTTAATAACAATGAAAGCGAGGGTTTTCGCGTTTGGCAAGAATTTTGTCGCGCCGCCTGCCGTAAAGATTCTTAACTTGTAGATAATATTTATAGATACGTATACTGTTAAGGCCTATAGAAGCGAGAAATGGAAAGTTAATGCTGCTGAGGGAAATCATAGAAGCTGACAAAAAAGTTACCTCATACGGCACTTGGGAAAGAGGAACGATCCCAAGAGCTTCGTTTCCACTACGAAAAAAGAAGATGCAGCAAAGTCAAGAATGGTATTGGCGCATCATAGAATTCAAAGCGTTAGACAATGATTTCATTATACTAATCCGCGTCAACGAGCGTATTCAAGAATACTATGCCTATCTCGGCCACAAGAGAGACGATGGAATGGCTGTGCTCTGTAGCCATGATCTCCACGTGTCCCACAAGAACTGGCACTGTCACTTCATTAAAGGCGATGTGACACGCGTAGAGACAGGATATTTGCGTGATCGAGAACACATGATATACCATCCGAGCGGAGGCGTGGAGATCGAGTGTACAACGGCCTTTACCATCAACCTATCAAATGCTGTAAAACACGCAGCCGTCCGCTTTCGCTTTCAAGAGCCTGAACAAAGTGAGCTTTTTGCATGAACCTTCAAAAACAAATATGCAAATCATTCTGTGACGGCTTCCGAGTACGAGAAGTTCCAAAAGGGTTTGTAATAACTTCCCCTTTCACGTGGCTTGGCGATGAACCACTAGTGTTTTACGCAAGCAAAGAAGCCTCGAAAATACGTTTCGAGGATAGTGGCGCTTCCTTTCTTTACCTAGAAGACGTAGCGGGTGATCTTACGACAGACACCAGAATGGAAACGGTGCGTCAGCTAGCAAAGCTACATGAGATAAACTTTGATGAAGACACCGTGACGTTCTCAAGCCAATGGTTCGACGAAGACCAATCGGGCCAAGGCGTAATCGAATTCCTCTCGTTTATGAACAGACTTCAAGACCTAGAGTTTCAATCCCGAGAGAGGGCTGAAAATTTGTTCAAAGAAGACTTGCTTGACGCAATAAGGGGGCACTTCACAAATGGCTATACTGTATTCGAGAAGCACGAAATATCCCCCGACAAAGGTGGATACATAACAGACATCTTTGTTGCAGCCGATAGTGGAAGATCAGCAGCAGTTTACGTTGCCACGGCAGAAATAAAGGTGCTGGAAGCTCTTCTTGCGGCGGAGTTGATTGCGCGTGAGCGTTTGGTAACAGTGACGCCAATTGTAGTATACGAAGACTTCATAAACTCCTCTATTTCAAAGAAAAATCGCCAACGCACAATGAACAATGACGTATTAAACCTTGTAGATTGGTCAGGCGCTGGACGAGATGGCACAAACTCTAAAATCGAGGCTATACTTCGCCGAGCAGCTTAGAGTCGCCTAATTGAGCAATGAGGTGGTCTGCGCGAGATGTTGAGTGAATGTTCATACGTTCACCTGAGTTCAGGCATGGCTCTGCATGGGTCGCGCAGACCCCACAAAAAGAGGTGCCCATGGCGCAAGAGACGCTTTTGATCAAACACGCAGATCTTCTGTGCACGATGGAGGCGCGCCCAGATGCGCCCTATGGCGATGAAATAACCGATGGCGCGCTGTTCGCACGCGGCGGGGTGATCGAGGCGGTTGGAAAAACCGCGGATCTGCCGCAAAGCGCAGACCGCGTGATTGATATGCGCGGTCATGTGGTGATCCCTGGGATGGTGAACACCCATCACCATATGTTCCAAAACCTCACCCGCGCCGTGCCTGCGGCGCAAAACGCACCGCTTTTTGGTTGGTTGCAGACCCTTTACCCTATTTGGTGCAATATCGGGCCAGATCATATTTATTGGTCAGGGGCCTTGGCCATGGCGGAATTGGCGATGACGGGCTGCACAACCTCCTCCGACCATTTGTATCTCTATCCCAATGGCGCACGGCTTGAAGATAGCTTTGCCGCTGCCGAAGATATCGGTTTACGCTTTCACGGCACACGCGGCTCGATGAGCATTGGCGAAAGCAAAGGGGGGCTTCCCCCAGATCGTCTGACCGAAGCCGAACCCGCCATTCTGGCCGATTGCCAACGCCTGATCGAAACCCATCATGACGCCAGCCGCTATGCGATGCGGCGGGTAGCTTTGGCCCCGTGTTCGCCTTTCTCCGTCAGCATGGATTTGATGCGCGAAACCGCCACTATGGCGCGCAGCTACGGGGTCGGGATGCACACGCATCTGGCCGAGAATGTCGAGGATATCGATTATAGCCTTGCGACCTTTGGGATGCGCCCCGGTGAATATATCGAGGCGGTTGGTTGGACAGGCCACGATGTTTGGCACGCCCATTGCGTTCAATTGGATGACGGCGAGATCAACCTCTTCGCACGAACAGGCACGGGCATTGCGCATTGCCCCTGCTCGAATATGCGGTTGGCCAGTGGCATTGCACCCGTCCGTCACTGTCTGGATGCAGGGGTAAAGGTGGGGCTTGGGGTTGATGGCTCGGCCTCCAATGACAGCGGCCACATGCTCAATGAGGCGCGCCAAGCCATGCTGCTGCAGCGCGTCATGAAAGGGGGCGATGCGATGACCGCGCGCGAGGCTTTGGCGGTGGCAACCCGTGGCGGCGCGTCAGTTCTAGGCCGCGATGATATTGGGGTGCTTGCCAAGGGCTATGCCGCCGATCTTGCTGCCTTTGATACACGCGGCATCGATTTTGCAGGCGCGCAATGGGATCTCCTTGCAGGTCTGTTGTTCTGCGGCTCGGGCAAGACCAATTACACCATCATCAACGGCAAGGTTATTGTTGCAGAGGGGCAGTTGGTCAGCATGGATATGAGCAAACTCTTGGCAAATCACGCGGCCATGACCCGCGATTTGATGGAACGGGCCTAAGCGTAAAAGGCGGGTTTTTTGATCATTTCAACCCGCTCTTTGACGCCTGAGTGCAAGGCACGCACGCCTGTATCCGCAACAAGGGCGGCGGCATAGCCATCCCATGTGCTGGCAGCCGCTTCTGGCAAAATACCCGTTTGCACAAATCCCATGAAATCTCGATTTTGGGCGACATAGGCATCATGGTAATGTCCGCGCCAATCCTCGTCATAGCGGATCGCCGAACTCAGTCGCGCATCAAGGCGGGAATGCGCCACTTTGTTGGTTGAGATACTGCCAAGCTCGCCCACCAATTCTGCGCGCACATCATATCCGTAGGCGGCGTTGTTGTTGACCTCGACTGTGATCAATTGATCATCATCGGTTTCCAGAACCATCACCACGGGCGCCACAACATCATCGCTGCGCTTAGGCTGATGGGCGGTGATCGTGGTCACCTCCACCCCCAATAGATACCGCGCGATGTCAAACTCATGCGGCGCGGAATTGGTAATCGCCATGGCCCCCGTGAAACTGGGATAAGGCGTGGCGAGGTTGCGGTGAAAGTTATGCATCATCAAAGCCCGCCCCAACACACCTTTGGCAAGGGCTTCGCGCATATCCAAATAGGCACGATCATAGCGGCGCATGAAGCCAACCATGATATGGGGCGAACCTGTCGCCTGTTCGGCGGCCATCACATCCAAACATTCGTCAATCTTTTGGCTTAGGGGCTTTTCACACAAAACCCGCTTGCCGCGTGCAATCAGCGTCTTGGTGTAAGCTGCATGGGTAAAATCGGGCGAGGCGATAATCACCGCATCAATATCTTCGCGCAACAGCGCGGCTTCGGGGTCATCTGTGCAATCAACCGCACTTGTCGCATCGGCCACGGCGCGCGCCCGCGCGCCATCCATGTCGCAGACAAGTTGCAAACAGGCATTCGGCACATCTTGGGCGATGATCTTTGCATGATCCGCCCCCATCACGCCTGCGCCAATGACCGCCACACGCACCACCATCTTGTCCCCTCCCACGAAACACTGTGGTGCTTTTGCTAAACCCCGAAGGACGGGGGTGCAAAGAAAAAAGGGGGCGCATGGCCCCCTTTTTTAAAGATTATGCTGCCTTTTGGCGTGGCCCGCGGGCGGGTTTGCCACGGCGGCGATGACGCGGTTTTCCATCCGCCGCGCCATGCCCTGCATTGGCCTTTGGCTTAAAGCCACGGCGAGGGCCGCCGCGATGGGGACGACCGCCACCTTGCTCGGCCCCCTCGGGCGCGCTGCCGCTGGCCACGGGGATTTCGAGTTTCATCAGCTTTTGCACTTGGCGCAGCAAATCCATTTCATCAGCGGCGCAAAAGGCAATTGCCTCTCCCTCGCGCCCTGCGCGGGCCGTGCGGCCAATACGATGGACGTAATTCTCAGGCACATCTGGCAAATCATAATTGACCACATAAGCCACACCTGGGATATCGATGCCACGGGCCGCAACATCGGTTGCGACCAACACAGTGATCTCACCCGCGCGGAATTGTTTGATGGCACGATCGCGCTGACCTTGGCTTTTGTTGCCGTGGATCGATGCGGCCTTATAGCCATCCTCAACCAAGCCTTTCATCAGCTTTTCCGCACCATGTTTTGTGCGCGCAAAAACAAGCGTCAGCGCGTCCAAATCGCGGCTCAGGATTTCGCGCAGTTTGGCGGGTTTATCGCCCTTAGAAACAAAATGCACCGACTGCGTGATCTTATCTGCCGCTTTTCCTGGAGGCGAAACTTGAACACGGCGGGGGTTGTTCAAATAGGCGCTCGACAATTCTTCCATCTGCTTGGGCATGGTGGCCGAGAACAGCATGGTTTGGCGCGGGGTTGCCAAATGCGGCGCGATTTGGCGCAGCGCATGGATAAAGCCCAGATCAAGCATTTGATCGGCCTCGTCCAAAACCAGATGGCGCGTTTGGCTGAGATCAACCGCGCGGCGATTGAGCAGGTCAATCAAGCGACCGGGTGTTGCCACCAAAATATCAGTGCCGCGCGCAAGAAGGTTGATCTGCTTGGGAATGGATTGCCCCCCCACCACAGAATGAACCCGCAACTTGGACCCTGCCGTCAGAGGCTTGAGGCTGTCTGCGATTTGGTTGACCAATTCACGCGTTGGCGCAAGCACCAATGCCTTGACGGTTTTTGGTTCAGGCTTGCCCTGCTTGCCCAACAAATGGTTGATCAGCGGCAAACCGAAGGCCAGCGTCTTGCCTGTGCCTGTTTGCGCCAGACCCATAATATCGTGCCCTTCCAAGGCCAAAGGAATGGCTTGGTTCTGGATCGGGGTGGGTTCGGACAGGTTTGCGGCCTTCAACGCCGCGTTCAATGTGGGCTCAAGTCCCAGCATATCGAAATCAAACAAAGAGATATCCTTTTCACAAAGCCCTGTGCAAAGCGCGCACAAAGCCGTTTGGCCGCCAAATGATCGGCAGCCGTTTCGGGTTCACAACGACATTGGCCTTCCCGCCACCCTATCGCTGTATCAGGAACCCTGCGTGTTGGGATACTGAGTGGTGATGCCCCGCTCGGCCCGTCTGTCGGGCACAACTCTCTCACGCGATCACGCGGGTGCAGGCCTTGCACCTCGTGTATCTGAGATGAGAAGTCAAGCGGTGATTGGTGCATAGCCGCTATGCACCCCACCCCTTGCATTTGGGCCACAATCCGCGCGATGGTCGGGTTGCGCAGTTTCCGCGCGGAAAACCCCTTTGCAATGATGGATGACACCCGCCAATGACCCTTCCCCTCAAAGGTCTTTTCGTCGCATTGGCGACTGTCACGATATGGGCCGTGTTTCTGGTCGGCACGCGGTTTGCCGTCAGCACGAATTTCACAGTAGAGGAGGTGTTGCTTCTGCGCCTTGGCACTGGGTTTTTGGTCACAATCCCGCTGATGTTGAAATTGGGCGTGATCCCCCGCGGGCAAAGCGTGATTGGTGCAGTCATGCTCGGTCTAGGGGCCAGTGCGCTTTTCCCCTACATCGTTTCAATGGGCCTATTCTTTGCGCCTGCCTCGGATGCGGGGGTTTTGGCACCGGGAATGCTGCCGTTTTGGACGGCGCTTGTTATGGTCGTCATGACGGGTGAGCAGCCCTCAAAGCCACGACTGATCGGATTGATCGTGATCTTTATCGGGGCTTTGATGGTGGGGCTGTGGCAGGTCTTGCATGGCAGCGCAGATGGCGCATGGCGGGGGCATATCCTGTTTCTCTCTGGGTCTTTTTTATGGGCGATCTATTCGGTCTATTTCAAACAAAGCGGATTCACGCCCCTGCATGGTTTGGTAATTGGGCTATTTTGGGGAACCCTGGCCGTGGCGCCATTTTTGGCCCTCTCAGGGAATGTCAGCTTTGCGGGCGTAAGCCCGCGCGATTTTCTAGTCATGGCGCTGTTGCAAGGCGTGCTCATCGCGGTCTTGGCTTTGGTTCTCTATGCCATAGCGGTGCGCCAATTGGGGGCGGCGCAAACCGCCGCCTTTGGCGCGTTGACCCCCGTTCTCGCCTTAATCGGGGGCGCGCTGTTTTTGGGCGAAACTGTTACCCTGATCAAATTAATCGGTGTGATCTTGGTGGCTGCCGGCGTGGTGTTGGCATCGGGGCTGTTTGACCGCAGGGCCTGAGGTCACCCGGCCTGATACTGTCCAAGCTCGGCACGGCGCACGATGGCCCACCGATATTGTTCAGGCCAGAGCGAAAAGGCATCCGCCTCGCCAAGGGCCTCGGCGGCGTGAAGGGGCCAAAACGGATCATGCATCAATTCCCGCCCCAAGGCGATGAAACTGGCGCGCCCCTCTTGCAGGATATCCTCAGCCTGCTGCCCGTCCACGATCCGTCCAACCGCCATGGCAGCAATACCTGCTTCGCGCTCCATCGCCTCGGCATAGGGCACCTGAAATCCCAAAGGTCGCTGTCCGCCTGCAGGTAAAGGCCGCCCATCATCGCTGGCGCGGAAGGCAGGCGCGCCCGCAATCCCACCTGATGAGCAATCAATCACATCAACCCCAATCGCCTTAAGCGCCTTGGCCAGCGTGACGGAATCCTCAAGCGACCACCCCCCTGTATCCACCGCAGAGATACGGAAAAACAGGGGAAGTTCCTCAGGCCAAACCGCGCGCACCGCGCGGCTGACCTCCAAGGCAAAGCGCATCCGCCCCTCAAGATCCCCACCATAGGCATCATTGCGCTGATTGGTGGCGGGCGACAAAAAGCTATGGATCAAATACCCATGCGCGCCGTGAATTTCGATCACCTTGAACCCTGCGGCCAGCGCGCGTTTTGCGGCATCGGCAAAGGCCGCAATCAGCCCCGCGATCTCTTCCACACCCAACGCTTTGGGGCTTGGCCACCCATCGGCTACAGGCAGGCCAGAGGGCGCAACCGTTTGCCACCCCCCCTCGCCCCATGTTGTGTCATCGGGGGCGACAGGCTTGCCGCCGCCCCATGGGGGGGCGCTACTGGCTTTGCGCCCCGCATGGGCCAATTGGATTGCAGGCACCGCGCCCATCTCAGTGATGAACCGCGTGATGGGTTTGAACGCCTCCACCTGTGCATCGTTCCAAATTCCCAAACATTTGGGCGTGATCCGTCCGCGCGGCTCGACCGCAGTCGCCTCGGTAAAGACCAATCCCACCCCGCCGCGCGCAAACGCCGACAGGTGGGACGCGTGAAAATCAGAGGCCAAACCATCCTGTGCGGAATACATACACAGCGGCGAGAGAACGATACGATTGCGCAAGGTGAGGCCACGCAGGGTCACGGGCGAAAATAATTTACTCTCAAAGTGCATAGCAGACCGCCTATGATAAGACTGGATGAAATGGGTTGCCCCTGACTTATGCGCTTGACTGAGAAAGTAAAGTGATCTCATCACAAACCAAAAAGCGTGCTCCTTTAGAAGCGCGGCAAGAGCCGTTAAGATCGCAAAAAATATATCTGGAGCGTGCCGCCGATGACCTCGATTGAAACCCTTGATTACGTGGGCGTGGGCCTATTCGCAGCCACAGGCGCCTTGGCCGCATCGCGCAAACAGTTGGACATTATCGGGTTCCTCTTCCTAGCGGCTGTCACGGGGATCGGGGGCGGCACAGCGCGCGACTTGATCTTGGATGTGCCCGTGTTTTGGATCAGCAATCCGATTTACCTTTTGATTTGTGCGGGCACGGCAGGTGTCATTTACATCACAGCCCCTTTTGTGGAGTCGCGCTATAAAATTCTGCTCTGGCTGGATGCAGTGGCATTGGCGGCCTATGGGGTATTTGGAGCCCATAAAGGGCTGATTGTGACGGGATCCGCCACAATCGGCATTGTGATGGGCATGCTGACAGGCACGCTTGGCGGGATCATTCGTGACATCCTTGCGCGCGAAGCCTCGGTTTTGCTGCGGCGCGAAATCTATATCGCCGCCTGTGCGATTGGCGCGGCGATATATGTTGCACTGAATAAGGCGGGCCTTGAACCTTGGGCTGCGGCGGCGGTTGGCTTTGTCATGGCCTTTGGCATTCGCGGCGGCACGATAAAATTCGGCTGGCGTTTGCCCGCCTATCGCTCAACCCCTGGACGCGACCCTGAGGATATTTAAGGCAAGAGGGCGGGAGGAAGCCCCCGCCCCCCCAACCTTAGGTCAATGTGATCGTGCCAATCTCATCATCAATAAACAGGGTCGCCGTGCCCGCCTCATAGATGCTGAAGCTGCGCCCATCGATGGATTGATCCTTGCCCGTACCCACGAACCCAGTTGCGGTGACGCTGTCATTGCCGTCACCGATTAGGATCAATTCATTATTCCCATCGGTCAGGTTGATCACCTCGGCCTCGTTCAAGATCACCACTTGCGCGTTCGCACCATCGCGCATGTCAATATATTCAACATCCGAGGTGAAAACCCCACTGTCAGGGATCGCCGTGAAATCAAGCGTCACGGCCTCGGACAACAGGATGAAACCATTGGCATAGGTCCCGCCCCCCTCGAGCGCGGTGATCTGCGCCGCGGTCAGGCTGGCATTGCTGGTGTCATCGCCCACGCCCGCGCCATTACTATCGGTGTCGCGGTAATCGGGGCGTCCATCGCCATCGCCATCGGTGGTCGGTTCAAACTCGTCCCAGATACGGTCGCCATCGGTGTCACGGTCGCGGATATTCACAACGCCATCGCCATCGATATCTCCGAGCACAGGAAGTTTGCTGACGGTGATCGAACTGATGTCGATATCATCCGCGTCAAACGCAGTGGTCGTGTAGCGCAGGGTCACCGTGCCAGAATTGGGAACAGAAACAGGCAAATTGACCACGAGATTGCTTAATGTGGCAAGATCGGTGCTGCCCCCCCAACTGCCACTGGCACCATTGGAGAACACCACATTGTTCGGCGTGGTCGTGTCAATCGTGGCATAGACAACACCTTCATAGAGAATTTCCAAAGTGGCGCTGTTGGGCAGGCTGCTGCGTATCGCCATATTGACGGTGATGCTGCTGCCGCCCGTCATATCCGTGAAATTCTGGGTGAGGGTTTGCTGCGCGGGATTGCGGAAGAACTGCAATTTTCCTTGATAGGCGTAGAAGGAATTCGGCGTGCCGCCGCCTGAGTCGGTGTCGGAAATGCCGGTAAATACCCAAGGCGTTCCCGTGCTGGTGATTTCTACATCGCCCGTCAGATTGTCGAAGTTTTCCGTAAAGACTGTCTGCGGCTGCTCAGTTGCGTCAGCGATCCCATCCCCATCATCATCGGTATCTAGTGAGTTGCGGATGCCGTCCCCATCAGTATCGGTAAAGGTGGTCACCCCGGCCGCAAGCGGGCTTTCATTGTTTTGCGCATCGGTCTGCCGGGCGGTCAGGACCGCGCCATCGGCGACCGGCGCCGCCGTAATCAGCGACCAGGTTCCATCGCTGGCCACTGTGGTCGTGCCGATCTGGGTTCCGCCGTTGAAAAGCGTCAGGGTCGCCCCCGCCTCGCCTGTGCCGCTGACGGTATTGGCTTGATCGGTGATGCCTTGGTTGATCGTGGGTGCTGCGGGCGGCGTGTTGTTCAAGGTCACTGTCGCCGTGGCAGGCGTCGCCGCATTGCCAGCGGCATCCGAGACAGTCGCGCTAACGCTGATCGCCCCTTCCGCAAGGCCCGAGATATCGGCCCCCGCAAGGCTCCAATTGCCGCCCGTGACAGTCGCAGTCGCCGTCACCGTGGCGTTGAGGCTATCGGTGAAGACCACCGTCACCACCCGCCCGTCTTCGGCATCAGTGGTGCCTTGCACCACCACATCATTATCTTCCGCCGCGCTGACTACATTATCCCCCTCGATAGGGGTCGTGATGGTGAGCGTGGGATCGGTCGCATCCACCGCAGGAACCGTGGTCGGGGCCGAGACGTTCCCCGCCGCATCGGTGGCGGTCAGGGTCGCGGTCTGCCCGTTTGGCACAGGGTTCGGGCTGAAGGCATAATTCCCAGACCCATCCGCCGTTGCCGTGACCGTGCTGTTATCTGCCAACGTCAGCGTCACCGTGCTGTTCGGCTCGGCGGTGCCAGAAAGCGTATCGGCGTTCGAGGTCGTGATCGTGGGCGGGTTCGGGTCGGTCGCATCCACCGCAGGAACCGTGGTCGGGGCCGAGACGTTCCCCGCCGCATCGGTGGCGGTCAGGGTCGCGGTCTGCCCGTTTGGCACAGGGTTCGGCGAGAAGGCATAATTCCCAGACCCATCCGCCGTTGCCGTGACCGTGCTGTTATCTGCAAGCGTCAGCGTGACCGTGCTGTTCGGCTCGGCCGTGCCAGAAAGCGTATCGGCGTTCGAGGTCGTGATCGTGGGCGGGTTCGGGTCGGTCGCATCCACCGCAGGAACCGTGGTCGGGGCCGAGACGTTCCCCGCCGCATCGGTGGCGGTCAGGGTCGCGGTCTGCCCGTTTGGCACAGGGTTCGGCGAGAAGGCATAATTCCCAGACCCATCCGCCGTTGCCGTAACCGTGCTGTTATCAGCCAGCGTCAGCGTGACCGTGCTGTTCGGCTCGGCCGTGCCCGACAGCGTATCCGCGTTCGAGGTCGTGATCGTGGGCGGCAAGAGATTTGCCGCGACCACACCATCAAATAAATCCTGCAATTCCTGAACCGTATCCGCGTCTTCGGTCGCCACATCGCGCAGGGCGTCAAGGAATTGGTCTAGATAGGGCGATGGGGCGGTGAGGCCCGTCAGGCCCAAAGCGGTGAGGTTTTCTTCGGTCAGTTGATCAATCAACGCTTGCGGAATGCCCGCGCCTGTATCGAGGGCGGCGAGGGCTTGAACCGCATCGGCGGTATCCACAAGGGTTTGAAACCCCGTGATCGTATCGGCATTAGGGTTGGCACCATCGCCTGTGGAGGTGCCCTCCAACGCATCCTCGAGAAGGTTTGCAAAACTCGGCTCAGTTGTGTTGCCATCTGTGCCGACCTCTGGCGTGCGTTCAACCCCAAGGCTGGGCGAGCCCAGAAGATCCGCCTCTGTTTGCGTGCCACTGGTGTTGTTGAATTCAAACTCGCGCGCGCCTTCAAGCAGCTCTGTCCGCACTGCGGATTGTTGCGCCGTGCTGTCGCCCCCCGCATTCTGAAGGGATGTTACAAGCTCATCAATTGTCGTTTGTTGGTTGCCACCATTGAGCTTATCCTTCCCCGACAGCATTGCGAGAACCTGACCATACCGCTCGCCATCGCTGATATTCCCATCGGTGTCGTTAAAGTCGGGATCAAAAATATCAATCGGCGGAACCCCGTTGAGATCGGACACCCCAAAGCTGTTTTGGACAGTCGCAAGGCTTTGCGTGATCGCCTCGGGCGTGATGCCGCCTTGAGGGATTGTTCCATTTGCCCCAACGCCCGCCAAGCGGGCGGCCACTGTGGTCACGGGGTTGATATTGAGCGACACCGTGGTGGTGCCCCCTGGTTGCGGAACGCCCACCCCAATCCCTGCGAGATTGGCGTTCAAATCAACATTGCCGCCTGTCGCCTCGTCACGGTAATCTGGGGCGGCATTCGTATCGCGCAAAATCGCAATGACGTTTGGAACCGTGCCAGGCAAGGTGACAGAAAAGGATCCATTCGCATCGAGCGGGACATCGGACAGCAACAAATTGCCCAAAGCATCATAGACATCCACGACAAGACCATTGCCGGGAACAATCGGGCCTGCCACGAACTTGCCCGAAATCACGGTGGTCACAGCAGCCAAACCGCCCAAGAGCGCAGAGCTGCCACTCACGGCGTTGGCAACTGCGGCTGCGGCAAATCCACCCCAACCAAGACCGGCCAGATTGCCCGCAAAAGATGCAATACCCCCGTCATCATCGCTGAGGAACGGCTCAAGCGGTGCGATATCAGCCCGATCTAGGATGATCGCGCGCACCTCATCTACGGGGCCGCTATAGCCATAGAGCGCGTCATCACCGATTGTGCCAATAGGCTCGACCAAGGGGCCGAGTTCCACAGGTGTGACGCCCGTATCAAAAACCGCGATTGTATTACTGAGGAAGTAATCTTCGATGATGACTTCGGTGCCATCGGCATAAATTACAACAAGATCATCGCCCCGCTGCACGACAACGAAAGAGACCCCATCTAGGGCGCCATCGGCCCCTATAACGGAGAACCCATCCATCTGCGCATAATCGGCCACCCGAACCACAGAGCTGCGCCCAGAAACAACCGAGAAAGCCGCATCAACAGGGGAAAGATCGCGCATGTTTAACCACCACATTTTGTAGGTGCTGAAGCAGCACCGGGCACCCATAGTTAAAAAATCGTGCTCAAAAGAGAGCGCATCACCTCTTTTGATTTCACAATAATATTTAATTTTCAAGCATAATTTAATAACTTATTAACGAATGACAGACCGCAAATGCATCGAAAATATGCCGATAAAATGTCCGAGTCATTTGCGATGCATGACGGTTTTGAGGCCAAAAATAGGGCCATGCCAATCTGTCAGATTGAGACCCTTGGACTGCCTTCGGCGGATTGGTCGACCATCAAGACGGGCGCAGAACAGTGGCCAGTCGTGCAGCGGCTGTCACCCCATCAATCAAAACAAGATCAAGGTCGCGGGATAAAGCCTCGATGATAGAAACGGCCCCAGAACAGCCGAGGATCAAGCTTCGGGTGCCTTGGGGCAAATTGCGCGCAAGTTTTAGGAATTGCGCAGCCGCCCATTCGGGATCTTCGGTCAGCGATAAAACAGGCGTGTTGGCCGCCTCTACCACCTTGATGGTCTGCGCAAATCCTTGCGCACGGAGGTTTTCTTGGATCACGGGGATGGCCTCGGGAACAGTCGTGATCACGGCACTTGATCCACCTCTGAGCTGCGCCATGACAAAGCTGGCTTGGCCGATCCCAATCACGGGGCAACTGACCCGCGCTTGGGCCTCTGCAAGGCCCGTATCGTCAAAACAGGCGATGATAATCGCCCCTGCCCCTTGTGCGGCCGCTTGGTCAATCAGCGTCAGCAAAGGCGGCACAGCGCGCGCGCCATCCTCGGGCCCTTCGATTGCGGGCGGGCCAAGATGCGATGTCCACCCCTCAAACACCAAATCTGGGGCCGCTCGCTGTGCAGCCGCAAGGGCGGTCTGCGTCATCGCCTCGGTGCTGTTGGGGTTGATCAGGAACACGCGCATGGGATCAAACCATCCCCTGACCTGCATCAGAAGAATGATCCTTGCGCCGTGAGAACAGCCAAACAGCAAGGAAAAACACCCCAATTATGCAAAAGGAAAATACCGTGGTCAGCGTGCCAAGCGCAAAGATCACAGGCGTTGTCACATTCGTGGTCATCCCAAAGATTTCAAGCGGCAGGGTATTGTAGCTGCCTGCAGTCAAAAGGGTGCGTGCGAATTCATCATAGCTGAGCGTGAAGCCAAACAGAGCAACACCAATCAAGGATGGGGCAATAATCGGCAAGACCACATGGGCAAATGTCTGCCACGCGGTCGCACCTTGGTCACGCGCCGCCTCCTCATAGCTTTTGTCGAAACGGTTAAAGACGGCAAACATGATCAAAAGACCAAAGGGCAATGTCCATGTCAGTTGGCTGCCAAAGCCAGAACTGGCCCAATGCACGGGCAGGCCAATTTGGTTGAAGATCAGCCCAACACCCAATGAAATCAGGATCGAAGGGATCACGAGCGAGGCGATGCAGAGATAAAACAGTAAGCTGGAGCCTGCGAATTTCTTGCGAAAGGCAAGCCCGCCCAAAACCGAGACAACCACAGTCGTCACCATCACCATCAAACCCAAGGCCAAGGAGCGGCGGAAGCTGCCCCAAATATCCCCTACGGCCTGTTCTTCGAACAAATCGTAAAACCAATAGAGCGACACACCGCGCATTGGGAAGGTCAGCCCCCCCTCTGGCCCCTGAAAGCTGAGGATGCCAATGGTCAAAATTGGGCCGTAAAGGAACAGAACGAAAAGGCCAAAAAAGGCGGAGAGCAGATAAAAGCTGCGGCTGCGCTTTTCCATCTCACAGCTCCTTTCGAATATCGACAAGACGCAACAACAGGCCGATGACGATCAAGACAGTGATCAGCAAGACCACCGCCGTGGCAGAGGCCGAAGGGTATTGCAGCAGGTTAATGTCATTGGAAATCAGGCGCCCCACATTGGCGCGTTGACTGCCCGACATAAAGCGCACCGTGATAAAATCGCCCATCACAAGCGTGGTGACGAAAATGGTGCCAATCATGATGCCAGGCTTGCACAGTGGGATGATCACATGGGTCAAACTCTGCCACGCGCTGGCCCCTTGATCTCGCGCTGCCTCAATCAGGGCGCGATCAATGCGCATCATCGTGTTGAAAATTGGTACGACCATGAACAGCGTGTAGAGATGCACAAAGGCCAAGATCACGCTGAAATCGCTGAACAGCAACCATTCAAGGGGCTCGTCAATAACACCCCATGAGATCAGTGTAGAATTGGCTAGGCCATTTCGCCCCAAAAACGGAATCCACGAAATCATACGGATGATATTGGATGTCCAAAATGGGATGGTGCAGAGCAAAAAGAGCGCAATTTGCCATTTGAGGCTGCGGATTTCAAAGGCCAGATAATAGGCAACAGTGAACCCGATCACGAGGGTGAAGGCCCAAGTGATCAAGGCATATTTGAATGTATTGAGAAAGACCCTGTAGGTCACGGATGACCCGAACAGGAATTCATAATTGTCGAATTGAAAAGCAGGGTAAATTGAATATTCGGTCGCGCCCCAGAAGCTGACAATCACAATCATGACAATCGGCGCAACAAGGAAGGATAAGAGAACAGCCGCCATCGGGGCCGCTTGTATCCATGCGGTGACTTGTTTGGTCATCTGGGAACACTTTGGTTATGGGGTGGTTTTGGGGTATGAGGGGGCAGCATGGGCCACCGCCTCAGTTGTGCAAGATCGCTTAAGCGGCGATGAATTCATTCCACTTGCGCACCATGTATTGGTTCTCTTCCATGACTGAGTTCCAGCAGGCCACAGCCCCCATGCGGTCATAGAATGAGCCACCATCACGGATCTCACCGGCACCTGCCAATTTATCCCCAAATGGCGAGGTGATGTCATCGGTGCTTTCTTTGCCTTCGAACCAATAGCCCCACTCGTTTTCGCTCATGAAGTCTTTGGAGGTTTCAGGCACGGCAGAATAATAGCCCTGACGCATCAAGAAGCCGCCAACCCAACCCGAGAGATACCAGTTGATGTAATCATAGGCGGCATCCAACTCCATGCCCGAGAGATTGGCCGACAGGCCAATGCCGCCACCCCAGCTGCGATAGCCTTCGCGCAATGGCTGATAGACGCATGGGATACCGCGCGAACGCACGGCGGTAATCGCGGGCGACCACATAGACTGAATAACCACCTCGCCCGAAGCCATCAGGTTGACGCTTTCGTCAAAGGTTTTCCAGAAGGCGCGGAACTGGCCATTTTGTTTGGCTTCCGTGAAGATGGCGATGGTGCGATCGATTTCATCGCGGGTCATATTGCCCTTGTCGCCATATTGGATTTCCCCCATGGCCTCGCAAACCATTGCCATATCCATGATGCCGATGGAGGAAATATCAAGGATCGAGGCCTTGCCTGCGAATTCTGAGTTCAACAACTCAGACCAGCTTTCAATCGGGCGACCAATCAAATCGGGGCGAATGCCAAGCGTATCTGCGTTGTAGATGGTTGGGATCAGGGTCATCCACCCCGATTCATTGTTCACAAATTCGGTGCCATCTGGCCCCTCAACAAAGCCAACAGTATGGGGCGCGGTGCCCTGTGCAATGGTGCTTTCTGGGGTCAGCTTACCATCGCGGAAAATGCCGACAATCTTATCGTAATTGGTGATGCGGCTGGCATCCATCGCCTGAAGATTGCCCGAAGGCCAAACCTTTTTGCAGACGAAATATTCGATATCCGCAATGTCGAAACTGTCAGGCTGGGTGGCGGCGCGCTGCGTCACACTGTCGGTGTCGAGTGCGGTCATCTCAAGGGTGATACCGAGGTCTTCTTTCACCTTGGTTGCCACCTCATTGAGGTTCGAGACGCCTGTGCCAAACTGGCGCAAGGTGATGTCGCGAATGGATTGCCCCCAAACCATTGGCGCGGGCAATGCAGAGGCGGCCAAAGCTGCCCCGCCTGTTTTCAGGAGGGAGCGGCGGCTGTAGCGAATTTTTGGAACTGAAGTCATGTCGTGATCCTCTTGGCTGAAACGGCAGTTTTAGGCGGAGACCAGATGTGCGTTTTGGTCGTCCCAGGTAAGCCCAATGACCTCACCAAGGTCTTTGGGGGTTTCGATGAATTGATGATCTGGCACGAGGGCGGTGGCCTCTTGATCCCCCGCCACAAGGGCGGTCAACGCCACATGCGCGCCTTGATATTCAACGCCAATCACACGGCCATCCATGCGCCCTGCCCCTTGGGCGGTGACTTGGATTGCATCATTGCGCAGCGCAACCTGACCTTGGGGCAATTTCAAAACGTTATGCCCCCCCAAGAACCGCGCAACGAAGGCGGTTTTTGGCTTATTGAAAATATCGCGTGCCGATCCTGCCTGTTCGATCTTGGCATTGTTCATCACGATAATCTCATCGGCCAAGGCCAGCGCCTCGTCTTGGCCATGGGTGACATGTATGAAGGTAATCCCAAGCTCACGCTGAAGGCGCTTAAGCTCCGCGCGCATCCGAATACGTAGGAACGGATCAAGCGCCGAAAGCGGCTCGTCCAACAGCAAGACTTGCGGGCGGGTAATCAGGGCGCGCGCCAAGGCAACCCGCTGTTGCTGCCCACCTGATAATTGATCAGGCTTGCGCTCGGCCATTGCAGACATCTCGACCAATTCAAGCATCTCATTGGCGCGCTTGTGACGGGTTGCGCGATCAATTCCTGCCATCCGCAGACTAAAGGCAACGTTGTCGCGCACACTGAGATGCGGGAACAGGGCATAGTTTTGGAACATCATAGCCGTGCCGCGTTTTGCGGGTGGCAAATGGGTGACTTCGCGCCCGTCAAGAACGATTGCGCCGTCTGATACCCCTTCATGGCCCGCGATCATCCGCAATGTCGAAGATTTACCACAGCCAGAGGGGCCCAGCAGGCATGCATAGACCCCCGACTTAAAGCCATGCGAAATCGCATCCACCGCAAGCGCATCGCCATAGCGTTTGGTGAGAGAAATCAATTCAAGGTCAAGCGGGGCCGTCATGGGGTTTCCTTGCTGTTTTTCTCAGCAAGCGGCCCAAAGCGGCGCAGGTCTATGATGGACAGAAATCGAATCTCGCCCTTGCAGGCAAACGCTTAAAATTTAAGCACGTATTTCCCTGTTTGCGCAGCGATTGCGCACAAAATTGTATACAATCTGATAATAGCTTGGATACTGAACGGGCGCGCCTTGCACTCGATTCTATTCGCCCCCATCTTTGTGTGTAAGGAGAACCTGATGAACAAAGCACCCAAAGAACAGTTCTTTCTGAATCCCGTGGTCAATGGCCCAAGCGGGGATCTGGTCACTGATCTCAGCATGGCAATTTATGAACACCGCCTTCTTCCAGGGACAAAACTGGGGGAAGACGAATTGAGCGATATTTACAACGTCTCACGCACCGTGGTGCGCGCGGCTTTGCAGGCACTTTCGCATTTGCAACTGGTCGAATTGCGCCGCAATCGGGGTGCTTTTGTCTCGCAACCGACTGTCCGTGAGGCCCGCGAAATTTTCGAAGCCCGCGCCTTGCTTGAGCCGCGCACCGCCCGTTCTGCCGCCGAGCGGATGACAGATGCGGCGCTTGCGCGGCTTGAGGCCCATATCGAGGCCGAACATCAAGCCATCCATGCAGGCGAACAGGGCAAGGCAGTGCGCCTTTCGGGTCAATTCCACATCGAAATTTCTCACATCGCTGACCAAGCCACCATTGCAGAATTCATCGAACGCTTGGTTGCGCGATCTTCGCTGATTGTCGCGATTTACTGGCGCCGCCAAAGCGCGCTTTGCGAGAAGCACGCCCATCACGCCCTTGTCGAGGCCTTCCGCCGCAAAGATGGCGCAGAGGCCGAGGCGCTGATGAAAAGCCATCTTTTGGATATTCTATCCGCATTGGATCTGCGCGAGGCCGCCAAACCGCATACAAGCCTGAAATCAATCTTGGGCAAAGCGGCCGACTAACGACAAGGCCCGATCCAGATGAGAGCGGCTGCCGCGCAGCGCGGGCCAGATCAGGCCGATTTCGCCATCTCGCAACAGGCTTGCCGTTGGATAAATGAATTTAATTCAAGGTTTGAGGGGCTTCAATCCATCGCTCTTAGCCCCTTGCTGGGCAGCCTATTGAAAAATAGGCATTTCTCTCGGTGGCCAACCCTCAAAATACGCACATACCCTGTGCGTTCTCGTATGAAGCACCCCCCTGCTGCGCGCGCTATACGTTAGGTCACCTAATTTGGAGGCACATATGTCTAGCACAAATTTACTGATCGTTTTTTATTCCACATATGGAACCAACCATGCCATCGCGACCGAGGCTGCAAAAGCCGCCGAAGAAGCCGGTGCTTCTGTCCGTCTACGGCGCATCGCGGAAACCGCACCGGCAGAGGTTGTAAACAGCCAAGATGGTTGGAAGGCCCAAGCCGAAAAAGCGGCCACTGTTGATCTGGTGTCCGAAGCGGATTTGGAGTGGTGCAACGGGCTCTTTATTTCGAGCCCAACGCGGTACGGCGGCATGGCGAGCCAAACGCGCGCATGGCTTGACACATTGGGCGGCTTATGGATGCGCGGCGCCTTGGCGGGCAAGACACTCTCAGCAGCGGCAACGGCGCAGAATAAAAACGGCGGCGCCGAAGGGGCGATTCAGCAAACCTATGTTTCATCCATGCATTTCGGGATGATCCCAGTCGCACCTGGGTATGGTGACCCCATAAAGTTTGAAGATGGCGGCAACCCCTACGGCTTTGTCATGCAACCAGGTGAGCTGACTGACACCTTGAAAAGGTCGATACACTATCAAATCAAACGCCAGATCGACATAACTTCGAAACTGGCCGCGTAAGCATTTACAACGAGCGCACGTCCTTTTTTCGGGGCGTGCGCTTGCTGTTTCCGCTTTTTCAAAGCTATTTCAACTCTCGCAAGAGCCGAAAGCCCATCATAGCGATGAGCAACACCACAGCAAAGCCAAGAACATCTCCGACAAATATCGCACCCGAAGCCTGCGCATCGGTGACGTTCAAGCTATAATGCAGCACAGCGTTGATCAGCGCGCCGCCAGCACCGGCGAGAACCAGACTTTTCCAATCGATTGAAACCGCGAGATAATTACGCTCTATAAAGTCAAAGCGGCTCAATACCTCAAAGGCCAGAACGCAGGCCACGAGGCTCCCCAATGCCAGAACAAGCCCTTGGAGGATCGTGGCCGCATCACCCCCAAACCCCGCATAGACCGCGCTGATAGGCAGAAGGTAGAGGATGCTCCGCCAGCCAAATAAATAGGCCGCCAGCACCCGAACACCATGCGGGAAGAACAGCACGCTGCCATAAATAATGCCAGGCACCACGGACTGCTGCAATTTATCCGAGACAACAAATACGGCCTCAAAGGCAACCGCGTAAAAGATCGAACACATGACCAAGGCCACAAGATCGGTCATAAGTGCATGCCGCATACGCACAGCCTTACTCGGGAGCTTAAAAGATTAAGCCACGATAATATAATCGGACTTGCGACCTGCGCCTGCGCGCTTCAGCTTGCCCTTATCGATCAGGCAACGCAGCGTGCGGAATTTCGTGCTCACGGGCATGTCCGCAATCAAATCCTGCGCCTCTAAATCATGAAGCGAAAATGAGCCGTCCGCTTTTGCGGCCAATGCCGCGGCACTGAGCACATATTTTTCAGCCTCAGTGAGTTGGTGAATGCCCACTGACGCCTCCATTTTTTCCAACGTATAGCGCAACCGCGCGACATTGGTGAGGATGTCAAACTTCATCGACACGTATAAGTGCTCCTTCTGCTGTCATATTAGCAGTCGAATGATTTCCGATAGTTTATGTGGGTCGGCCGCTTGAGTCCAGCACAGCGCCGGACAGCCGCAACCCGTTGCGTTATCGCAAGGATTTCTTGACAAACGCCCTGACCGAACACGTCCCGAATATGTGGCCCAACACATTTGAGGCACAAAAGGAAGATCAACACAGTTTATCCGGTTTTTTGAAGTGGTGCCCGGGGGCGGAATCGAACCACCGACACGAGGATTTTCAATCCACTGCTCTACCCCTGAGCTACCCGGGCACGGGAGATGGCGGAACACCATCAGGGTGGGGGCGTTCTAGGGCCTTCGTGGGGGGCTGTCCATAGGGTTTGCGCAAAATTATCGCGTTTTTTCTATTGCAGCGGCCCTGCGTCATCCTCGCCATCGCCGTTGCGACCAAATGCTTTGGCGCGGGCTGCTTGATCAAGGGCTTCTTCGATATCTTCGGGGTCATTGGACGGCACGGCATATGATCCGTTCAACCATCGCGCCAGATCCACATCCGCGCAGCGGCGCGAGCAAAAAGGGCGATAAGCCGCGACTGTTTCTTTTTGACAAATCGGGCAACTCATGACGGCCATATCTCGTGCAAAGGCGCGCGGTCGCGCTTGCGCTGCAGTTCAAAATGGCCAAGCGGTGTCCATCCCGCAAGCACCGTGTCAGTCGCGTCAGAGCGCAAGGCACTGCGCAATTTATCCTCGAACAGACGGCGGTCTTTTTTCGGCATCGGGGCCAAATCCATTGTAATCTGCCCCGACAACCCACGCAGACGCAATTGACGCGGCAAATCACGCACCAAAGCCAAATTGGCCTTCAGCCCTGCCGCAAGGGATAAATCACCGCCCGTGTTCACATCAATCGCCACGAGGGCAGAGGTGGGTTCAAACATGGCCCAGGCGCCACCACCCAACTCCACCCGCGGGGAGAGGAGGGCATCAACCGCCTCCTCCACGCCGAGATCGGCAAAGGCGGTGGGGCTTTCCACCACTTCATCAGGCATTGGGCTTGTCCAATCGCGCCACGCCACCTCATGAGATGTGGGGGCTGCAACCAGCAATTCGGGGGCGCCATTCATATCGGCCACCACGGCCTCGGCCAAGGCGCGCATGGCGCTGACATCCTCAACTATATCTTCATCCACCGCCTCAGCGCTGGCTGAGCGAATGATCACGCCAAAATCCTCAGGCGCGCCCTCCATCGCATCATGGGCCAGTTCCAACAGGTGATCGCGGTCTTCTTCGTCACGGATCGAGCGGGCGATGTTAAATCCTGCCGCCGCGGGCGTGACAATGGCGTAGCGGCTTTTGAACAACAGACTTGTCGTCACAGGCGCGGCCTTATTGCCTTCGGCATAGCCCATCACCTGAACAATCACGCTTGCCCCTTGCTCAAGGCCTTTGACCCCGCGCAAAAATCCCGATTGCCCATCGGGAAGGGTAACCATAACGCCGCCCTGCCCGCCCATGGCACGGGCCACCTTGGCGCGGTAAATCTCGCCAATCTCGGGGCTTGGGTCATTTTCGGGGGGATCAATACGGATATCCTGCAAGCGGCCATCAACGATCAATGCCGCCGCCTTGCGCCCTGCAACCTCATCCAATGCAATAACGCAGCCCTTCATTCTTGCCTCCAAACGGGATAGCCCAAGGCCGCCAAGGCACTGGCTGTTTCCGCCAAAGGAAGGCCCATAATGGCGGGATAGCTGCCTGAAATCCACGGAATAAACGCACCAGCAGGGCCTTGAATGGCATAACCGCCTGCCTTGCCGCGCCAATCGTCTGTCGCGAGATAAGCCGCGATTTCCGCATCGCTGAGGGATTTCATCTTCACACGGCTTTCAACTGCGCGCTCGATCACGCGCGCGCCTTTTCGGGCGGCCAAGGCCGTGATGACGCGATGACGGCGGCCCGACAAAAGGCGCAAAAACGCCTCAGCCTCCACGGCATCCGCAGGCTTGCCCAAAATCCGCCGGCCCATAAAGACGGTCGTATCTGCGCATAGAACGATGTCCTCGGGCGCAGATGACACGGCGGCAACCTTTTCGCGCGCGATACGGGTGACATAGGCGCGCGGATGTTCCCCCTTTTGCGGGGTTTCGTCAATTTCAGGCGGGGCGATGTCGTCAGGTGAGATCCCCAACACCGCCAGTAACTCCCGCCTGCGCGGGCTTGCTGATCCCAAAATCAGGCGCAAAACAAATCACTTAAAGCGGTAATTGATACGGCCCTTGGTCAGGTCATAGGGGGTCATCTCAACCTGCACCTTGTCGCCTGCCAGAACGCGGATACGGTTTTTGCGCATCTTGCCTGCCGTATGTGCGATGATCTCATGGCCGTTTTCGAGCTCGACCCTGAATGTCGCATTTGGCAGGAGTTCCTTCACGACACCGGGGAATTCGAGCATCTCTTCCTTGGCCATGGTCTCTCCTTAGCTTTCTCACTGCCCCAAATGGCAGCTTCGCCGCGGTAAATGCGCCCAAAGGAGCGGATTTTCAAGGTAAATCTTTCACCTGCGGCACAAGCGCTGTGCGCGCGGCGCTCTCTGGCCAATCGCGGCGGGTTAAAACAGTGCCGTTTTGGCGCAGATCTCGCAGCCGACCAAGGTCAATATCGGCCATCACCCATCCTGGCTTGTTCATTGCGCCTTCAGCAAACACGCCATTGTCACAAAAGCCCGCTTCAGCCGGGCCGTAGATCGCCGCTGCGCCATGGTTTTCATCCACTGCGGGCGACCATGCCGCTTGTCCGACTGTGGGTGATTGTAAAACCGCGCATTGTCCCTCTAGCGCGCGGGCCATCGCCCCCACCCGCACTCGCCAATAGCCTGCGCCACTATCCGTGCAGGATGGCACCAGAAGCAAATCAACCCCCGCCTCAACCAAGGCGCGCGCCAAAAGCGGAAACTCCGCATCATAGCAGATCAACACACCCACCCGCAGATCGCCAAGGTCAAAGACCTGCAAAGGCCCGCCCGATTGCACCTGCCAAATCTCGCGTTCAAAGCGGGTCATAATCTGCTTGTCTTGATGCCCAATCCGCCCCTGCGCCCCATAAATGCAGGCGCGATTGACGGGCCGCAGCCCATAATTTTGGTCAAAAATCGGCGCAGATGGGGCCACTAGGGCAAGGCCATGCTGCACCGCAAGCCGCGAAAAAAGGGCATCCGCCTCAGGCCAAATATCACTGACCGCACGCAGGCTGCCTTCAAGATCTGCCGCAACGGATGGCCCTGCAAGATGGGCCAATTCCATCGCGCCATATTCAGGAAAAATCGCAATCTCTGCGCCGCCATCCGCGGCCTCAGCGACCCATGCGGTGATCTTCGCGTCAAAATCAGCGAAACGGGTCAAGGGATCGAGCGGATAGGCGGCGGCGGCACATTTCATAGCTGTTTGATCCAAAATTGCAGGCGCTTTTGGGTTTTTTCAGAATCTCCGATATCGAGCCATGAAAATTCTGCAAAGACGCCATCCAATTTCTGATAGCCCCGCTTTTTCCAGAATTCATCAAGCGGGCGATAGTCCTTTGGGGCCATCGGATGATCCGCAGGGCGCACCACTGCGCAAAAGGCGCTATATGTTTTTCCCTGTGCGCGGGCCTCTGCCTCGCGCGCATCGAAAAATATATGCCCTGCCCCCTGCCCGCGATGGTCTTGCATCAGAACAGATTCTGCGCAGTAGAACACATCTTCGGCGGCGATATCGCAGGCCGCCAAAGCACCAGAGAAATCATCATCATGCTGAAGCAAGGGCATCCCCGTGGCCGCGCCCACCATCTGCGCGCCATCATAGGCGGCAACCACTATGGCCCCGCCTTGCGCATAGCGGGCGAGATAACCCGTCTCATAGGCCAAATCCCCCTCATAGAGATAGGGCCAATCACGAAAGACCGTGATGCGCAGCCGTGCCAGATCGGGAACAATTGCCGCGATCTCAGCCCCGCGATAGATGCGATAGTCAAGGCTCATGCCGAAACCTGAGCGATCCAATCAGCAAGGTTGTAATAGGTCACAACACGGGTGATCTTACCGTCCTCAACGGAAAAGAAACTGCCAGCGGGCAGGACATATGTCTGTCCGCGCGCCTCGGGCAATCCTGCGTCCGTGGCCAGATAGGTGCCATTTACGATAAATTCGGCGGCAACGCGACTGCCTGCTTCATTCTGCATCACCACGATATCGGTGAGATGTTCTTTATAGCAGCGGTTCATATGGGCGCAAAAATCGGCAAAGGCCGCTTTGCCCATGCGCACCTGCCCCTCATTGACATGATGCGCCACATCTTCGCTGAGGCAATCAAGCATGGCCTCCAGATCGCCCGCATTAAACGCGGCGTAATACCGATTGATCAGATCCATTAGTCCCCCTCCTGTTCTAGCCCCGCATCTGGGGGGCCAAAACGATCTAGAATGCGTTTTTTGATTTGATCACGGGCTTGGCGATAGGCATCCAATTTCGCCTCGCGCGTTTCGCCCAACCCTGTTGGGTCAATGATGGGCCAATATTCAATATCGAGATGCGCATGACGCGTCAGATCCAGCGCGCGGCGTTGACTGGCGGGCGAAAGCGCCACGATCAGATCAAACCCCGAGAGATCATCCCCCCATTCCGCCATTTCATCGAAAGAGCGCACGCGATGACGTTCAAGGGCCACGCCAATCTCGGCGGAAACAGAAACGGCAAAGCCATCTATCTCCAATTCATGATGCACACCCGCAGATTGAACATAGGCGCGGTGGCCGTAATATTTCTTCATCAGCCCTTCCGCCATGGGTGAGCGGGTTGCGTTATGATCGCAACAAAACAGAACCGAGGATGGAAATTCTTTACCCACCAGATCAATTCCCGAAATGCAGCACGCAGATCAGGGTAAAGAGGCGGCGCGCGGTATCGGTATCAATCTCGGCTTTGCCTTCAAGCCGTTCTTGCAAAACGCGCGCACCCTCATTGTGAATGCCGCGCCGCGCCATATCAATCGCCTCGATTTGGGCCGCAGGTAGCTTTTTCACGGCAGAATAATAGCTCTCACAAATCTGCCAATAATCTTTGACCACCTGACGGAATGGCGACAGTGAAAGGTGAAATTCGGCGGCCAGTTCCGTCTCTTGGGTGGCAACAGAAAAGACCAGACGTTTGTCACGAATGGCCAAAGCCAAATGATAGGGCCCATCGGGCGGTGTGCGCCCATCCCGCGCAGGCAAAACAAAACTGTTTTCTTCGAGTAGATCAAAAATCGCTACGCGCCGTTCCTGTTCGATCTCAGGGGTTGGCGCAGGCATATTCGAGGTGTCAATCTGAATATCGGTAATGTGCATTGTCATTCACCATCCCCCTGATTGATCCGCGCAAGCCGCGCCAAAACGGATAGGCCATGTGCCTCAAGGCTTTCTGATTTCGCCAATGTTGCCGCCGCAGGGCCAATGGCCCGCAATGCTGCAGGTGTCATTTGCGCCATGGTGGAGCGTTTCATGAAATCAAGCACCGATAGCCCGCTAGAGAACCGCGCAGAGCGCGCGGTCGGCAGCACATGGTTTGGCCCCCCGATGTAATCGCCAATCGCTTCGGGCGTCCACGCCCCCACAAAAATAGCGCCGGCATGGGTGATCTTATCGGCATAGGTTTCGGCCTCAGCCACGCAAAGCTCGAGATGTTCAGGCGCAATGCGGTTGGAGAGCGCGGCCGCTTCATCCAAATCACGCGCAACAATGATAGCGCCAAAATCACGCCAACTGGCCCCTGCGATGGCCCGCCGCTCTAGGGTTTCGAGGCGTTTCTCTACAGCCTCCGCAACAGCGCGGCCAAATTCTGCATCATCCGTGATCAGAATGGATTGCGCGCTTTCGTCATGTTCCGCTTGCGACAGAAGATCCAGTGCAATCCAATCGGGGTCATTGTCACGATCTGCGATCACCAAAATCTCAGACGGGCCTGCGATCATGTCAATTCCGACCTTGCCAAAGACCCGCCGTTTTGCGGCGGCGACATAGGCATTGCCGGGCCCTGTGATCTTATCCACGGGCAGCACGGTTTCAGTGCCATAAGCCAAGGCTGCAATCGCCTGCGCACCACCCATGCGGTAAATGCGATGCACCCCCGCAAGACGCGCCGCCAAGAGAACAAGAGGGTTCACCTTGCCATCGGGCGTGGGCACCACCATCGACAAATGGCCAACCCCTGCCACGGCAGCGGGGATGGCATTCATCAAAACGGATGAGGGATAACTGGCCAGCCCGCCCGGCACATAAAGACCCGCGCGTGAAACAGGGCTCCACCGCCACCCAAGTTTGGCACCAAGTTCGTCCTGCCACGCAGCATCTTCGGGCAGTTGGCGGGCATGGTAGGCGCGTATGCGCGTGGCGGCCAATTCCAGTGCTGCGCGCTCGGCGGCGGGCACAGTGGCAATCGCCGCATCAATCTCGGCCTCGGAAAAGATCAACTGCTCGGGCGTCAGACGGACACGATCAAATTTCTCGCCAAAGGCAATCAAGGCTGCATCGCCATCACGGCGCACCTGCGCAATGATATCGGCAACCACCGTATCTACATCAGGGCTATCCTCGCGCTTCATCCCGAGAAGCGCTTCAAACGCCGCCTCAAAATCCGCCGTATCCGTGTTCAGAAAAATAGGCATACCCGTCTCCGTCAGAATAGGAGGGGCTTACCTTGTGTTGGCCGCGCGCTCAAGACGCGAAAGCGTCACGGGTGCGAGGGGGTTTTTCCTGAAGGGGCCTGATAGGGCTTGGTCACATCGCGCAGAGCAAGGTTGATTGCCTCGACCTCAAGCGCCAAGGCCCCATCGCCTGCAAAGGTCAGGGTGAGGCGCCCCATACCATCTTCGCCCGCCTGCCACTCGACCGAAAGCAATGATAAAACCACATCGCGCGCCTGCGGGCTGATGCCTTGCGCAGCCATGCTCAGCACATCATCCACAATCAGCAAACTGCGCACCCGCTCAGGCGGGCTGACGCGCGCCCCATTTTCCCAACGAAAGCGATTGAGAAGCAGAACCACCTGACGTTTGGCGCGCGTGTATTTGATATCAGCCACAGTAAGGACGGCATCTTGCGCAAGCGCAGACAGGATTTTCACATCCTCCGCATCTGCGGCGGCAAGCGCCAAAGGCGCTTCGAAACCATCCTCAAATCGGGCATCAACCATGGTCTGCCACCCGTTCAATATGTGCGCCAAGGCCGCTGAGTTTTTCTTCAACCCGCTCATACCCGCGATCAAGGTGATAGACGCGGTTCACACGGGTTTCCCCTTCGGCTGCAAGCCCCGCGAGGATCAAACTGACCGAGGCGCGCAAATCCGTGGCCATCACAGGCGCGCCGCGCAATTGTGCAACGCCGGTCACTTTGGCTGTTCCGCCATGCACATCAATTTTGGCCCCCATGCGGATCAATTCGGGCGCATGCATAAAGCGGTTCTCAAAGATGGTCTCTTCCAATGTGGCAACCCCGTCAGCGGTGCACATCAACGCCATCATCTGTGCCTGCAAATCAGTTGGGAACCCTGGGAATGGGGCGGTGGTCACATCCACGGCCCGCACGCGGCCCGTTTTGTGGCTGACGCGCAAGCCGCGATCGGTTTCAACAATCTCGACCCCCGCCTCTTCCAACTTATCGGCCAAGGCCGCCACAATAGCACGGCTGCCGCCGATCAATTCCACGCTGCCGCCTGCAATCGCGGGGGCAATCATATATGTGCCCAGTTCAATACGATCTGCGATGACACGATGCGTTGTTGCATGCAAACGATCCACGCCACGAATAACGATGGTGTCTGTGCCTGCGCCTTTGATATCTGCGCCCATGCCTTGCAAACAATGCGCCAGCGCCACGGTATCGGGCTCGCGCGCGGCATTTCGCAAAACGGTGGTGCCTTTGGCCAAAACCGCCGCGCAAAGCGCATTTTCCGTGGCACCCACGGAAACAAAGGGAAAGCTGATCTCAGCCCCTTTGAGGCCATTTTTTGCCGTTGCGTGAACATAGCCTTCGCGCAGATCAATTGTGGCCCCCAAAGCCTCAAGCGCGGTCAAATGCAAATCCACTTTGCGCGCCCCAATTGCACAACCGCCCGGAAGCGAGACAACCGCCTCACCAAATCGGCCCACCAAGGGCCCAAGCACGTTGAAAGAAGCGCGCAGTTTGCGCACGATGTCGTAATGCGCGGTCAGATTGGTCACATCGGCAGACGAGATCATCATCGCGCGGCCATCGGCCAAACGGGCCACTTCGCAGCCCAAGCTTTCCAACAAGCTGCCCAGTGTCGCCACATCAGACAGGCGCGGCACATTGGTCAGCGTCAAAGGTTCATCCGATAAGAGGGCCGCACACATCAGCTTTAGGCAGGTGTTCTTCGCGCCCGCGATGGGAACCTCGCCCGAAAGCGGGCCATTTCCTTTAACGATGATACTGTCCACGGGTGCTGCCTCTTTTGCTCTGCTCAGGCCGCGTCAAGATGACGGGCCCGCGCCATTTTCGCCATCTTCCGCACGTCTTTTGCGGGCCTGCGCCTTGCGGCGGGCCAAATTGGCCTTAAGCGCTGCTTTCAACCGCTCCGTGCGAATGTCTTGCGCGCTTCGTTGACCAGAATTTGATCTTTTCTGCGGGTTTGATGGTTGCTTCATGCCGCCTCTCATAGCGAAGCGGACAATTCGCGTCTAGCGCGATGCAAATCGAAATTGGCAAAAATTGCCCATGTGCATCCGCACCCACCATAAGGAATTAGGCCTTGGTGCAAATTTTCGCCTGCTTTGGTCTTGCATGGGTCTGCGATTGCGTCTAATCCACGCGCCACAAGCGTGCTGCAGTAGCTCAGTGGTAGAGCACTCCCTTGGTAAGGGAGAGGTCGGGAGTTCAATCCTCCCCTGCAGCACCATCCCCCCCAAATTACGCCTGACCCCATGCCCAATGAAGGGCAAATTTATCCATGACGGACGGCACCTTGGCCTGTTCCGCCGCATCTGCGCTATGGATCATGGCTACCAAGCCAAATTTCGGGTCTTCGCGCACGGCCATGACACGGGCCGCAAAGCCCGCCTCGGCAAGGCTTGCATCCAAGACACGGGCAATCGCGCGCTTGCGCAGATCAGGCTTGAAGGTTTTACCCACGGCGGTTTTGGGCAGTTCTGAGAGAATCTCAATATATTTGGGTGCGGCTGCACGTTCGCTGACATGCGTGCGAGCGTGTTCCATCAGCGCCTCGACTGTCACATCTGCGCCTTGAACCAATTCGACATAGGCACAGGGCAATTCGCCTGCGATTGGGTCGGGCTGCCCGATGGCCGCGGCCATGGCCACGGCGGGATGAGTGGCCAAAGCCTCCTCGATCAGGGCGGGGTCGATATTGTGGCCGCCACGATTGATCAAATCCTTGGCACGGCCCGTGATCCAAAGATACCCATCCGCATCAAACCGCCCCAAATCGCCCGTGCGCAAATATCGGCCCTGATACATCTGCGCCGCCGATTTTGCAGCGTCTTTATAAATACCTTGCGCCGTTACACCTGGGCTTGCCACGCAAATTTCGCCGATCTCATCAATCGCACACTCCGTGGGGCCTTCGGGCGTATCTTTCAATATGATCACATCACAATGCGGAAAGGGGATCCCAACAGAACCCACTTTTTTCTCACCTTCAACTGGGTTGCAGGAGACAAGACAAGTGGCCTCGGTCAGGCCATATCCCTCGACAAGGCTGACGCCCGTTGCCCCCTCAAATCTGCGGAACAATTCCAAAGGCAAGGGGGCTGACCCTGAAAAAGCGGTTTTCACCGATGAAATATCCGCATTCACAGGCCGTTGCATCAACACCGCAAGCGCAGTTGGCACCGTGATCAAGAAGGTGACCTGCCAGCGTTCGACCAATTTCCAGAAATTATCAAACACCCCTGCCCCGCGATAGCCTTGCGGGGTCGGAAAGACCGTATGGGCGCCTGAACACAATCCCCCCATCAGGATCACATGGCTTGCAAAAACATGAAACAGCGGCAGCGGGCAGAGCACGGTATCGGTTTCTGTGAATAACAGACTGTGACCCACCCAACCATTATAGATCATGCCCGAATAGCTGTGCTGCGCCACTTTGGGCATGCCTGTTGTGCCGCCTGTATGAAAACAGGCCGCGATACGATCTCGGCCCTGATCTGGGTGGCGCAAGCGATCCGCCGCCTCGCCCGCCATTTCCGCGCGCAAGGACAACAGGCGGGCCTGATGCGTCACCTTTACCTTGGGCCGCAGCAAGGGCACGATCACCCGCTTGATCCCCGTCAGATAGCGCAGAAGATCAACCTCCAACACTGTTTCAACTTCGGGGGCCATGGCCACGGCGGCAGCGGTCTTTTGCGCAAGATCCGTTTTCGGAAATGGCGCCAAAGTCACCACAAGCCGCGCTTTGGTTTCGCGCAGGATGCTTGCAATTTGGTCAGGCTCAAGCAGCGGATTTATGGGCACCACAACGCCTGCAACCATCCCCGCCAGAAGGGTCAAGACTGTTTCGGTGCTATTGGGCAGCACAAAGGCCACCGAATCCTCAGAGCCAATGCCAAGCCGCGCGAACAGATTGGCCAGTTGGGTCACCTCCGCCCTGAGTCTTTGCCAGTCCAATGTCTCTGCTTTTGCGTCAGGATCTGAAAACAGTTGAAAGGTAACCGCCGGGCGCGCGGGATGGCGCGCTGCAACGTCAGTCAGCAATTCATAAATGCTTCGCGCAGGCGCGGCCTTAGGCCACGGGTGATCTGTCTCAATTTTGCGCACATCTTGATTATTCGCAAAAGGCAGCATGGCCTTGCCTCCCCCCATCATTCTCCCAAATGATCCTGCGGTCACGATGCACGCGGTCGCACGGCAGGCTTTGCGTGAGAATGAAGAGAAAAGCGCGTTTTCGCAAGCACGCTGTGATTATTCAGCGGCGATTCCATCGGTGAATTGCAACCGCGCCAGACGCGCATAAAGTCCGCCTTCCGCGACAAGCGCATCATGGCTGCCTTCGGCAACAATCTGTCCCGCATCAAAGACCAAAATGCGGTCGGCCTTTTTCACCGTTGCCAGACGATGCGCAACAATCAAGGTCGTGCGCTCGGCACTGAGATCTGCGACCGCGCGCTGCACCAATCGCTCGCTTTCAGCGTCAAGCGCACTGGTCGCTTCGTCTAGCAGCAGGATCGGCGCATCGCGCAAAATGGCGCGGGCGATGGCAATACGCTGTTTCTGCCCCCCAGACAGCATAATCCCCCGCTCGCCCACATAGCTGTCATAGCCTTCGGGCAAAGCCGCAAGGAACTCATGCGCGGCGGCGGCGCGGGCGGCGGCTTCGACCTCAGCATCGGTGGCGTCAGGACGACCAAAGCGAATATTGTCACGCGCAGAGGCCGCGAAAATCACAGGGTCTTGCGGCACCAGCGCCATAGCCGCGCGGAACCCCTCGCGGCGCATATCCCGCAGATCAACCCCATCAAGGGTGATCTTGCCTGTTTGCGGATCATAGAAGCGTTGCAGCAATTGGAAGATCGTGGATTTACCCGCGCCTGATGGCCCGACAAGTGCCACTGTCTCGCCTGCTTTAATGGTGAAGCTCACATCCGTGAGGGCCGCCGTTTCCGCGCGGGTTGGATAGGCGAAACCCACGCCATCAAACATGATATCGCCCTTGCCCCCATGGGTCAGGGGCACAGGGCGGGCGGGATCGGTGACTGTATCTTCTGCATAAACGAGTTCGACCAACCGCTCGGTCGCACCTGCGGCCCGCTGCAATTCGCCCCAAATCTCAGACAGCGCACCTACCGCACCCGCAACCATAATTGCATAGATTAAAAATTGGATCAGCGCGCCGATGCTCATCGCGTCTGCACGCACATCACGGGCGCCCACCCAAAGCACACCCACAATCCCCGCAAAAACGAGGAAGATCACAATGACAGTCATAAAGGCGCGGGTTGAAATGCGGCGCTTGGCGCTTGTGAAACTGGCCTCGGTCACATTGGAAAACTCGTTGGACGAGGCGCGCTCATGGGTAAAGGCCTGCACCGTTTGAGCCGCCAAAAGCGCCTCGGAGGCCGCGCCAGAACTTTGCGCAATCCAATCTTGGTTTTCACGCGACAACGCACGCAGCTTGCGCCCCAAAACCACAATCGGAACGATAATCGCAGGCACAAGCAGCAGAACCATCCCCGTCAGCTTGGGCGATGTGACAACCATCATCACCAAGCCGCCCATCAAAATCAGCGCATTGCGCAAGGCCACCGACACCGAGGAGGAGATCACACTGAGCAAAAGCGTGGTGTCTGTGGTGATGCGGCTGAGCACCTCACCCGTCATGACCTTCTCATAAAAACTTGGGCTCATGGAGATCATGCGGAAAAACACAGCCTTGCGAATATCGGCAATCACGCGCTCGCCCAATCGTGTCACGAGGTAATAGCGCGCGCCCGTCCCCAACGCCAGAAGGCCCGCGATCCCCAAGGCAGCAAGAAAATAGCTGTCCAAGAGGGCGGCGGTGTTTGTCTCAAACCCATCTACGACACGGCGCACGGCCAAGGGCATAATCAGCGCCACAAGCGCCGTGGTCACAAGCGCCAAACCCGCCCCGATGATCCAGACACGATACGGCACAAGAAAGGGCACAAGCGCACGCAGCGATCCAATCTTTTTGGAGCGCGCACGCTCTTCCGTGGCATTGGCGGCCTTTGCAGGCGGTGCTGCCTTGGCGGCATCGGTTCGGGTGGTCATGGTCGCGTTTATCCTCAATCTGTGAAAGTGGGATAAAGCGGCACGGCCCATCAAACAAGCCCCGCGTGGCGCGACCTAATGCGCGCAGAAATGAAATCAGGGACGCTGCCCACGATATTTGGCAACAAATTCCGCCGCAGGCATCGCGCGGAAATCAGGCAGTGCGCGGCGCAGACGGGCATGATCCCAGTCCCACCACGCCAAATCCATCAGATCTTGCGCGACCTCATCGGCAAAGCGCATGCGCAAGGGCTTTGCGGGCGTGCCTGCCACAATCATGAAATCTGGCACATCCTTGGTCACCACAGCGCCCGCGGCCACAATCGCGCCGATGCCCACGCGGATTTCGGGTTTGATAATCGCACCATGACCGATCCAACAATCGGCCCCAAGGCTAAGACGGCGCGCCGCACGCGCTGCAAAAAATGCAGCATCGTCTGACGCGTCATCGAAATAGAGCTCAGAGCGATAGAGAAAATGATGCTGTGCCGCATTGTGCATCGGGTGATCGGTTGGACCGATCCGTGTCATCGCGGCAATGTTCGAAAATTTGCCGATATCTGCATTGGCAATATCGGCCATGCGGTCACAATAGGCGTAGTCCCCGAAAGCCGAGTTCAGAACGCGCGAGAACGCCCCCACCTCGCAATAAGCCCCGAAGGTAGAATTGGCGATTTCGCAGCCTTGATGGATCAGGGGCGTATCGGCTGTCAGTTTTTTTGCGTCACTCATGTTGGCCTATCACTTGCCCGACCCATCGCCTTTGATCAGGCGCGCCCGTATACGACCAGAAACCGCATCCATTGCAACCACCATCAGCACGATCAAGGTGATATAATAAGTGACCTTTTCCCAATCTGCCGTGGTCTGGATGGCTTGGGTCAGCAATAGACCGATGCCCCCGCCCACAATCGCGCCCACAATCGTGGCAGAGCGCGTGTTCGATTCAAAGAAATACAACACCTGACTGAGCAAAATGGGCATGACCTGCGGCAAGACGCCAAAACGATTACGCTGCACTGCATTCGCGCCAGTCGATGCCAGCCCCTCAATCTGCTTTTCATCGACATTTTCAAGGGCCTCAGAAAACAGTTTCCCAAAGCTGCCCGTATCTGTCAGCAAAATCGCCAAGGCCCCCGTCATCGGCCCTGGCCCAAAGGCCCGCGATAAGATGATGGTAAAGATCAACGCATCCAAGCCACGTACGAAATCAAACAGGCGGCGGATGACAAAGCGCACCGCTTTGGACGGGGCGAAATTTGTTGCTGCAAAAAATGCCAAAGGCAGCGCAATCATTGCTGCGCCGAATGTGCCTAGAAAGGCCATCAGGATCGTTTCCCCCAAAGCCCAAAAAACATCCCCATGCCGCCAGATTGAATTGTTCCAGACATTCGACAACATCAGACCAAAATTGGAATGCGCGGGGTCAATTTGTGCGCCGCGGGTGATGGTTGCGAAAACCTCGCCCGCGCTCATGCCCGAATAGGGGCTGGCCAGATCGAAAAAGAACATCTCCCATCCCGCGAAATAGCGCATCGTTTCGGTGCGGTTGCGGGTGACAGACAGCCGCCCGCCTTCGGTCGCAATCGAGACGCGATTGCCCGAGGCATTGATGAAATCAGGAACCGCCTCGGCGGATAGGCGCAAATCAACCCCATTTGATGTATCAATGACAATATCGCCAAATTCAGGATGGTGATAGGTGATCAGCGGCCCGGCATAGCTCACGCGATGCCCATGGCGCAGTTCGATTTCGGCTGTGTCACCTGCCACTTCGGCCCAAGCGGGGATTTGATCAGGCGCATAGGTGGCACGGCGTGAACCTTCAATGGCGACCGTGATCTCGCCTGAGCGATTATCGCGCGTGACATGGGTTTTATAGCTAACCGCATCCGACACCAACACCGCCGCGTTATCCATCCGCGCCCGTTCTGCCAGACCCAGAATGTCAAAGGCAAAAAAGACATAGACCGCATAGGCCAAGATCACCGCTGGGATCGCAAAACCAAATAGTTTCTTGCGCCCAATGCGGCGAATTTCGGAGGCACGCAAGGCCGCAACATCTTGGGTAGCCATGACCATCTCAGAACGTCCCCTTGGTCAAATAATTGCGCAGGCTGCTTGAGAGTTGATCAACCGCGACAATGGTCAAAAACAGGATTACGAAAACGGCGGCGGCCTCATCGAACTTGCCCTGCCCGAAGGTCAGCGCATTTTTCAGCTCGTAGCCAATGCCGCCCGCGCCCACAAAACCAAGAATGGCTGACGCGCGGATATTGATCTCAAAGCGCAGCAACCCATAGCTGAGGTAATTGGGCAAAACCTGTGGGATGACACCCAACCAAATCCGTTGACCCCAATTTGCACCGACAGACTGCAACCCTTCGACAGGTTTCATGTCCGTGTTTTCATTCACCTCAGAAAACAATTTGCCCATGGCACCCATCGTGTGCAGCGCGATGGCAATCATTGCAGGCACAGGGCCACCGCCCATGATGAAAATCAGCACCAATGCCACCACAACCTCAGGGATCGCGCGCAAGATATCGGTGATACGGCGAAAGAACGGGATCAGACGCGGCCAATAGGCCAGCCCGCGCGTGCCCAAGAGCGAGAACACCACCCCACCCGCGCAGCCAAGCAAAGTCGCGACCGCCGCAATATTAAGCGTCTCAATCAAAGCAGGCAGTGCATCCACCATATGGCCGGGCAGGTTTGCTGCTTTTTCAATCGCCTCAGAAATCAGATCAGCAGGGAAATCAAAAAGGCGATGTAGACCGTCCCAGAAACCACCTGCATTGCGATCTTCTGCAATAGAGAAGCCAGAAATCAACATCACCGCAAAGATCAAAATGAGCAGACCTGAATAGAGACGGCGGCGCTGCGTCATCTGCAGATAATCTTCGCGCACTGTTTCCCGTCTTTCTCGATCCATCTGGGATGAGGTGATATCGGTCATGGTCAACCTTTCGTAAAGGTGGGGGCGCGCAAATCTGCGCACCCCCCAATGTCATGCACCAGTGTGCAACAAGGGCTTAGTTGCCTTGTGCCAAACGCACAGCGATGATGGTCTCATAGGCTTCGTGGCTGATGGGTGCGAAACCTGCGGTTTCACCTGCCGCCACACCATAGGCGCAGGCCTCATCTGTTTCGTGCAGATTGGCCAAAAGTTCGGTGACAGTCGCCTTTACATCGTCAGGCAGCGATTGACGCAGAACAACAGGGCCTTCTGGAATTGGCTTAGAGCGCCAGATTTCAACCAAGTCGTTCATGTCAACCAGACCTGCATCAACCGCGCGGCGCAACGCGCCCGAGTTGTAGCCGTCTTCCCAGTTGCCCAAACCATCGGCCCAAGTCACGCCTGCATCAATATCGCCATTGTTTACGGCGATGATTGTCTGCTCGTGACCGCCTGTGAATACAACATCACCAAAGAAATCGCCTGGCTCCATCGAGTAACCCAACTGTGGGATCTCAACCGAAGGGATCAAGAAACCAGAGGTCGAGTTTGGATCACCAAAGCCGAAGGTTTTGCCTTCAAGATCGGCCAAATCGGTAATGCCGCTGTCAACGCGGGCAAAGCCGATGGAATGATACGAGAAAGAGCCATCCAAATTGGTCTTAACCAAGACTGGCTCGACCGCGTTTTCATCTGCGATATAGGTCGCGGCATAGGAAGACGCGCCCAACCATGCGAAATCAAGCGTGCCGCCAAGCAAACCTTGGATCACGCCGTTGTAATCTGCAGGGGTAAACAAACGGGTTGGAACGCCAAGGGCCTCTTCAACATAGGCGCGGAAGCATTCGTTATTTGCCAAACGGTCTTGCGCGTTTTCACCGCCCAAAAGGCCGATATTGAATTCGGTGATCTCCTGTGCCGCAGCAGGCCCAGCAAGGGCTGTTGTCACTGCGAGGAGGGTTGCCAGTTTCTTCATGAGAAGTCTCCGTGAGATGAGATGTCCGAACAGATGGACTGGGGTTTTGGTCTTAGATCAGACCTTGCATCGCGGGATTTTTGACCCGCTTTTCCGCCACCGCCTCAGCACCCGAAATCTTGGTAGAGGTAGCGAATTCGTTGAATGTTTCATCCGCGCCATAAATGTCGCGCGCGACACCCGTGGTCAGTTGCTCAGGGGTGCCATCAAACACGATGCGCCCGTCCCGCATTCCGATCACGCGGTCACAATATTGGCGCGCCGTATCCAATGTGTGCAGGTTCGCAATCACCATGCGCCCGTCTTCTGTGTTGATCCGCTTGAGCGTATCCATCACGATTTGGGCGTTCATGGGATCAAGGCTGGCAATTGGCTCATCGGCCAGAATGATCTGGGGGTCTTGCATCAAGGCGCGGGCGATAGCGACCCGTTGCTGTTGACCACCGGACAACGCCTCGGCCCGTTTGGGTGCTTGTTCGGCAATGCCCAGACGATCAAGAATATCAATCGCGCGGGAAATATCGGCCTTTGACCAAAGATTAAACATCGTGGCCAAGGTCGAAGCGTGGTTCAATTTCCCATGCAACACATTCGAGACAACATCGAGGCGCGGCACAAGATTAAACTGCTGAAAGATCATGGCGCAGCGGCTTTGCCATGCGCGCGCATCCGCACCGCGATAGGCAAGCACATTGGTGCCATCAACCAGAATTTCGCCATCCGTGGCATCGGTCAGGCGGTTCATCATTCGAAGAAAGGTGGACTTGCCCGCCCCAGAGCGACCAATGATCCCGACAAAGGCAGGTCGGTCGATAGAAAAGCTAACACGGTCAACGGCAATCTTGCTGCCAAAAACCCGGGTTACGTTGCGCACTTCGAGCATAAGGCCCCCTTCCAAAATCTTGAGGGCCGTATCGCTGTGCAGTGAGTCAGTTACATGACCGAATTGTTACCGTTTCGTAAAAAAATCATCGGTCAGGCAACGCGCAAGCCGCGCGACCAGACCCCGCGCAAACGCGGTGTGCCACCCGCAACAGACAGGCGCAAAACGTCACCGCGCAAGCCTTGTTCGATGCGGCCACGATCCTGCAAACCCGCAGCTTCAGCTGGGTTGGCCGTTACTGTGGCGATGGCGCGCGGCAGATCATTCCACATTTGCCCCAAGCGATAAGCTGACAGCAAAAGCGCAGCAGGGACATAATCAGAGGAGATGATATCCAACAGGCCTGCTTCGGCCAGTTCGGCAGCCGAAACATTGCCCGAATGTGACCCGCCACGGATCAAATTGGGCGCGCCCATCATAACCGCGATGCCATGCCTATGGCAGGCCTCAGCCGCCTCGCGCGTGGTGGGGAATTCGGCCAATTTGATCCCGTAGCCCGCAGATTTTTCGACATGATCCGCGGTGGTGTCATCATGGCTTGCCAAAAGCGCACCATAGCGGCGGGCGTGATCCACTGCGGCCTGTTCGTGCATATCCCCAAACCGCGCACGCATCTCTGTCAGATGTGCGATATGGTCTAACCATTCATCCTCACTGAGATTGTTCTTACCCATCACATAGGCTTTGAGCTTGGACAGATCACGGAATTGCCGTTGCCCTGGTGTGTGATCCATGAGGCTCACCAAACCCACGCGGTCTGCTGGGCCAAATTCTGCCAATTCTTCGGCCAAGGTTTCGGAACAGATTTCGGCACGCAGGTGTAGAAAATGGCTGATCTTCAGCATCCCTTGATCGCGCAGGGCCAACATCTCGCTGGCCAAAGGACGGGCATAGCGTTCGTAACGGGTTTTGCCCGAATTAATCGACCCAATGCGCATGGCATCGAAAACTGTCGTGATCCCTGCCCCTGCCAGTTCGGCATCATGGGCGATAATGGCCGCATCATGGGGCCAATCAACTGACGGGCGCGGTTGCATGTGCCGCTCAAGATTGTCGGTGTGCAATTCAACCAGACCGGGCGTCAGATAATCGCCCTCGCAATCAATCGCGCCACGCGGCAAGGTGGCGCCTTCATGGATATCCGCAATGACCCCATCTTGCACAATCACGCTGCCTGCAAAGACCCGATCCACAGTAACGATCTGCGCATTGCCGAAAATCACTTCGCTGCTCATGATTGTTCTATCCTTTGAATAAGCCTGCCTCAGCGGCGGCGATGGCGACCTCTAACGTGCCGCTATTGTCAATTTCCACGACATTCAGGCCCTCGGGCAAAGGAACCTGTCGCGCCAGACGTGCGGCGATATCCTGTGCGTCCTCGCGCCCGCGCGCGGCAAGACGCGTGGCCAAAACCGCAGGGCTTGCGGTGATGGACAGAACCACCACATGCGTAAATCGCAATGCAGCCTCGCTCAACATATTGCGAGACAGGTTTGCAAGGACATCATGACCTGCGGCAATCCAATCGGCCACCTCAGCGGGAATACCATAAGAGAGGCCATGCGCCTGCCATGACAAGGCAAAGGCCCCCTTCCCCTTGAGACGCGCAAATTCATCTGCGCTGACCCCATCAAACGCCTCACCCCCCGCATCACTGGGGCGGGTGATCACGCGTTTGGCCGCGCGCAAATCTGGATGGCGGGCCATCAGCCCTGCCATCACGCTGTCTTTGCCCACGCCAGAGGGGCCAACAACCGCAATGAGGCGGCCTGTCTTCATGCGATCTTCCTTGGGGTAAAGACGCTGACATCAATGGCGCGATCCGCTACCCGCTCGCGCGCTTCAAGGTCATGGAAAATTCCAACGATCGCAGCCCCTTCTGCCTTCGCCTCTTCGATCAGCGATAGCACCGTCTCGCGGTTCTGGGCATCAAGGCTGGCGGTTGGCTCATCCAACAGCAAAACGGGATACCGATGTGCAAATCCGCGCGCGATGTTGACGCGTTGCTGTTCACCGCCCGAGAATGTCGTGGGCGATAACGGCCACAGCCGTTCGGGGATACGCAACCGCGTCAGCAAATCTGCGGCCCGCGCGCGCGCTTCGTCCTCAGCCACACCAAGAGACAAGAGAGGTTCTGCCACAACCTCTAGGGTGGGCACGCGCGGCACCACGCGCAAGAACTGGCTGACATACCCTAAAACCTCGCGCCGTAGGGTCAAAATCTCACGCGGGGTAGCGGTGGTGATGTCCAACCCGTTCACCACCACACGCCCCGCTTGCGCCAGATAATTTCCGTAAAGGATGCGCATGACAGTGGATTTCCCTGCCCCGCTTTCCCCTGTCAGGGCGACACATTCGCCCGCCGCTACGGAAAAATTCGCGCCCTCCAGCACGGGGATCACCGCGCTGTTTTGATTGTGCAGGGTAAAAGATTTTCCCAAATCTTTGACTGTGATCATCGTCATCCCTCACACCTGCAAAACCGAAGATACCAAAAGCTGCGTATAGGCGTGTTGCGGATCATCCAAGACCTGATCGGTCAAACCTGTTTCCACAACATGGCCCGATTTCATCACCATCAGCCGATCTGCCAAAAGACGCACCACCGCCAAATCATGGGTGACGATAATGGCCGAAAGACCCATACGGCGGACAAGACCGCGCAGCAAATCCAACAGCCGTGCCTGCACACTTACATCCAAGCCGCCCGTGGGTTCGTCCATAAAAACAAGGCGCGGGCCTGTCACCAAATTGCGCGCGATTTGCAGGCGCTGCTGCATCCCACCTGAAAAGGCCGAAGGGCGATCATCCATGCGGGCGGTGTCGATTTCAACCTTGCTCAGCCAGTCACCCGCTGTCTGGCGAATATCGCCATAATGACGCGCGCCGACCGCCATCAACCGCTCGCCGACATTGCCGCCTGCGGATACCCGCATCCGCAATCCATCACGCGGATTTTGATGCACAAAGGCCCAATCAGTGCGCGACAGCATCCGCCGCTCGGCCTCGGGCATCTGACGGACATCACGGGGGCCATCGGCACGGGTGTCAAAAATCACCTCCCCCTGATCAGGGCTCTGATGCCCCGCGAGGCAATTGAGCAGCGTGGACTTACCTGACCCAGACTCCCCCACAATCCCCAAGACTTCGCCTGGATAAAGATCAAACGAGACATCTGCACAGCCAATCCGCGCGCCGTATCGTTTCTCAATATTACGCACTTGCAAAAGCGGGGTCATGCGGCCTCTCCTGTCTCGCGGCGGCTGGCGCAGTAATCTGTGTCGGAACAGACAAACATCCGCCCACCCGCATCATCCACGATCACCTCATCTAAATAGCTGTCTTCAGCCCCACATAGCGCACAAGGATGTGCCGCTTTTGACGGATCAAAGGGGTAATCTTCAAAATCGAGACTTACGACCTTGGTATAGGGCGGCAGCGCGTAAATCCTTTGCTCACGTCCCGCCCCAAACAATTGCAAGGCAGGGCTTTCCAATTTGGGATTGTCGAATTTCGGGATTGGAGAGGGATCCATCACATAGCGATCTTCCACCTTCACAGGATAGGCATAGGCGGTCGCAATCTCGCCATGGCGCGCAATGTCCTCGTAAAGCTTGACATGCATCAGGCCATATTCCTCAAGCCCATGCATCTTGCGCGTTTCGGTTTCACGCGGCTCTAGGAAACGCAGCGGCTCGGGGATTGGCACTTGATAGACCAAAATCTGATCTGCGCTGAGTGGCGTTTCAGGGATACGGTGGCGCGTTTGGATCACGGTGGCCTCTGTGGTTTTCTCGGTCACGGCCACGCCTGCGGTTTTCTCGAAAAAGCGGCGAATGGAGACGGCATTGGTCGTGTCATCCGCGCCTTGGTCGATGACTTTGAATACATCATCAGGGGTCAGACAGGCGGCAGAAACCTGCACGCCGCCCGTGCCCCACCCATAGGGCATCGGCATTTCGCGGCTTGCGAAGGGCACCTGATAGCCTGGAATGGCCACCCCCTTCAGAATAGCGCGGCGGATCATCCGCTTGGTCTGCTCATCCAGATAGGCAAAATTATAGCTCATTCTGCAGCCTCCCGTGGGCCTGTAGATGCCATCATCGCCTCGGCGCGCAGGCGGCGGATCAGTTCCAATTCAGATTGGAAATCCACATAATGGGGCAGTTTGATATGTTCGAGGAACCCAGTTGCTTGCACATTATCAGAATGGGACAGGACAAACTCTGCGTCTTGCGCGGGCGCGCCCACATCATCCTCACCCAATTCCTCCCATCGCAAGGCGCGATCCACGAGGGCCATGGAAATCGCTTTGCGTTCGGATTGCCCAAAGACCAAACCATAACCGCGGGTGAATTGCGGCGGCTCGGTCTTGCTGCCTGTGAATTGGTTCACGGTTTCACATTCGCTGACCGTGATCTCGCCGAGATCAATCGCAAACCCCAATTCGGGAATATCCATCGACACAGCCACGCGCCCGATCCGCAATTCGCCTACGAACGGGTGGTTGCGCGCATAGCCCCGTTGCGTGGAATAAGCCATGGAGAGAACAAAACCCTCATCGCCACGCGCCAAGGCCTGAAGTTTCAGCGGACGATCCGCGGGGAAATCCAACGGCTCGCGCGTCAGATCACGCGGGGGCGTGTTATCCTCAGGCTCGGGCTGCAATAGGCCCTCGCGATCCAGAAATTCGGTGACATGCGGCAAAGGTGCGGCGTCCACTAGGGCGGCTTCTTCGGCTTCGGGCGACACCGCCCCCTCCGCCATCAAAGCGAAATCCAAAAGGCGGTGGGTGTAGTCAAAGGTTGGCCCCAAGATCTGCCCGCCCGGCAGATCCTTAAAGGTGGCCGAGATGCGCCGATCACAGCGCATCGCGCCAGTATCAATCGGGGCGCTCACCCCAAAACGGGGCAAGGTGGTGCGATAGGCGCGGATCAGAAAAATCGCCTCAATCATATCGCCGCGCGCCTGCTTGATCGCCAGAGCCGCCAAATCAGGATCGTATAGTGAACCTTCGGCCATGACCCGATTGACAGCCAAGCTAAGCTGTTCGCGAATTTGCGGAATAGTCAGTTCCGCCACATCGGTTGCGCCGCGCCGCTCATCGGCCAGCCATTCATGGGCGGCGTCAATCGCCCGCTCGCCCCCCTTTACCGCAACATACATCAGGAAGCCCCCTCAATACGGGTGGATCGCGGCAGGGCCGCTATTTGGCTGTCTGATGTGAAGAACGTGTCAAACCCAAGCGGGAAGCGGCGCGCATTGGCGACAAAGGCCGCGGTCTCGGGCAGATTAAGATAGGCCTCCGCCTGAATGCCTGGCCCCGTCAAGCGCACCCCCTCCGCCGCGAGATGATCCATCTCAACGATCAATGTGACAGAGCGGTCAGGGTAATCTTGCACGCCTTGACGCATGCGCGCGAGATCAAGGCAAAGCTCATCCCATGGGCCAATGGCGAAATCCGCCTCATCCGCGGCAACCAGAGGCGCGCCCGAGTGAAAGCGCAGCCATGCGCGAATGGCGTCTTTGTCGCAAGACGGGGAAAGGTAAACCCGTGTTTCGGGATCACAAAGAACCAGCAGCAAACTGCCTGCGGCAGGGGATAAGGGCAGCGGCGGATGCCCGCCTGAAATTTCGCGGATCACCCCAGGACGGGCCATCACATCCAAAGCCGCGCGAAAGGCAATTGCCGCATCGCGCGGGGGATTGGCGAACCCGCCCCCCATCGCATCGGTCACATTTGGCTCAGACAGTGCCATGCTCATTCCCCCCGAACCATGGTGAAAAATTCAACCTTTGTTCCCGCCGCGCGCGCCGCCCGCGCGCCCTCACGCGCCGCTTTCTCCGCACGCAAAGGGGCGATCACGGAGGCGATCAAAGCCGACCCCTGATCGGTCTGACACAGCGCATCGACAAGCGCGGCATAGGTTGCGGCCTCATGACTGCGGCCCTGCACATATCCGTGCCCAACCGCACCGCTTTCATTGAGGCGCACCGAGGCGCGGGTGACAGTCATTTCACCGAGATTAAACGCAGCGCCCACCGCACCTGCGCGCCCACGCACCATGACCGTGCCAATTTCAGGCGCACGCAAAACGCTATGCGGCACCTCAACGCCTGCGGATTGGCACAGCGCGATCAGGCGATCTGCGGGGGCCTGTGCCATTGTGGACAGCCATGCTTGCCGTTCGATGTGTTCGCCTAAATTCGACATCTTGCGAAGTTATCCGATAAAATATACAACTAGACAAACTTTACGCTCAACCCTGCCCCCTCACAAGCGGCTTTTGATGAAATTTTGATGACAGATGCCCAAAGCCACGATCTGGACAGAAATTCGAAACGACCTTGAAACCGATATCCGTTTGGGACGCTTTGCAGCGGGCACGAAATTGCCCACGGAGGCGGAATTGGCCGCCCGCTTTGGCGTGAACCGCCATACGGTGCGCCGCGCCATCGCAAGTCTGGTTGAGGCAGGGCTGGCCCTTAGCCGCCAAGGCGCAGGCGTTTTTGTAACCGAAGCCCAGACCCCCTATCAGATTGGGCCAAGGGTGCGGTTTTCCCAAGCCATCCGCGCAACAGGCCGTGTGCCCGACAGACGTTACACCGCATTGTTCAGCCGCCCTGCTGATGCCAAAGAGGCCGAAATGCTCGATATCCGCGAGGGGGAATTGGTGCATCACGCAGAGGGTCTATCCTATGCCGATGGGGTGGCTCTGTCGCTGTTTTCATCTTGCTTTCCTGCCGCAAGGCTGCCGAATTTATTGGACAATCTTACCCGCGACCCTTCGATTACAGCGGCCTTTGCGGCGGATGGATTTGACGATTACCTGCGCCGCGACACGCAAATTGACGCGCGCGCGGCCACAAAATTGCAGGCACATCAATTGGGCATTCGCCATGGCGCGGCCCTGTTAGAAATCACCGCGATTAACATCTGCGCAAAATCTGGCGCGGTCTTGGAATTCGGGCAAAGCGTGATGGTCGGCGGGCGCGTTAAATTGCGGGTTGAGGGCTCTGCCCCGACACCCCTGCCGCCCGCACAAAATGCGCCCTAAGGAAAAGCTGCGCAACACCGCTTGGCGTGTGATGCGTGGCTGTCTCCGCCGCGTGCAAGGTGAAATCTGACCCCAGTCGCCCAGCAAGCGTGGCGGCATCATAACGCTGCACAGGCAGGCCGCTGCATCGCTCAGGGCCATCTTGGTGAAACACCGACAAGATCACATGACCCTTGGGGATCACAGCGCGGGCCATCATCTGCACATAGGCCGCCTGCGCGTCAGGGTCGGTTAAGAAATGAAACACCGCGCGATCATGCCAAAGGTGATAGTGGCGGGGCGGTTGCCAGTTGCGCAAATCCGCACAAATGAAGCGCGGCGGATGATCAAGATCACGACAGGCCGCCTTGCTTTGGGTCATGGCATGGGCCGAAATATCGATGACTGTGACATCGCGATAGCCTGTAAGCGCCAAGCCACGCGCCAAGCCTGACCGCCCTGCCCCTGCATCTAGAATGGGCGCGTCAGGCCCAAGCTTGAGCGCCGCGATTTGGGCAAGGGCGTAGGTGTAATCTGCTTGATACCACCCAAGCTGATCAACCGCGCGATCGTGATAGACCGCATCCCAAAAGCCAGCTTCCGCAGCATTCGGGGATGGTGCATGATCTGTCATCTGATGAATTGGTCAACGTAATCTGCGCCAAGCCCGACACGTTCGTAATGCGCGCGGCACAGATCAATCTTGGTAAAGACATCCTCATAGCCCAAAACCTCGCCATAAGGATCGACATAGCACATGACGCCATTGACCTGAAAAAAGGTGATCATCTCATCAACCCCTTCGGGCACGACCAATGTATGCGTCTCGCCCGGTGGTTCGTAAACATAAGAGCCCGCTGTGGCCTCCCAGTCATGCTCAAGGTAATGCCACCGTCCCTTCAACACCCAACCATGCACCGCCTGCGGATGGCGATGGCGCGACAGCACGCCCGATTTGGTCACCTTAAGCAGGTTCATCCAATACCCTTGCGAGCGATTAAGACAGAGCGGCCGAAACCAAACATTCGGGGCCTGCGGCACCCAAATCCGCTCATCTTCTGGGATGGCATTGGGGATCATAATCTCCTCCAATGCATCTTGGGGAAAGGGCAACTGATAGGGGGTCATTGGATCATGGTCAGATTTCTGAAGGGGCATGGTCACCTCACATTGCACTATAGCCGCCATCCACGGGATAAATGGCACCTGTCACAAAGCCAGCACGGGCCGATAACAGCCACGCAACCAACTCGCCTATTTCATCGGGTTTGCCCCACCGCCCCATCGGGGTGCGCGCCAGAATGGGGCCGTTTCGCGCGGGGTCTTCGCGCAAGGCTGCGGTCATCTCAGTTTCGATCCATCCCGGCGCAATCGCATTGACCCGCACGCCGTCCGCGGCCCATTTCCCCGCCAAGGCCTTTGTCAACTGCGCGACACCGCCCTTGGAGGCCGAATAAGCGGGAACAAGCGGCCCTCCAAATGTGCTCAGCATGGAGGCCGTGTTCACAATAGCCCCTTTAGATTTCGCAAGCAGCGGATGGGCGGCAACACAAGTGCGCATCGTGCCTGTCAGATTGATCTCGATCACTTTGGTGAACACATCCATTTCATATTCCGCGCCGCGAAACAAAACGCCTGCGCAATTCACCAAAGCGTCAAGCCCGTCAAACTGTCCGAAAAACTGATCCACCGCCGCTTGGTCCGTGACATCAAGCTGGGCTGTGGCCACCTGTGGAATAGCCGCTGCAAAATCAGAAATCTCTTGTGGGGCCAGGCCGGTGGCCGTGACCTGCCATCCTTCGCGCAGCAAAACCCGCGCAATGCCTGCGCCGATCCCGCCTGTGCCACCAATCACGACTGCCCTAGACATAGTTTGCCCCATGCGCCCTGTTCACACCGCATAGCTTTGCGGAACTTGGGCCATGATACAAGTCTGATGAAGTGGTGAGAGCGTGGAGCGGGTAGCGGGAATCGAATTATCTGCCCCTTCAATGGCTTAGGAAAATAAAATCATTTAAATTCAACTATTAAAGGTAATACTAGGCGCGATCAGTTCCAATCAGTATTGATCAATTTCGCATCAAAATGTAACTTCAAATGTAACGTTACACGAGGTTTTGATGCTCAACACTGATGTCCAAGCCAGGAAATGGAAGCCAGGAAAGCCTGGAGAGCGCGCGTCGTTCGGGAATTCGCTCTATTTGCGCGGATATGGGGACGGCACGAAGGTCTTTGAGCTGCGGACCAGAAAAACGTGGGTTGTGCTTGGAAGATACCCAACTCTCTCGCTTGAACAAGCGCGAGCAATGGTGCCCGTGTGCAAACGGCTACTCAAAGATGGTCGTATAACACCCGCCGGTTTGAAGGCATTGGCCACACGGACGAATAAAGCCCATGAGTTGGAAGAGCTTGCGACAAGACAGGAGGTCGCCGCTTTAACCCCCAACGGAATGGTGACTTTCGATCAAGCGTTTCGGGATTGGTACAATCTTCAAATACGCGCGAACCGGTGGACACATGCAGCATCACGACGGCGGCCGATTTCTTGCTACGAAAACCATGCCAAAGCTGCACTTGGAAATCTCCGCCTCGATGAAATACGCCGTCAAACAATCAAAGCGCTGATACAGCCCCTATTTCTTACCCACCCTGAAACAGCTGCGGCTTTGTTGGGGTATATTTGGGAGATTATGGAGCGCGCTTACGATGATGAGCTGCTAGATCAAAACCCATGTCCGCGGCAGCGTTCATTCACAATCCCAAATCGCAAAACACGTCACGCAGCTTCTCTCCATTTTTCTCGGCTACCAGAGCTGTGGAGTTGGATTGATGAGCAGTCGTATAGCCAAGCCATGAAAGCTGCGATGCGTTTAGCTGTCATAACGGCGCACAGAGCTTCAGTGGTGGCGTTCATGCGCAAGGCTCATGTTGACGCAGCATCCGGCCTTTGGGTTATCCCTGAGCGCGATCCGGCGACACAAGAGCTTGGCTTGATGAAGTCTGGCCGTGAATTCAAACAAAGACTTCCCCGAGTAGTGATGGAAGACCTCGAACCTCTTCTAAGTTCTGGCGCAAGCGAGTTTGTCTTCAGCGTTGATGGCATTCATCCAATACATCCGGAAAGCCTGCGGCGTAATTTTAAGAAGTTTGCAGACATCACAACGCACGGCTTTCGCAACTGCTTCAAGACCTGGTGCCTTCATCATGATGTAGACCCGTTTTTGGCTGATAGATACGTTGACCATGCCCCAATCGGGCTGGATAAAAACTATCGCAGAGATGATCTATTTGAGCAGCGAGCCGTACTCGCAGAGAAATATGCAGCCTTCATTACCTTGGGCACCTCATGAAAGCGACCAAGCACAATTTGGCTCATGCTCGAATTAAGCTGGCACTTTCTGATTATCAGTCAAACGGTGATCGTCGACATCTCGCTGCTGCAGTTGAGTTAATGGCAGACTTTATGAAAGTTCCGGAAATTGCTCCGGAAATAAACGCGTTCCTGCTCTCTGATAAAACTTTGCCGTCATTACCAAAGAAAATTGGCGCTGATGAAGCCCGGGAGAATGGCCTTATCGCTTACTTCTGGAAGAATTGGGAAGGTAAAGCATCTGATCAAGACGTTTACGGTGCGATCGTTGATGTTCTTCGGCAGAATGATCTTCTTGGCTGGGGTGAAGCGGATGATCATGCTCGTGACAGAGTGCGCAAGAGAATTGAGAGAATAAAGCGTCAGGACTTGGACAACGACTAAATGTTTGTCCAATGCAAGATTTCTGTTTGTGTGAATATTGGGAAGGGTCAGTTCAAATTTATCACAGGAGTGATGAACAATGGCCCAACAAAAATGGCTTACGGCAGCTCAAGTCGGTGCGAGATACGGCGTTTGCAACAAGTGGGTATACTCCGTTCAACGGCGTGACCCATCTTTTCCGCGCGGCGTACGCTTTACTAACGGGACAACACGGTGGAGCGTTGAAGCTCTGGATGTCTATGATGCGGAAAAACAGGCGGGTCAGACATGATCCATCCGTACCTTACGAAAGGGTCGGAAATTGCCAAAAAGCTGATTGATAATGGGTACCAGCCCATTCCCATCCCTTTGGCGCAAAAAGGCCCCCGCATCCCAGACTGGCAAAATCGTTTGTTTGAGAGTGCCGATTTTTACGACTCTACTAATATTGGGATCAGATGTGGTGATAATCGCGTCGCAGCGTTGGATATTGATGTGCTGGATGCCACTGTGGTGCGCGAAATTATTAAAGAGTGGGAGCAGCGACATCCTGGGACTTGGATGCAGCGCGTTGGCAAAGCTCCAAAGACACTATTGCCGTTCCGCTTTTCTCAAGATGGCGAGCGCAAGCGCCAGCTTGATCTCGGCGATCTCGGGAAGATCGAGGTGTTGGCAACAGGGCAGCAATTTGTTGCCTTCGGCATTCACCCAGACACTCAAGCGCCTTACAGTTGGTTGAATATCGACCCAACAGATGGCTTCTTGGGCGTTGCGAGCGAATTGCCTGTGGTCCAGTCAGCGGATCTTAATGACTTCCTATTATGGGCAAAAACTGCTTTCGCGAGTGACGGCGAGCAAAAAAGCGTAATATCGCTCGCAACGGACCATATGCAGGCTGCGCAGCCGCTCCAAGAACCGGATCAGCCGGAGAAGTTCGGCCGCTTTCAGCTGAATGTACCTAATTGGAACGATACGCTTTCAGAGGCTGAAGCGAGCGAGCTGTTGGGCTATCTTGATCCAGACATGCCATATGAAAGCTGGCTACGAGTTTTGATGGCACTTCATGATGCCGGTGAACATTTAGCCAATTTGGCAGTCAATTGGTCGGCGCGAGGCAATAAATTCAAGCCAGGAGAGGTGGAGGCCAAATGGCACAGCTTCTCCGGAGGTGGCGGTGTATCTTGGGCAACGGTTGCGGCGATGGCAAAAGAGGCTGGCGCAAACTTGTCTGAAATTGCTCAGCGGCATAGAGGATTGGACTTTTCCCAGATCGAAGTCACAAGCTCACCTTCGCCAGTGCCAAAAGTCGACCACCTGGGTGCCCCAGGGGGTTATCTTGAGCACTTCAGATCTGGGGTGTTTCGTGCAAGCGAGCTAGAAGGGCAGCCGATACCAGAACGCATCTGGCATGTGGATGGCCTTATACCCGGGCACACGGTTACGCTTTTCAATGGTGATGGGGGCACAGGAAAAAGCCTATGTTCCCTGCAACTTGCCGTTAGTACTGTCTTGGGGCGTGCATGGTTTGGCTTATCAACCCGCCAAGGCAAGGCGGTGTACTTGTCAGCTGAAGACGATCGCGATGAACTTCATCGACGCCTCCATGACATTTGTACAGCAGAGGAAACACCACTTTCCAGTTTGAACAATTTAGTTCTCCGTAGTTTAGCTGGTGAAGATGCTCTCTTTGCAAACTTGTCCAAAGGCGGGACACTGCAGCCAACACCTCTATTGGAAGCTGTTGATAGCCTTCTAGCAGTTGAAGCCCCTCAGTTGCTTGTGCTCGATACCCTTGCTGATTTTTTTCCCGGCAATGAAAATGATCGTGCGCAAGCTCGGCAGTTTATCGGAATGCTACGTGGTTTAGCCTTGCAGCACCGGTGCGCTGTTGTGATGCTTGCTCATCCATCTGTGGCTGGCATCGCTTCTGGCACAGGTACCAGTGGCTCCACAGGGTGGAATAACTCCGTTCGCAGCCGATTGTACCTCAATCGTGTGATCCAGGACGGCTATGAAGCCAACCCTGACGCCCGCTTACTTCGCACGATGAAGTCTAATTATGGCAAGGTTGGTGGCGAGATTGCTCTTACTTGGCGCAACGGTGTCTTTGTTGCTGATGCACCGCTCTCCGGGTTGGACCGCAAGGCGGCAAGCGCAAAGGCCGAACGGGTATTCTTAAAGTTGCTTCGCGAGTTCACTGACCAAGGACGAAACGTCAATCATTCCGGCGGGCCAACTTATGCGCCAAAGTTGTTTTATGAGAACCCGAAGAGCGAGGGGTGTACCAAGCAAGTATTGCGGACGGCCATGGAAAGTTTGTTGGCAGCAGGAAAGATAAAGATCGCTGAAGATGGGCCACCATCAAAGCGGCGGAAATTCTTGTACATCCCAGAAGCTAATGAGGCATCTGGGTGACATTCTAACTCGCTTCCAACCCCACTCCCAACCGGGTGCCTTGCTACCTTCCAGCCCCCGTGCCAACCCCGTTCCAGCCCCTGTTCTAGTATACCCCCATACCCCCTAAGAGTTGGAACCCCGCCATAATGGCGGCGCTCCCCCTTGGGAGAGAGCGCAATGAATATGTTTGTTTCGAATATATCGCCGTGCGTATTGCCGCCTACCCGAGCCGCGCTCCTGGCAACGCACTAATAGATGCGTAAAGGGTCCTCCTGAAGGAACCCGGTGCGGGTACGTTCAGGCCACACTGGTCTCCTAGCGGCAGGACTTTATGAGGGGGGTTGTATTAATGATGCCGTGCTCCTCACTGTGTCTTCACTTTATAACACTTCTGGCTGCTTCATAAGGGGTCTGCATTGTGTAATCGCAAGTGTTGACACCACGCCATTATCACGCAGACTCATCGGCGAGACGCGAACGAATGTTCGGTTTGCAGTCAGTGATGAGTGGTGAGGTTTACGATGGCACGGCAAGAACCGATACTTGTTCAACTCAATATCGATGGGAAAATCGCGTATGATGTCGCTGAATTCCAAATAGAAGAGACATTGTCTGAAGTGCCCGACTATCGGGTTACCGTGCTCGATCAAGTCGCATCTGTCTCAGCTTTGCTCGGCAAGCCATGCCAAATCAAGTTTGTTAAAGATGTCTATGCAGACGCAAAGCCGCGTGAATTCGCAGGTATTGTAATGTCTGTGGAGCGCGTGGTGACCCGTGATGGGTCGCCTGCGCTGACCCTAACCATTCGTCCGCCTCTCGCGGTTTTAGGGCTGAGCAGTTGCAGCGCCGTATACGAAAAGAAAACGGCCCTTGATATTTTGAAGCTGGTCTTGGAGCGCAACAATCTGAAAAAGCTGAAAGTGACTGGCAGCAAGCCCACCGTAGCGCGGGATGTGGTGATCCAGTACAATGAAAATGATCTTGATTTCGTGCGCCGTATTTTGGCGGAAGAAGGCTTAACCTTTTACTTCCATGATGGCAGTTCTGCTGACACCCTCGTTCTTCATGATACACAAAAACCTTTTCCGACATCTGCAAAGGCCATCAAGCTAACAGATTCTGAATTGTCAGATGTGGAACGGATGGAGGCTTCGGCGTTAACATTGCGTCAGCGTTTGCGCCCCAATAAGGTCGAACTCCTCACATATGATCCCGAAAAAGCTGATAAGGCCAATGCCGCCGAGACCCTCAGCCTAGATGCGAAACTTTCTGAAAAACCCGCAGTTCTGGAATATCGCCCGGTCACCGTTCCGAACGGAAAAGTCAGTGGCACTGAAATCAGCGTGGCCGCAGATGCTACGCGGCGCGATGAGTATGGTCTAACGGGCGTTTGCGAGCATCCTGGGATGTATTTAGGGCAAGCGTTAAATATCAACTCAAACGGCCATTCCGATATTTCAGGGGACTACATCATTGTAGCCATTCGATACACGCCCGTGCGCGGCAATGCTCTGCAATGTCAGTTTGATGCTATTCCAAAAACGCATAACGCCGCACCTGCGCGCCTACCCAAGCCGCAAATCGTGGGTGTGCATAACGCCATCGTTATTGGCGGGAGTAATTCGAAGGCAGGCGACCCCTATTGTGATGCGGAGGGCCGCGTCCACGTTCGGTTCTTCTGGGACAAAGAGGGAGAAAACACCGTATGGCTGCGGGTGTCGGAGCCTTACGCGGGTAAAGGCTACGGCGCGCAGTTTATCCCGCGTGTTGGTCACGAAGTGCTCGTTTCGTTTTTGCATGGTGACCCCGATGCGCCGATTATCACAGGGCAGATCTATAATGCTAAAAACAAACCACCCTTCATCGAGAAAAACACAACGCGCTCTGGTATTCGCAGCAAATTAGCGGGTGAGGCGAATGAATGGGAGTTTGACGACAAAAAAGGGAGCGAACTGATCGCCGTCCGCGCGGCCAAAGATTATAATCTTGCCGTCAATAATGATGCCACGCGGGACATCAAAAAGAACGAAACCTCGACCATTGGCGAAACATGCAAGCTTGAGGTCAAAAAGGATTTCGTCACCAAAGTCTCCGACTCCATCAAGATTACGGCAAAAGACAGAACGTCCGATATTGAGAAGGACGAAAAAGTTACTGCCAAGACCATCACTCTGCAGGCCGATACGAAGTTGGTGCTCAAGGTCGGGGCGTCCTCGATTGAGCTTACATCTTCGGGGATTAAGATTTCCACAACGTCTTTATCCGCTGAGGGTAAGTCGAAGGTTGACCTCAAATCTAGTGGTGCTCTCAGCATCAAAGGCATGAAGGTTGACGCCAAGGCGGACACCGCACTTGGCCTGCAAGGGTTACAGGTTTCGCTAAAGGCAAGCGCCATGCTGCAGGCGCAAGGAGCAATCTGTGATGTAAAAGGCTCTGGCATGATCAAAATGCAGGGCGGAATTTGTATGATTAACTGAGACGTAGGGTATGCTTAGAAAAATTCCGTATGAAACATGCGTCCCCGTTTTGGCGCGATTTCGTCTCAGTGAGGAAGCTGCTGAAGTGGTTGTGGAAGATGCGGCGCCTGATGTGGCCTTAAAGGCCCTGCACAAAGGGAAACATTTTGTTGATTTGATCCATTTCTTTGGCCATGCCATGCCGCCGCGTGAAGGGGTTTGCTGGGCTTTGTCGGTGGTCAAAGATCTGCGACCCGATATGGACGAAGCTGATGCAGCCGTCTGCGCACAGGTTGCCGAATGGGTCCGTGATCCCCAAGAAGCCCGCCGCATCACCTTGATGCAAGAGGGCGAAAAGCGCGAAAACGAAGACCCAATTGGTTGGCTATGTAACGCCGTGGCATGGAACGGATCAGGAAGTATTGGGCCCATAGATGGGCCCACCGTTCTACCGCCCGCAGGCCTTTACGTCAGTGGGTTGCTCGGCGCGATTTCGCTGCTTGCAGGAGATACGGAAGACACATTTGCTGCGGCGGTTGAAGTTACGTTTCAACAAGGAATGGCGGTCGCGCAAGGTGGTTGGCCGAATATTGAAACCTGAGGATCAGTTATGCCTGGATTACCAGCGTCACGAATTACTGACATGCATGTTTGCCCCATGGTGACGGTTATCGTTCCCCATGTTGGAGGGCCAATTGTGATGCCAGCAGCGCCCACTGTTTTGATCGGGATGCTGCCCGCTGCAGGCATGGGAAGCATGGCCGTTTGTGTGGGCCCGCCCGATACAGTTGTGAAGGGTAGCGCCACCGTTTTGGTTTCAAAAAAACCTGTGGCACGGATGGGCGATCAGTGCGCGCATGGCGGGGCCATTGTGTTGGGGTGCCCAACTGTTTTGTGCGGGTAAAGCCAAAACTATGCTCCAAACTTAATGTAACATATCTGACATCATATCCTGTCATGATAGAGTGAAACTGCGCAGAATTTGCCCTAATATATTGTCTAACAACACTTTTGTTTTGCAAATGTTTGCAATTTAAACTCGTGTGTGTATTGTTTTTTGGCATATGGGCATTTCGGGCCGCTAGTCGTGTATAAAATTTAGTAATGAGTAGAGGTACTCCGCTTGTCTGGGTGGGCCGTATTCCGCGAAGTATATGCTAAGGTAATATTCTCGATCCTTTTTGTGATTGGGGCCATGCTTCTTTTGCAAAGTTCCCTCAATCATCTAAAGCTGCGTTCTCTTGCGGCTGAAGCTACCTCATCACGTCTCCAGATTTCAGCCGCTGCTATTGAGAGTGCAATTGTGCGCGCAGACTCGCTTGGTTTTGCGATTGATGAGATGGCGGGTTTGCAGGATTTGATCGATCGTGAGCGCGCGCGCGATGCTTCGATTGAACAAATTGTCATTGTGTCGCCGATTGGAGCGCCCATCATGACGAGTGGGACCGATGGTTTGTCGTCAGATGAGCAGGAGCAGGTTCTGCGCCGTGTTTTGGGAAGCGGCGACACGCTGACAAGGCTCGATACGGGCCCGCGTCTTTATACAGGGCGGCTGCTCTTTGACAGTAGTGCTGCGGTCATGGGGGCTGTTATTATCGTAACGCAAACCGAGACTTTTATCGCCCAAGCGCAAGCGGCGTTGCGGCGCATGACGAACGCCTACCTCGTGGTGTTCGCCGTAATCTCGGTCTTGGTCGCCCCATTCATTGTGTTTCAGTTTTCATCAGTCCGCCACGCCTACAGCGCATTAGCGGCAGAAGTGGATCAGGCCAATTTTCAGCACACACCCGAAGCCAAGGCGTTGCATGACGCGATTGCAGCGGGAAATGTGGCCTTTCAAGAGGCGGAGCAGGAATTTGAGGGTTTGTTAGGGAAGGCCTCGCGCGAAGGGGGGGCGGCATGAGCCAAGCTAAACCCGTCAATCTGATGCAGGGCTTCTCGCGCAGGCTATTTTTGAGCACGACTGTCGCCATGGTGCTTGCTGCATTTTTCAGTCTGATGGTGACAGTATCAGAGTTTAACGCAGGGCTTCGTCCATTTCTGGAAGATAAAGCGCGGGCCGTTGCCGTGGCTGTGCAGCGCGACATTGAGTATGCGATGGAGATCGGCATACCATTTGAAGAAATCCGTGGCCTTGATGAGCATGTTGATGAATTAATTGCTGCCCATCCTGAGATAAAGGCGATGCGCGTTGTCGCTTTGACGGATGCCGAAGAGCGCGCAATGGGGCAAGCAGGAATGGGTGTTGATCCCAGTCCTTCTGCTGGTAGCTTTGCATCAAATATCATTGAGGAAATCCGCTCTGTTGCTGCAACCCTTTTGGGCCAGTCATCTGGTATTGATGTGGTTTCCGTTAATGTCGCGCGGGATGGTGTGGCTTTAGCGCGGGTCGAGGCTACGATTGATGAAACCTACCTCAATGGTAAGATGACATCGATCTTCTTTGATACATTGGTCATCCTCATTGCCGTGGCATTGGTGGCGTTAGAGGTGGTTGTTGTGGTCTCAGCATCGCAGCTGACTGAACCTTTCCGTCTCGCTGAAACGGCATTGAACAAGAGGGTCGCAGGGGACTTGCGTCAATATCAAGTGGGGCGTGGTTCCCGATTGATCATGCGCTTTATCCAACGACTTAACGCACAAAATGCCCATCTGCGTGACCGTTTGACGGATGCAGCTTCAAAGCTGAAACAAGGAGCAAAACGCACAGCGCTAGAGGCCTTTGGGCAAAAGCGTTTCCTCTACGTTACAGATGCGCGCACTGGCGCGTCTATCATGGATGCGCGTATTCCTCTTTTCGTGTTTTCTTTCGCGGAAGAATTGCAGAAATCCTTCCTGCCTCTTTTCGTGGCAGAGTTTCACACCGAAAGTGACCTATTCGCGCGCGATATTATGATGGGCTTGCCTATCTCGGCATTTATGTTCGTCATTGCCGTATTTACCCCATTTGCGGGGCGTTTGGTTGATAAATTTGGCAATAAGACCCTGTTTATGGCGGGGCTCACCCCAGCGATTGCGGGGTATTTGATTTGTTACTTCGCAGGCAGCGCCAATGATATTTTGATTGGCCGCTCAATGACGGCGGTTGGGTATGCTGTGATCACCATCAGCAGCCAAAGCTATATTGCAGCGGTTGTTCCACCAGAAAACCGCGCGCGTGGCATGGCGATTTTTGTGGGCGTTTTGATGACGGCGACAATGTGCGGAACCGCCATTGGTGCGATTTTGGCAGATTGGTTGGGGTATAAACCCGTCTTTCTTATTGCGACAGCATTCTCCATGTTGGCGGGTCTGTTGGGATGGTCAATGCTCAGCACCGACCTGCCGGCGCCAGAGGCTAAGAAATCTCCCGCAGGTGCAAGCCGTAGCCCGATCGCTATTCTTATGCGCAACACGCAATTCGTGCTTATCGTGTTGTTCTGCGCAATCCCCGCAAAAGTAATCCTTACGGGCGTTCTATATCTCTTCGTGCCGATTTATTTGGCCAGTCTTGATGCCAGCCAGTCTGAGATTGGGCGTATCATGATGGTCTACTCGTTAATCATTATTCCAATCAGCCCATTGGCCTCAGGGTTTGCGGATCGTTTAGGCAAAAATCTGTGGATGGTGATCGGGGCCACTGTGATGTCAGGCATTGTTCTTTTGGGCCTCTATCAAAGTGCAAGTGTGGCGGCGGTTTTGGCTGTCGTTGCTGCTTTGGGTGTTGTGCATGCCTGTCTCAAGGCCCCGCTTATTGTTGCTGCAATGGAAGCCGCCGAACAAAGCCCTGACATAACGCGCACAGGCGCTCTCAGCTTATTGCGCACAAGTGAGCGGATCGGATCGGTGATTGGCCCTGTGGTCGTTGCGGCCTTGTTGGTGGTTTTGGATTATGGTCAGGTTGCGGCTATTATCGGTGTCTGTGTTGCGGCACTAGGTTTGATTATGGCCCTGCTCTCCCTGAAACGGGATAAGGGGGCTGCTCATGCTTGATCGGTTCTCCCTAAAAGCAGTGCTGATTTCTGCGCTTTTAATGGCGCCCCTCTCGGCAAGTGCGCAAAACCAAAACCCCCAAGACGACATCCGAACAGTGCATATGGTCGTTTGGCGGGGATGCGAAGAAGCCTGTCAAGCGTTCACCCGTTATTTTCAAGATCGTAACTTACCTGTGCAGGTAGAGGTAACAGATGTAGCGCGGGATCGTGATCTGCTGCCGCAGGTTCAGTCTCAACTCATAGCCGCGCGCCCTGATCTTGTCGTGACTTGGGGAACTACGGTGTCCCGTGCGATTTTAGGCACCCGTGAAGAATTTGGTTCTGGCTCTGCCCTTGGTGACATTCCTGCCTTGTTTATGATTGTCGCCGATCCCGTTGGGTCAGACCTTGTCGAAAGCTATGAACGCAGTGGCCGTGATTACGTTACAGGGGTGCGCAACCGCGTGCCCGAAGATGTGCAACTGCGATTGATGTTCGAATATTTTAGACCGTCACGCTTGGGCGTCATCAATCATCCAGGAGAGTTGAATTCGACCCTGAACACAGAAAAGCTTCGCAGCCTGTCCGAAGAGTTTGATTTTTCTTTACTTGAGCATCTCTACACGCCGAATGCTGATGGTGAAGTTGATGTTGCGCAAATCCCTCAAGCCATGGCTGCGCTCAAGGCACAAGGTGCTGAGGCTATTTATGTTGGTTCAAGTTCGTATAACTTGGAGCATCAAGTTGAATTCGTGACAGCTGCAGCCGAAGTTAACCTGCCCGTTTTCTCCGCTTACACGCAAATGGTTGAGGAAGGCGGCGCGCTGATGGCTATCGGCACAAGCTATGCCAACGTGGGCCGTCTCGCGGCCCGTCAGGCGGCAGGTATCTTGTTGGAAAACGAGGATCCTGATGCGCTGCCAATCAGCGCATTGAACCGCTATTCTGTAATTTTGAACATGGCTTCTGCACAGCAGCTTGGCCTTTATCCACCATTATCTTTGATCGGTGTCGCGGAGGTTGTGCAGTGATCCACCCCCTCGCATACCAACATTTACCCAAAAGGAGGGGGCTGTGGAGCATCTAAAGGCACCCATCGCTGGCGATGACCCGTTTGGCATTTACCTCAAAGGGGATAAGCCAACCTATCGCGCGTTGCGAAACGCCTTTAACGCTGCGCAGGCCGCTTGGCGCAGTCTTTCCGAAACACAAGAAAGTCTTGAAAACCGTGAGCTTGCCGCGGCGAATTCAGCAGCTTGGGCAAACTTGGCAGAGCTTTGTGAAACCTGTCTGAAAGAGACATCGAAAGACTTAGAAATATTTACATGGTTCACCGCTGCGCAAGTGCATGGTGAGAAACCAATTCAAAACACCGCAGCCGCGTTAACAGCAATTGCTGATTTGGTAGAAGAAAGCATAGATAGCCTACAACCCTTGCCGCCCGCGGATAAGCTGAAAGGTGATGGTGAACAGGCGCAAGCAGCAGAAATTGCCGAATTGCGATTGCGCCCTTTTGTTCAGTTGGTGGGTGAAGTTGAAGGCAGCGGTCTCTTGGCCGCCCCCATGACGGCGCATCGTTTGATCGGTGAGGTCACCTACGGAAAGTTCATTCTTGCCGATAAAAACGGCACATTGGACGAGCTGCGTGCCGAAACGAGTGCGGGCCTTGAGACTGGGTATGACGCGCTGACGCAAAAAGTCGAAGGGCTGCAGGATATCCAGCGCCAATTCGACCGCTTGGATACAGCCCTCAAGAGATACGCCGCACAGCACAGTCAAACCGCGCCCATGATTGGGTATGGACGCCGTTTGGTTACTGATATCCTTGCGGCGATCCAGCGTTTGGTTGAAGGCAGCAATTTCGTTTGGCCAGGTGTTGAGGACGAGGCACTTACAGATGAAGACGTAGCGACAGACACAAGTGACGCTGCGTCTGAGCCGTCGCAGGCTGCGCATGGCATGCGTGGGGGTGGTATGGGCTTTGACCCGTCTGCCAATCTCGCCAATCGCAATGAGGCGCTGCAGGCTGTAGCCCGCCTTGCCACTTATTTTCGCACCACGGAACCACATTCACCAATCTGCTTGCTGCTTGATCGTGCCGTGCGGTGGGGCAGCCTCAGTGCGGGTGACCTATATCGTGAAATTCTGTCAGAAGGCAGCGTTGGCATGGCGCAAATGTCACTGATGACAGGTCTGGAGAGCCAAGGTTTTGCCGACACGTTCGGCAAGCGCGGGGCAGGGGCAATTGCCCATCCGACTTTGTCAGATTATTCGGCCGCCATGCCAAAACCCAATCTTGAATCTGCCGCGCCAGTTGCTGCTGCGGCCCCTCAATCTGTGCCTGTCGCAGACCCTGCCCCGACCGTTGTGGAACCTGTAGCGGAGCCTGTTTCGGAAGCCGAGGCAGATGCTTCAGTGGCCAGTGATGCCGCGGAAGCCGAACCAGATTTGCCAGTGGAAGATTTTCAATGGTGAATGAAATCGTAGTCGAAGAATGAATCCAACAGAGAAAGAAGGTACATAATATGTCCGGACTGTTTATGCGGATCGATGGGATCGACAAATTCCCTGGAATGGCCACTGTCAAAGAGATTGCGGGAAAGAAAGGCTTCTTTCCTGTGAATAATTACTCGTTGGGGTTCTCCCGCGCAGTGCATGTAGCGGTTGGCTCGGCGGGGGATGCCGAAGTGGGTGTTCCCGGAATTTCCGACCTCGTAGTCACGCGCGGCGCAGATAATGCTTCTGCGGTTTTGTCGACCCTATTTTTTGCCCCAGGTGACAAAGGCAAAACATTTGAAATTTTAGAAACCAAACAAAAGAACGATGGTAAGGGCTTGATCCCTGTCAAGATCGTCACGGTCGAGCAGGGCCGTCTGTCGAGCTATGATGTAACCCCTGGTCAAAACAGTATGAGCATTTCGTTCACCACTGTTTCGATCACCTATTACATCGAGGACGAAGCAGGGGCGGTCACCAAAGGCGATACCGTCAAGTTTGATCTCAAGACCGGTGAGCTTGTGTCAGGCAACGCTGAAGCGAAGAAGTAATCCTTAAGGAGTAAATGGTATGGCACTTAACGCCCAACAGAAGCGTGTAAGTAAGAACCGTGTAAGCATCACGTATGATGTCGAAGACGGCGGTTCGATGCAGAAGAAAGAACTGCCTTTCATTATCGGTATGATTGGTGGCTATTCTGGCGATCGTGAGGATAAAGAAGACCTCGAAGATCGCACATTCTACACAGTCGACAAAGACAACTTTAACGATGTGATGACCCGTGTTGGCCCGAAGTTGAGCTTCACGGTTGAAAATAAAATCCAGAACGACGGGTCTGAGTTCCAAGTCGAGCTTGATTTCAAATCCATGAAGGATTTCGAGCCTGATGCGATTGTCGACAAGGTGGAGCCTTTGCGCAACCTTGCTGCGACCCGTGAGAAACTGATGACCCTTGTCGCTAAAGCGGATCGTTCACGCGATCTGGAGAAGGTTCTGAAGGAAATCCTGCAAGATGCCGACATGGTTAAAGCGCTAGGCGAAGAGCTGGGCGTGAGCGCTGAGAATAAGGGAGAGTAACGATGGCAGAGACAGAAGCAGGTGGCGGCGCAGCGCCAGCCACGGAGACGAATGTTAGCCTCTTGGATCGGGCGCTTGAAGCAACCTCTCAAACCCCAGCTGACCAGACCAAAGAATTGCTTTCGGTTCTGACTGCACAGGCCATGGAAGGTTCAATTGTTTGGGATCAAAACGTTGGCGTGACCATCCGCAAGGCGGTGGCCGAGATCGATAAGCTGATGTCCAAGCAGATGTCTGCAATCTTGCAAAACGAAAAGTTCAAGGCACTCGAAGGTTCTTGGCGCGGCGTGCAAAAAGTTGTGCGCGAGTCTGAGCTTGGGCCGCAGCAGAAGATCAAGCTTGTTGACTACAACAAAGAAGAACTGCTGGAGCAATTTGAAGATGCACCCGCGGTTGATCGTAGCCCATTGTTTGAATCTCTTTACCAAGATGAGTTCGGCACTGCGGGCGGCGAACCTTATGGCCTGCTGATAGGCGATTACTTCTTTGGCTATGGTGATGAGGATGTCGCCCTTCTGACCTATATGGCGGAAACGGCTGCCGCCTGTCACGCACCGTTCATCGCAGCCGCTGGCGCTGAGATGTTCGAGTATAAGAGCTATGAAAGCTTCGCCGAAGGTCGCCCTGTCGCGGCGGGCTTTTCCTCACCAACATATGCCGCGTGGAACGGGTTCCGGGACAGCGATGAATCTCGCTATGTCACGCTGACCTTGCCTGCAACGCTGGCGCGTCTGCCCTATGGTGCAAATGGTGGTAAGGCTAAAACTTTCGATTTCCACGAATTGGATGTCGACAAGGAAGGCAACCAGCGTCCAAAAAACAACAGCGAGCTTGTTTGGTCGAATGCGGCCTATGACATGGCGTTGAAGATGAACGAAGCCTTTACTGCCTTTGGGTGGTGCACGGCGATCCGTGGTCTGGACAATGGTGGTAAGGTGGATCAATTGCCCAACCTGACCTTCAAGTCTGACGCGGGCGATGTTCAGCAAGCCTGCCCGACTGAGGTAAGCCTGACGGATGAACGTGAAAAGGAACTGTCTGATCTCGGCTTCCTGCCGCTTGTGCATTACAAAAACACAAGCCACGCAGTCTTTATCGGCAGCCAAACAACGCAGCGCCCGAAGGAATATGTTGATCCTGATGCGACCTCGAACGCGGCTATTTCCGCGCGTTTGCCTTACATCATGGCGTCCAGCCGTATTGCGCATTACCTCAAGGTTATGGGGCGCGATATGCTTGGGTCTAACCTTGAGGCGAATGATATCAAGGCGCAGCTTCAATCATGGATTGATCAGTACACCAACGCTGGTGCTATGGGGAACGCCGAGCGTTCTAAAACGCCATTGGCTGAGAGCACCATTGAGGTGATCGAGCAGCCTGGCAAACCAGGCGCCTATTCTGCGGTGGCCTACTTGCGCCCTTGGTTGCAGCTCGAAGAGCTTACAACTTCGGTTCGTATGGTCACAAAGATCCCTGGCGGTTGATAGGGGCATCGTGACCTTTGTGTCAGATCATATAACTTCTTCATCTCCGCTGCCCGATGGGGCGGCGGGGATGATTGCCGTTTCGCATGACATGTTGGAGCGGCTTAAGACGCGGTTTGGTGATGTTCCCGCGCTAACGTCATTTTTGCGCCGCACGATCTTGGATATCGAAGATGCCCTATCCGATCAGATGAGCGCAATCATCGAACATCCAGAGTTTCAAGAAATGGAGGCAAGATGGACAGGTCTTGCATCCGTTGTTTGGGCAAAACGCGGCGCGCCTTCGGTTAAGATCAAGCTTTTAGATTTAAGCTGGAACGAGCTGTCACGCGATTTGCACTACACAAGCGAGCTGCGTCAATCGATCCTTTATAAACTCATGGGGCAGCGCGAATTGGATACGATGGGCGGAGAGCCCTTTGGCATCGCAATGCTAGATCACCCGCTATCCATGAGCCTTGAGACAGAATTTGACGACCTCTATACCGCACAGCTGGTCTGTGAGTTAGGGGAAGCGGTGATGTGCCCGATCATCATGGGTCTTGCAGATGATTTCTTGGGAGAAAAAGACGCAGCTTGGCTCAGTGATGCGCGGCGCGTGTCCAACGTTCTGCACAGTGATGAATATCGCAGTTGGCAGGCGTTGCGCAATCGTCCGAATGCGCGGTTTTTGTCCTTGGTTATGCTCAAAACGCAACTGCGCAGTCGCTATCAAGACCGAGATATCGGGTTTCGGTTTCACCAATGGCCGTCTCAGAGTGATGGTTTGTGGGCCAGTGCTGCCTATGACTTTTTGCGCACGGTGATTTCTGAATTTTTGCGGTATGCTTGGTTTGGATTTCTTAAGCTTGTTGGGTCGTATGCTGGCGAGGGGGCGGTGCTTGCCCCCACGGAGCATCCCATCCCCGAAGGCTGCAATCGTGGCGTGCGGGCTCATATTCGTATGACCCGAAACCTTGCGCATATCTATGCAGAACAGGGCTTCATTCCCTTGGCCGAAAGTCCAAAAAACAATCTGCTTTATTTTGTGGGGAACCGTTCTGTCACCAACACGGGTGGAAATGCGGCCTCTGAAATTGTGACGCAACTTCAGTCCGTCATGATTGCCTGCCGCATTGTTCATTACCTCAAAGTGCAAATTCGCGCATTGATCGGGCAGGTGAAAACATCCGCCGAATGTGAGCAGATTTTAAACGATTGGTTCGATCCTTATGTGTCAGGGTCAAGCAGTTCGAACGAATTGCAAGCCCGCTTTCCGCTTCAGGGCGCGCGCGTGCGTATATCTGAATCGACCACGGATGCCGCACGTTTTCATTGTGAGGTTGTTGTTCGACCACAGTTCCAAATTGACAACGTTTTGGGCGACATCACGCTGCGCACCGATTTTGGGGCGGGCTTAGCAGGAAAGGCCGCGTAAATGAGCTTTGCATCCGCCTTTCTAAACCAGTCCGCAGGGCAGAGTATTGAAGACCAAATCGGTCTGCAGGTTGAAACTTTACTGCATTCAATCGCCCCTGAATACGTGGTTGGGCCTGAATTTCCCAATGTGCAACTGTCCAACTTGTGCTTCGGCGTTCCCATGGATTGGGCGTTGGGCGAAGGGCAGCGCAATACGCAAGTCCGCAGTATGTTGCGGGATCGTCTGGAAAAGTTTGAGCCACGCTTGGCCCTGATGTCTGAAATATCACTTCAAGATAAGGCTGAAGAAAACGCAGTCACTTTTTTCATAGCGGGCGCTGTGCGCAGTCAGGCGGGTATGGATCAGGTTGAGATCACCAAGACCCTGTCGCGCATGGATCAATATAAAGAGGAGGCCGTCTAAGCGATGGAACAAATCCTCCAATATTATGAGACCGAGCTTGATTACATGCGCCGCGCTTTTGCGGAATTTGAAAAGCATCATCCGCAAAAAGCAAAAGCTCTTGGGATCAGTGCAGGAAAATCTACAGACGCCGATGTGCAGAGATTGGCTGATTCAGTCGCATTGCACGCTGCGCGCTTGTCGAAACGGTTAGATGACACTTTGCCAGAAACCGCTTTGGATTTGATTAATATGGTCGCCCCAAGTTTCCTGTTGGGCGCGCCAAGTTATGCCGCGGTGCGGTTGGATGCAGATGCGGAAACCTTAGGTGATCCCGTCTTTTTGAAAAAAGATACGGTTATGCCTGTGATGATGAGCGGTGATGCCCCCGATTGTCTATTCACAGTCGCCCGCGACACCCAGTTAAACCCATGCGCCCTTACAAATGCCTCACTAGAGCGTGCGCCCTTGCGATTTGATTTGCCTAACATGGTGCAAGGTTGCGAGGCGGCGATATGTTTAACAATCAGCCCATTTGACGCTGGCCAAGGCTTGTCTGACTTTGGATGTTCAAGCTTTGAAATCTATGTGTCGGCTGTCGGGGGACGCAAGCATCGCTTGATTGATGTTTTGGCAGGGGATGTGATTGCGGTAGGTTACGCCCCAAGTCGTGACGGGGCGGCCCCTGCCCAAGCGACTTATATGCTGCCGAAACACAGTTTTGATTTGTCGATGGTGCAAGCGCGGTCAAGTTTCATGCCGCTGCACGCCGCTGAACCTGCCGCATTATCCCGTTTGCGCGATTTTTTAGCCTATCCTGACAAAGCATCGTATTTCACGCTCTCGGATACGGATGGTGGATTTTCAAAAGTTCAAACCGGCCCAGTTGAGTTGCGCTTTTTCCTTTCCAGTCAGGGGGCGCAAAAGCTCTCAGCGCTAGAGATGGGCGATATATCGATCAATGTTGTTCCGGTGATCAATCTATATCGCGACCGTTCTGCGCCCGTACGCTATGATTATGCGCGTATGCAAGTGCCGATCAAACCTGACACAGCGACCGACATGCATGTCGCGTGTTTGCAAATTTGTAATATTTACGAATTGACCCCTGACGGCGAAGTGGCTCTTCCGAATATCACCTCGCTAAGCAGGCGCGAGGATAAAAACCAGCCCATATGGCAAGAACGCTTTTTGGTGGGTGAATTCGATCAAGCGCGCCGTGAAGTGAGCTTTTCAATCCCTGCCCAACTTGAAGACGATGCGCCATCTTTGGACATTGTGGCAGATCTTTATTGCTCTAATGGGAAATCCGCCTTCCATCTGCGACCCGATACAACGGTATTTTTCCGTGACGATCGCGTGGCTGAGACGCCGTTTCGTTTGCTGGGTGAACCCAGCGTGGCCGTTATGCCAGATGTAAGCGCAGAACGCTTGTGGGACATACTTGCATTAATAAACGGTAATTTTGCGACAGTGTTCGATGCTGATAACCCTGTCGAGGTGCTCAAAGAGTCCCTGCATCTTGCGGCGCCTGATGGGTATTGCGATGCCGCAAATGCGATTTGGGATGTGAATGTTAGCCAATCCATCGCGCCTGTCCAAATCGGGCGCAAGGTGTTGCTTTCTGCGGGTAGCCATATTGAAGTGGTGTTGGATGTTGAGGCGCTGCCTCTCTCCAAACATGTGTTTGCTTCGGCACTGCACCTCTATTTCACGTCACTTATCAGCTACGATCGCTTCTTTAAACTTACTCTGCGGGAGCGTGGCAGAACTGTCCCTTTCAAAACCTTCAAGCGTCAGCATGGGGGGCAGATATGCGGATAAAGGATGATACCCCTTCTGTTTTGATTGATCTGCCATTGGTGCAGGCGGATCGCCTGAATAATCCATATTTTCAACGCGCATTAGATCAAGGCGCATTTGACCCTTTCCCAGATGGAAGTGTGACGGATGGTGCTGTAGCGAAAAATAGCGGAAGCTTTGATGCGCGTTTGGCGCATGGCCCATTGACCAAGTTTGATGGTGCTTTGCCTGATCATATTCAATTTGCAATGCTTGCGGGTTTACACGCTGACGATGCGGGCTTGCGTGATTTCCTGGCTATTTTTGACCGCCGTCTTTTGCAACTGCAACTGCGGGTCGAGCGAGCGTCTGTTCTTGTGTCGACACAGGATCAGAAAGGCCAAAGGGCAGCTTCTATCCTGTCGCGACTTTTGCAAATGTTGGCGCGCGGGGAGGATGATCCGCGGCTCTTGAAACTGTTGATGCCACTTTTGTCGCGCACGCGTAGCCTTGCAGGATTGCGGGATATTTTGGCGTGGTGGACGGGGTCGCCAGTTGAGGTTAGCGCTGATTTCAAGACAATGCGTCCCATTGATCGCGATAGCCTTGGGCGGTTGACCAGCTGCCCAGAAACGGGGGTGGCCCTTGGACAAGGAGCCATTTTGGGGCGTTTTGGGCGCACGCCGATGGGGCATATCTCAGTGCATATCTCTTGCGCCAACCGCGCTGAATTGAACCGCATGATTGCCGATACAGATGCCTTGGCTGAAATGCGGAGCATCGCGGCGCAATATTTGCGTGATCGCGCACCTGTCACCTTCTTTGCCAATCTCACGCGCGCCTGCCTTAATGCGCCGCGGCTCTCAGCAACAGCTGCTCAAGCGGATCGCTTGGGGGCTTACAACCTACTTAATCCTGCTCGCCATCCCCATGCGGCGGCGCAGATAAAACTTACGCAAATACCAGCATAGGATCAGTTCTCTTGGCGAGCCTCACGAAACTTGTTGCCCGACTATCACCCTCTCTCCGCGCCGCTTTGGAGAATGCGGTGGGAGAAGCCATGAAACGCAAGGTGACGACAGTCGAACCTGCGCATTGGTTGTTCCATGTGATTTTTGGAAACAACACGGCTCTGCAGGGTTTCTTAGAAGACCAAGGTGTGTCGCTGTCGGATCTTCAGTCTGAGCTTGAACGTGCGATGCCCTATGGCACAGGCGAAGCCCAATCGCAGCCAACCTTATCGGGCAATCTGAGTAAATTGATTGAGCAAGCATGGCTGCATGGGTCGATTGAACTTGGGTTTGGGGAGATAACACCCGAGTTGTTTTTCCTTGTCAGCCAGCTACCGAATGCGCTTGGGGCTAAGCCCGTTGCGTTGACGGCTTTGCGTCCTTTGTCGACCGATGCTTTATCTGATTTTGCGGCCAAATCAGCGAAAGCAGCAGCCGGCCTTGCCCCTACATCCGTCAGTGGTGCAGGTCAGCCCGCGTCCAGCGGTCAAGGCACGGCGCTTCAGAAATACACGGTCAATTTGACAGAGCAGGCTCGTGCAGGGCAGCTTGACCGTGTTCTGGGTCGCACGGCCGAAGTGTCCAAGGCGATTGATGTATTGTTACGCAAGCGCCAGAATAACCCCATTCTTCTGGGAGCGCCAGGCGTTGGGAAGACGGCCGTGGTGGAGGGGCTCGCGCAAAAAATTGCTTCGGGGGAAGTCCCAGAACAACTTCAAGGTGCAGACCTTGTGGCGCTAGATATGGGGCTTTTGCAGGCTGGTGCGAGTGTAAAAGGTGAATTCGAAGAACGCCTGAAAAACGTGATCAAAGAGGTGCAAGCCTCTGAAACTCCAATCATCGTTTTCATCGATGAAGCGCATACAATGATTGGCGCAGGGGGCACAGAAGGCCAGAATGATGCGGCTAACCTGTTAAAACCTGCTTTGGCGCGCGGTGAATTCCGCACAGTCGCGGCCACGACTTTTGCAGAATACAAAAAGTATTTTGAAAAAGACCCAGCCCTCTCTCGCCGGTTCCAGCCGATTACAATTGAAGAGCCATCTCGTGATGCATCAGTGAATATTTTGCGTGCCGTGGCGGAGGGGCTAAGCAAGCATCATGATGTCATGGTGCGCGAGGACGCGATTAAAGCGGCAGTGGATTTGTCGATCCAGTTCATGCCATCACGCCGTTTGCCTGATAAGGCGATTAGCCTGATGGACACAGCCTGCGCACGCGTGGCCTTGTCGCAGCATGCACGGCCTGTCCAAATTGAGACATTGGAAGAAGAGCTCCGCTTTCTTGAGGCGGAATTGAACAAACTCGATGCCGATGCGCGGATGTTTGGTGATGCTGATTTTGATCCAAGCGACCTCAATTCGAATATTGAAGATTTGCAAGCCACTGTCTCTGAGCGTATCGCAATGTGGCAGGATCAAAAGGCCAAGGTTGAATCCAAGCTCAACGTGGCGCGTGCCGCTGCTGAGGACAGTGGCGCGGTGAGTGCGCAGGGCCAAGACGATGAAGATGGCACTGTTCTCGTTCATCCATGGGTGGCGCGCGCGACCATCGCCGAGGTTGTTTCAGATTGGACGGGCGTGCCAATGTCAAATGTCAGCGCCAGCGAAGCTGAACGCCTATTGCATCTGGAAGAAAGCCTCAAAAAACGTGTCATCGGCCAAGATGATGCGATTGATGCTATTGCACGCTCGTTGAAGATCGCACGCGCAGGCCTCACAGATACGCGTAAGCCGATTGGTGTGTTTCTTATGTGTGGGCCGTCTGGCGTGGGAAAAACTGAAACGGCCCTTGCAATAGCGGATCAGTTTTTTGGTGGAGAGGAAGCCGTCACAACGATCAACATGACGGAGTTCAAAGAGGCCCATAAAGTCTCAATGTTGTTAGGTGCCGCCGCAGGGTATGTTGGCTATGGCAAAGGTGGTGTTTTGACCGAAGCTGTGCGCCGCCGCCCCTATTCCGTGTTGTTGCTTGATGAGATGGAAAAGGCGCATCGCGAAATTCAGGATGTGTTTTTTCAGATTTTCGACAAGGGCCATATTTCAGACAGCGAAGGCAATGATGTCGATTTTCGGAACACGATTGTCATTATGACATCAAATGCGGGTGGTGAGGAAATCCGTGACTATATTGATGGTGCAGATCACCCCCCAACCTCACAGGAACTGGCCGATCATTTGCGGCCTCTTTTGCTGGATTGGTTTAGCCCAGCCTTTATCGGTCGAACGGAATTGATTGCCTATCGTCCTTTGACCCCAGAGGTTGGCAGCAAGTTGACCGAAATCCATCTCAATCGGATTAAAAAACGAATTGCAGCGCAATATGGCGCAGCGTTTGGTTGGGAGAAAAGTTTTGTCGATTATGTGGTGCGCAGTAATTCCGACCCTTTGTCTGGGGGGCGCGCACTTGAGGCAATTATTAACAAAAAATTCCTTCCTAGATTGGCCGAAGAATGCATCACACGCGTGATTGAAGATCGGCCAATGCAGTCAATCACAGTCTCGCATGATGGCACGGATGTCGTCTTGAAGATGGAGTAACGCAATGCAATGGCAATATGTTTTGTTGCAAAGGATAAGGGCGGCTGCGTTTGGCATGGCTGCACTGATTTTTCCTGTGCAAGCTATTGCCCAAACTGGGCCTGTGTTGCGGTTAGCCACTCAAAATTTGCCACCCTATCAAATGATTGAAGGGGATCAGATGACAGGTATCGCGGTTGAGCGTATCCAATGTGCCCTTGACGCGATGAATGTGCCCTATGAGCTGATCATGACTGTCTGGGCCGATGCGCAATTGGGCACGCAGACAGGAGAATATGACGGTTTTTTTGTGGGGTCAGCGAACAGCACGCGGGCTGAATATTCGGTTCCTTCGGCGCCTGTCGTGTCCGAGGATTTGGCGTGGTATATGCTACTCTCCTCAGACGTAGATCCAAACGATCCCAGCGATGCATTGTCCGCAAGATACAGTGCCAAATTCGCCACCTCAAAATGGCAGTTTCTTCACCGCAATGGGTATAATGTTGTGATGCGCCCACGTGATGCGGAGTCGCTTTTGAACATGTTGATCGTGGGTGATATCGATGTAGCCCTAGAATATGAGTTGATCTTTGCGCATTTCATGGAGGCCCGTGGCCTGTCCGAAGATCAATTTCAGAAAATTCCTTTTGGGCGTCAGGACATGTCTGTGCATTTTGCGCAATCCTACATCGACGCCAACCCGCTGTTCTTGGGTCGTTTTAATAATGAAATCGAACGCTGCGTGAGGGAAATCCAATGACGTTAAGTGTTCAGCTCTTGCAGATACCTGCCACCGAAACGGTGACGAAACGTGAGTTTTATCTTGATGCAGATGGGATCACCATTGGTCGAGATTTCGCTTGCGATATCTGCTTGCCTGACCTGTCAGAAAAAATCTCCCCTACGCATATCATAATTCAACGGATTGAAACCGGCAGCTACTCGATCACGGGTAATAGCGAAACAGGCACCATTTTGAATGGTCGTGAGTTGCCTTCTCAAGATCCCCAAACCCTTAAGGATGGGGATGTCGTCAGCTTCGCAGGTTACAAGCTTATGTTTGGGCTTGTGGAGAAAGAAATGGAAGAAGAAGCAGTGAACCAACAATATCATAAATTCCATGTCGAAACTGACATTGCAGGTGATGATCCACTTTTGCCTGACCAAGATGTCGAAGAAACCTTGGTAGAGCCTGAGACAGGATTTACGGGCTCAGACCTCGATCTTGAACAAGATTTGATGTTCGATCCTTTCGCGGAAGGCCCCGAAATGCGCGAGGAGGCCGAAGCTGAAAAAGATCAATCGGCCCCTATGCGAGATGAAGCGGTTGAAGTGATGGATGTGGCGGCATACGAGGCCAACAGGCAACTCCATCAAGCCCCTCTTCATAATACCTTACAGCGCGAGAAAGTATCCGCTGCGATGGAAAAGGCGATTGAGCGTTTTCTTGAAGAACTCGATCCATCAGTTCTCAAGGAGGATTATGATGAATTCATTCCTCGCCTCGTCAGCCGAGAAAAACGCTATTGGCGCATCCATGCCCGTCAATTTGCGCGCAAAAAGGCAAGTGGAGAATTTCGCCGTAGCTTCATGGCACTCTTCGCAGAGGAGATGCGCAAGCTATGATGTCAGTGCGTCCATTCATCCTAGGAGCGGCCTGTCTGGCTTTAATTGCCTGCGCGCCACCTCCCGAAGATCCAATGCCCGTGAACAAAACACTGAGTGTTGAGGCTGGGCCTAATGTGAACCAGTATAACAACTCCGCGAACTCGATTGTTGTGCGGCTTTATCAACTCAGCTCACGCACGGAATTTGAAGCGGCGAGTTTCTGGGATATCTTCAACGACAATTCACCCGACCTTGCAGGTGTGGTTCTCGACAAGCGAAGCTTGTCTCCGCTCTATCCTGGGGAGACCCGTCTGGTCGCTTTTGATCTAGAGCCTGATGTGTTCTATTTAGGCGCATTCGCGGAATTTGCTGATTACAGCACCCAAGAATTTCGCGCGGCTGTTCCAATTGACGCGGAACGACTTGATAATGGTGTGACGGTATCTGTGACATCGTCAGGGATTTCAATCCAGTTCCGTAATCCTAGCGATGCGGGTGAAGAGTCCGAAAGCCCACGGAGAAGGTTTGGTTTCCTCTCCAAGCTCTTTGGGGGAGGTGAGTAATGAGTGGTGCGATTGTATGGTCAGAGGGCATGTTCATCGCCCCTCAGCATTTTCAACATTTTGACATCTCCCTGCAGCGCTATGTCAACGAAGTTGCCCAGCTTTCCTTGGATGCGGGCGATTTCGGCGTCAGTGAACTGGAACTGAACACCGATGTTTTAGATGTCGGTAAATTTGCAGTGCGCCACGCGGCGGGTATTTTGCCTGATCGTCTGTTTTTCCGCCTCGCCAAAGAAGTGGTCATGGATATACCCGATGGCCTTGTTGATGAAGTGGTTCACCTTGCTGTGCCATTGGCCATCACGGGCGCTGCGCAATTTGGTGAAGATGGCGACACTGCGCGTATGATCAAGACCCGCCGCGAGTTGCGAGATATCAACGACCCCGAAAATGAGCCTGTTGAAACGGAACTCGCCGAAGTGGGGGTAAGCCTGAAACTTGGCAGTTCTGATCTGTCAGGCTTTGCGACAATTCCAGTCGCTCGAATTTTGGAGAAAACCAGCGAGGGGCGTGTCGTATTAGACCGATCCTTCATGCCGCGGGCGATTGATCTGCGCGCCTCGAAGATTTTAGCTGAGCGGCTTGAGAAAACTATTTCTCTCGCGCGATTGCGTGCGGAAAATGCCGCAAGCCGTGTGACCAGTGAAACGGGCGTGCGCAGCGATGCAAGCCTTCTGTCTGAGCGTTTAGAGTTGCAGGTTTTGAACCGTTGGCTTTTGATCCTCCAAAATGCCAAGCATTCGGGTCGTATTTCGCCGCGCGCGTTGTATGAAGGGTTTGCGACCTTATCGGTAGAACTGGATGCTATTCTTGGACGGGCAACGCCCGAAAGCATGCTCTATGATCCAGAAAAAATGGAAGATTGTTTTGATGCGGTTCTGACGGATTTGCACCGCAAGCTAACGCTCGAAAAGCCGTCAAGCGTTATGTCTTTGCCTTGGAACACAGAGCTTTTCGAAAGCAGAAGACTGTTGCGCTTGGTTATCCCCGCGCGTGTATTGGCAGAGCAGCGCCGCCCAATTCTCGCGCTTTCTGGGCCTGATGGGGCCAATGCCTTGGCGCAAGTTGGCCCGTTGGCCTGCAAACTTGCGGGGTTGTCGGCCATGCCAGAACTGGTGTCGCGCGGTTTGCCAGGCATTGATCTGACACCTTTGGCCGCGCCGCCTGTTGAATTACGTTCACGCAGCGATGCTGCATTCTTCTCAATCAACACCAGCAGCCCGATATGGCAACGGTTCTTGAGTAAGCGCGAGGCCCTTGCTCTGCACGTGGATGACAGGATCGCCACGGTGGACGCGACCCTTTATATGTTAGGTTAATCATGACGGATGTTTTTTCCGAAACAGCAGGGGACGAGGTAGAGAATGCCGCGCGTGTTGCGCGGCCGCCCGTGATGGGAATGGCGCAACTCTCGCCTGTCTCGACCGCTGATTTGCAAAACCTTGATCGTGCCCTTCGGGGTTTTGACGGTTCACGAAACCGTCTCATCAATGTGTCTGCCGATCTATTAGCGCTTTGTGGTGTGATGGTGCGGATGTCCCCCGCCGGTGAGTTGGGCACAACGCGTATGGAGATGTCACGCGCGATTATTGATCTGAAATATAGAGCAATTAACTTAGACTATCCTCCGTCTGTCGCGGAAAATCTGTGTCTCCTTTTTGCGATTGTCATTGATGAGTTTGTGATGCTCAGCCCATGGAGCAAAGATCGCGGATGGGAAAACCGCAGCCTTGTGGCAGATCTCTTTGGGTTTCGTGACGGGGGTGATCGTTTTTATAGCGTGGCAGAGCGCGCCTTGCGTCAACCCAAAGCCCTCACCGAGTTTCTTGAGATCATCTATATTTTCCTGAAGCTTGGGTATCGTGGGAAATATACCACTGGCAATGAATCTGAGCGGGATCAATTGTTAAACCGCATCGAGACGGCGTTAAATCTTGTGCCTCGCCACGACAAGCCTGCAGCGATTGGGCGGCCAATCCAGGATACTAAACCACCAAGACGCATCGTGCCTGCAAGTCGCAAAATCGCTGCAACAGTCGGATTAGTTCTATCTGTGGCTCTCGTTGTTTGGGGCGCACGCAGTCGTATGGATCATCTTACATATCAAAGCTTTTCCGAGCGGCGCGAAATCGCCCAATCTGAAAGTGCGGTTGATTATATCTACAGCAGTGAAAGCGGGACAGTTGTGACCCGAGCGCGACCATGAAGCAGGGTGTGTGGCAAAAACTATTGGTTGTCATTTTCGCGGCCATCATGACCGTGCAGTTGGCCTATTTTGGCTATCGGTTTTTGGTTGGTGGGACGTTTGATCTGACTTTGTTGATCTGGCTGGGGGTCGTTGTAACCCTAACGATCCTTGGTGCGGTGCTCATTTTCATTTTCCGCAAGCGCATCTGGGTGCATGATCCTATGGCAGCAGAATTGCGGGCGTTGCGTGCATCGGCGTTGCGACAATTCCGCCAAGCCCGCGCAAGAGCTAAGATCATCAATCGTGATCCAATGAGTGTGTCATGGGTGCTGTTCTTGGCTATGCAAAAGGACAGTCGGGCGACTACGATGGCCGAATTGGGCTATGTGGAGTTTGGGGATCCTCTTTCACATAAAGGGTTAACCTTTACGACATGGACATCCCCTACAGGGATCGCTTATCGCATTGAAGTCGCGCCAGGGTCAGAGTTGTCATTTGATCTACTCAGCATCGTTTTGGGATGCCTAATGAAAAACCGCCCAAGCCTAGCCGTTAACGGGGCGTTTGTTGAATATGAGCTTGCGGGGCTGATGCAAACCGCTGCGGCAGAGACGGGTAATGTCTCGAATATTAATCGCATTTTGAATGTGGCCGCGGATGAATTCGGTGTCGATCTGCCAGTGCACATCGCTTTGGTTGGGCTTGAACATATCCCCGATATTGCGCGCGCTGCTATCCTTACGGAGCACATGGGTGACGGGCGGATATTTGGCGGCTTCCTCAGCGCAGAGGAGCCAAGTCTTGCTGTTCGGATCGAAAAGCTATTCCGCGAATTGACGGAAAGTCTGACTGCGGTGCAGTTTCGGGTTTTACAAAAGCAATTATCGCCTGATTTTTGCGCCTCGCTTGTAAATGCGCCGCTGCAACTGGCGCTATTGAAGGCCCAGTTGATTGATCGTGTGGCGACCTTGTCACAACCTTTGCCACCGCGCCGCACACCTTTGAACCTACAAAGCATCGCATTTGTGGGCGCACGCGCGAGCATGGCGGCGGTTGATCCACTCAGCCAAGTTTCAGGGCAAAGGTTTTTTGATGCGCCCCCTTTGATGGCGCATTGTGAAACAGCACCAGATAGCGTCACCACCGAGAATGCAGGGCAGTTGGCTGCCGCCTATCACCGCGAAAGTTTTATCGCGCAACCCAACCGGCGCAAACTCTATCAATCGCGGCTTGCCGCTACGCTGTGGTCTGTTGGATTGGCCGCGTTTCTCGCTGCCTTTGGTCTGGCTATGTGGGAAAACTATCGCAGCTATGCGATCGTAAATGCACAGATGAATGACGCGTTTGATCAATATTACAGCGATCTAGGAAGCGTGACCACGGATGGGGATTTTCTGGTTCAGCGGATTTTGATGCTGCAACCCATCCGCGCAGGCCTGCGGGATTACGAGGCCCTAAATGGCCAACATTATCGACCTTTCTTGCCGAGATGGTCGATGCAGAAAACCTATGAACGCCTTTACCAAGAGGAACTGACCCAAGGGCTACAGGCAACTTTAGTTGATTTCATTGAGAAAGAAACATTCGCCTATAATGCTTTGGCGGATGGGGTGCAGTTGATCCGCTTAGCGTCTGTTGCTGCCCAATTCTATTCCGATCAACAGCGGTATTCAGCCGATCTTATCAGGTATTTCTCTGATGGGCTTGCTGAACAGGGCGAAGTGTCTGGTGTATTTCAGGCGCAATTGCGCGCCACCTTGACGGACCTCTTCGAGATCAACCAACCCCCTACCGAGCGCAACGAGCAACTGCGCGCCGTGATCACTGCGACCTTGTCTGATTTGGATACGGCCGATCTGCTTTATGCATCGCTTATGCGCCAGAGCCAATTTGCGGAGCGGGTTGATCTGCGTCAGGAAATCGGGCCGCGCTTCTTTGAAGTGTTTGATCCTATCGAAGATCCTTTGGTTTATCTTGTTCCGCGCGGATATACGCGCGGTGGGTTTGACGATCTCTTCGAGCAAGGTGAAATGCCCGATCTCGAGGCCATGTTGAATACCTATGAAGAAGTTATTGGTGCGCTAGATAATGCAACCCAAAACTCCATCGTCCGCCGTGTCGCGCAAAACTACACGGCTGATTATATCGCGCATTGGAGCGCGTTTCTCTCCTCCCTACGTTTGCGTGACGCAGAAGGATGGGGCGATGCACAGGTTTTGATGCAATCCCTGACCAATGCTTCTGAAAATCCGATGGATCGCTTGGCGGCAGCGCTGGCAGAAAATACCGACATCAGAATTTATCTTGACGCACCAGCGGATGCCCCCACCGATGGCGACGAAGCTCCCGCGCAGCCGGTTCTTGCACCTGCATCGGCCAATGCTGAGGCCGCGACAGCGAGCAACATCAGGACAGCCTTCCGTCAGTATATTGATGCGGCTACGGCACAGCCTGAGCAACAGAGCCAGTTTGATCTGTTTTTGACATATGCCCGTGATGTGAACCAGTGGCTTTTAGAGGCAAGCACGGCTCCCAATGGCACAGGCCAATTCTTGTTCGAACAGTTCCAAGCGGCCGAGAGCGCCAACCCATTGGGCGTGTTGAACGCCTTTGTGAGTCGATCTGAATTGGACATCATCCGTAATTTCGGCCGCAGTATTGCTGTCACGCTCGATGATCGCGCGATGGAATTTGTCTATGATTATATAGATACCCAATGGCAGCGCCAAATCATGGCGCCCCATGGCGCTTCCTTGACCATGACGTTCCCATTCAATCGTAACAGTGATGCAGATTTCCCACTTGTGGAATTCGCCGACCTGTTTGCGCCTGAAGGTAAGATCGCAGTTTTTGATGCTACTTATCTGTCGCGGTTCAAGGCGGAAGATGGCAGCTTTGAGCCACGACCATCTTTCCTGTTGTCTGGGCAGGCAGATATGACAGACGAAGCGAAACGTGCCTTCGAACGCTTTGCCGAAATCACGGCCTCTATGTTTACCGAAGCGAACCCATATCTGGAATTCTCGGTTCGGACGGGTTTTATGTCGAACACGCTCAGTGAATTGAACCTGTCCTCAGGTATCACTCTGCATCAGTTTAGGCATGGCCCGCTCTTTTGGGATGCGCAAACTTGGCCCGTTACTGGGCTGCAGAACAGTGATTTGACGTTGCGTTTGTTCGCACGGTCGCGCGCCGTGATCAACGAGACCTTTGTTGGGCCATGGTCTTGGTTCCGTTTGATAGAGGCGGGAGAAGCTACGATTAACCCTTCCCTTGGGCTGGCAGAAGTTGCCTTCTCTCATGAGGCGGGAACGGTGCGTTTGCAGTTTGAAGCGCCAGTCAGGCACAACCCATTCGCGCCAGGGTTCTTTTCGACAGTTAGCGTTTCTGACACACTTTTTAACTTTCCAGATCGCCCTCAAGAGTAGGGCTTCGGGAAAAGAACAAGGCTGGTTGGAATAGTAAAACTGCACGAATTAAAATGAAATAGATAGGAGCATTACCGATGTACGATCTCAAGGTATTCTCATCAGATTTTGAAACTGCAAAGTTGCAAAATAAGGAGCGAGGAAACGTTACGGTGGATACTGGATGGGAAGTCTATTTAAAAACAAAGAATACCCCATTAGATTTTGTGATATTTGGTCGTCATTTGAGGGATGACAACGGCGATCTGCGTGAGCAGAAGAAGGGGGAGCGAGGTATCACTCCAAAAGAGATGGATAATTTCAAACATCCTTCCTCTAAAGGTTCGGCAAATTCTCTTGAGGGGGGGTCGATTCTAAGTCTTGTTAAGGGGAAGTGGAGTGTTACGTATAACGATGCCTGGCTTTGTGGTGCTGTCCACGGCCTTAAGGAGTTTCATTGCGCTTCAGATTTGAGTCCCGAAAATGTTTTTGACGAAAAGTTTGGCCTAACAGTTACAGGGCGCGAATTGGTGGGCTTACATATTGCAGGCTTTATTCGTCAACAGACCATTCAAAAAGATGGTAGCCTCTACGTTGTATTTAAGAACGGCGTAACCGCGAACCCAACAAAGCTAACCTTGGCAGCCTATAGTAGTATGGTGGCACAGTTGGATACCAAAGATAAGGCTGAACATTTCATGAGAAAAGAGATGAATTTGTGGAGTTGAATGGTCCGTGTGACTATTCGTTACCTGTTGACTAAATCTGTTGGCGGAAACAAACGAAAGCTCCAAGATATATTCTTATGTGTGGTTGCTCTCCAGGTACACTCGAAGAGTAAATACTTTTGAAAGAAACGCGCCCTTAAAATGTAACATGAACCGTAACGTAGGCATCATGCGCGACGGTAAAAATCTTAAAAATATCGGAATTCAAGGAGTTTTTGGAGCGGGTAGCGGGAATCGAACCCGCACGACTAGCTTGGAAGGCTAGGGCGCTACCATTACACCATACCCGCGTCCTTGAATCTGGGGGTAAGTCATCGTCCCGTTTTCGTCAAGGATGAATGAGCCTTGACCTATGATGCGGATTTCCGCACAGCACACATATGTTGATATTCAAAATTCTCCGCCCTTCCGAATGGGACGCGCTTTGCGCCCAGAAAGAAACCCTTGGCGCGCCGATTGATCAGGCCGATGGCTATATCCATTTCTCGACCGCAGCGCAGGTGGCCGAAACCTTGGCCAAGCATTTTTCAGCTGTCGAAGGATTGATCCTTGCCGCCTATGAGGCCGATGCCTTTGGCGATGCCCTGCGGTGGGAGGTGTCGCGCGGCGGCGATCTTTTCCCACATTTATATGGCAAGCTGCCCTTAGACGGGGTTTTATGGCATCATGAATTGACGCTTGAAAATGGTCTTCACATTCTGCCCGATTTGAACGGGTGATGAGAGATTAGGACATCTGATGTTTGAAAAAGCCGCCCTTGCTGCCTTGCGCCTGATCTCGCCTGAACGCGCGCATGGTCTTGCGCTGACCGCGCTGAACATGGGGCTTGCCCCCAAACCAGGGCCAATCACCACCGCACGTTTGGCAACAACTGTGGCGGGGATGAATTTCCCAAACCCGCTTGGCCTTGCGGCGGGCTTTGACAAAAATGCCACCGCAATTGCGCCCTTAATGGAAACAGGGTTGGGGTTTCTTGAGGTGGGGGCAATCACGCCGCAGGCCCAACCGGGAAACCCGCAACCCCGTGTGTTTCGCCTGCCGCGTGACCGCGCAGTGATCAATCGCTTTGGCTTTAACAATGAAGGCATGGAGGCTGCATCCAAACGTCTGGCCGAGCGCCCCCATCGCATTCCTTTGGGTTTGAATTTGGGCGCCAATAAAACCAGCACGGATCGCGCGGCAGATTACGCTTTGGTTTTGGCCCGTTGTGGGGGGCTGATTGATTTTGCTACGATCAACATCTCCTCGCCCAACACCGAGAACCTGCGCGACCTACAGGCCGCAGACCAGCTTGAGCGCTTGTTGCAAGGGGTAATGGATGCGAATTTTGATCTCGCGCGCCCCGTGCCCCTCTTTGTGAAAATTGCACCTGACCTGACCAATGACGAGATTGACGCCATTGCAGAGCTTGCCTTGCGGATGCAGCTTGCGGGGATCATTGCCACCAATACCACCATTTCACGCGAGGGGTTGCGCGGGCGCCATCGGCGCGAAACTGGGGGCCTGTCAGGGCAACCCTTGTTCGAGCGATCCACCAAAGTTCTGGCACGACTGTCGCAGCAAACAGGCGGCAAGATTGCCTTGATTGGTGTGGGGGGCGTGGCCAATGCGGATCAAGCCTATGCCAAGATCAAGGCGGGCGCGCATTTGGTGCAGCTTTACACGGGGCTTGTTTATGGGGGTATGGGTTTGGTTGCCGATATCCTTCAAGGCCTTGACGCCGCTCTTGCGCAAGATGGCCATGACAGTTTGCAATCTGCCATCGGCACGGGGGTTGACGCATGGCTTTGACCCTCTGGCATAATCCACGCTGTTCGAAATCCCGTCAGGCTTTGGCATTGCTGACAGAGAGGGGCATCGAGTTTGACACGCGCGCCTATTTAGACGCCGCGCCCACCCATGCCGAACTGGCCGCAGTGATCGCAAAACTAGGCCGCCCTGCCCGCGATTTGATCCGCGCAAAAGAGGCCCGCGAAACGGGGGTGGATTTGACGGATGAAGCCGCAATCTTGGCTGCCATGGCCGATGATCCACGCCTGATTGAACGCCCTGTTTTGATCAGTGAAACCGCCGCCGCGATTGGCCGCCCGCCTGAAAATATCCTTACGCTGCTTTAGGTCGCGCTGCGCTCAAGTGCGGGATAGCGCGCCCCAAGGCTGAGACCGCGCAGGATGAACATCCCCAACAACGCGGCCCATAACCCGTGATTTCCATAGGCGGGGATCAGCGTCAGGCACAGTATGACATAGCCTGCGAAAGACAGGGCCATCATGTTGCGTATGTCACGGGTGCGGGTTGCGCCAATGAATATCCCGTCCAAAATCCATGCTTGAAACCCAACAAGCGGCGCAAGCACCATCCAAAACAGGTAATCACGCGCCTCAATCCGCACTTCGGGCGCAGTGGTGAGAATATCAATAATCTCGCCTCCAAAGACCCAAAAAGCTGCGGCCATCACCACCGCCACACCGCCCGACCAAAGCGCCGTCATCATGGCGCTGCGGCGCAAGGCGGCGCGGTTTTTGGCCCCTAAGGATTTTCCAACAAGACTTTCGGCGGCAAAAGCAAATCCGTCCAACCCATAGGCGGTAATATGGATGAATTGCATAAGAATTTGATTGGAAGCGAGGGTCGTATCCCCGAAATCCGAGCCGATATAGATGAAGGAGGTAAACCCCGCCATCAGAAAGACGGAACGGATCAAAATATCGGTGTTGACCTGCGCCATATGCAACAGCCGCCCGCGATCAAAAACGCGCGGCCAATCGCGCCATGCCGCTTGCGAAAATCCCGCGCGACACAGATAAAGCCCAAGCGCCAAGCCCGACCATTCTGCAATGGCCGTGGCCGCGGCCACACCATCGACATCATAGCCCAAACCCAACACAAACCCCACTGACAGCAGGATGTTCAACCCGTTCATCCAGAGCTGCAAAACGAACACGGCGCCTGTGCGTTCAGCGGCAATCAACCACCCCGTGATGCCATAAATCGCGATTGCCGCGGGGGCAGACCAAATGCGGATTGCCATGTAATCGCGCGCCAAAGCCTCGACCGCATCACTTGCGGGGGCTATCGCAAAAATAGCCGCAAAAATTACCGATTGCAGCAGGATCAAAAGCACACCAGCCACCACGCCAATCATCAAAACACGCGACAGCAAGGCCGAGATTTCTGCCTGATCCCCTGCCCCATGGGCCTGCGCGGCCAAGCCGACAGTGCCCATGCGCAAGAATCCAAAAATCCAAAACACAGTGGTCATGGATATCGCACCCAAGCCCACCGCGCCGATCATAGCTGCATCACCCAATTGGCCAACAACGCCCGTGTCGACCAAACCCAAAAGCGGCACTGTGATGTTTGACAAAACCACAGGCACGGCGATGCGCAACACCCGCGCATGGGTCAAGGGCGGGGTCTGGTCCGTCATGGGGCTGTCACCAAGGCAAAATGGCCATGCGCCGCGGCAATGGGAGTGTCTGGATCACCTTGCCACATCGTGACCGAGACCGAGGCAAAACGGCGCCCCGCGCGGGTCAGCTGCGCCTTGGCAAACCCATCTTCGGGCAGGCCGCGGCGCAAATAATCCACAGTGAAATCAATCAACTTTGGCGGGGTTGTCAGCGGGATAGAGAGCGCATCAATAACATGGGTTTGCGCCGTGATCTGCAGCACCGATGCTGTAACCCCGCCATGCAGCGCGGGCAAAATCGGATTGCCAATCAAAACGCCACGATAAGGCAATTTGATTACCCCGCCCTTTTGGCCCTCTAGGCCCAAAAACCGCGCATAGGGCAGCTGGTTCAAAATCTGCTGCATCAGCCCTGCCTCTTTTGCGGGTTGACCATCTCCAAGACACCCTTGCCCTCTGGCCCATATTCGACCGTGAAACTTCCGCTGGCTTTGGCCAAAAGCGCGCCTGTCTCTTGATCAGTGGCCGCCACAGTGACAAAGGCCACATTTCCCCTGATGGCGTAACACTCCGCCTTGGCCAGAACAGTGCCTTTTGCACTCTGGCCCATCACATCAAGGCGCAGATCTAAGGTCGCGGTCGCAAGGGGTTTGCTGTCATGCGCCACCACTGCTGTGCCTGCACAGGTGTCCATCAGCGCCGTAAGTGCGCCTTCATGCAGCGCGCCCACCGCATCACAAAGATCGGGCAGAACCCGCATCGTCATCGCCGCAGTCCCAGATCCAAGGGCAACAATGTTCATCTGCAACGCCGCCGCATAGGGCAGTTGCGTGATGAAACTTTGCGCGACATGGAGGATATCCGACTGGTCGGAGGGCACGGGCATAATCCAACAAATTGGGGTTAATGATCTGCACCATCTAACGCGCAGCGCGCGCCCGCGGCAATGCGCAAATTACATCGATACCAATTCTATGATAAGCTGTGGTCAAATCATGGATCAGCCGAGGATGCCGCAAATGCCATCAGACGCCCCACAGCGCGAGGCCGATTTTCGCACCATCGGCGAGATGTGCGCCCTGTTTCAAGTGACGCCGCGCAGCCTTCGGTTCTACGAAAGCAAGGAGCTGTTGGCCCCCTTGCGTGTGGGACAAAAGCGGCTTTATTCCCGCAGCGATCAAGCACGTCTTAAACTGATTTTACAGGGCAAACGCTTTGGCTTTAGCTTAGAGGCGATGCGACAATTGCTTGACCTTTATGCACTTGGCGACAATCAAGTGACGCAACTGGAAAGAAGCCTAGAAGTTGGGCGTGAAAGATTGCACGATATGCAGGCACAATATACCGAGTTAGGCCAAGCCATTCGAGATTTGCAAAGTCAAATTGATTTGGTGGCGCAAATGCTGGCAGACCGAAAATCGGATCAAGACCCACAGTCATAACGTGACATAAGGAAACCGAGCCGTGACCAACACCCTCTATTGTTTTGGGGAATCTGGAAATGCCTATAAAGCCGCGCTGTGCCTAACATTGGCAGGTGTGCCTTGGCAGCCCCGTTTTGTTGATTTCTTCAACGGCGAGGCGCGCGGTGCAGAGTTTCGCGCAATAAACCCAATGGGCGAAGTTCCCGTGCTAGATGCAGGGGGTAAAATCCTGACCCAATCAGGGTTGATACAAACTTGGGTTATGGATGAAACAGGCAAACTTGCAGGGGCGAGTGCCGCAGATCGTCAAGAAATCTTGCGGTGGATTTTGTTCGATAATCAAAAGGTTTCGGGCACTGCGGGGCCGTTGCGGTTTTTGATGAATTTCGCGCCCGAGGACAAACGAGATGCGGGCGTTATTGGGTATTTGACGGGGCGGATGCAGGCCGCGCTTTCCATTCTCGAAGGGGTGCTCAGCACCCGCGACTGGATTGCCTGCGACAGTGTCTCAGCGGCGGATATCGCCTGCGCGGGCTATCTCTATTATCCTGAAAATTTCAATTTCACGCGCGCCGATTATCCTGCGATTTCGGCATGGCTGACCCGCTTGGCCCACCAACCCAATTGGGCACATCCCTATGACCTAATGCCTGCGCCAACCTTGGGCAAAGATAACGGGTTTCGCGATGCATAAGCGCGAGGGCAGTGCGTGACCGCGTTAGAGGAATATCAAAAACTAGAGGCCACAGGCCTTTGGCGCGATGTTGGCGACAGCCAACGCCGCGAAGTGTTGATCAATTTGGGCAACACTTCTTTGATCATATCGACCCTTTCAGAAACAGCGCTCACCCATTGGTCGCTGGCCGCGGTGATCCGCGTCAATCCAGGCGAGCTGCCAGCCCTTTATGTGCCTGTGGAGGGGAGTGACGAAAGCCTAGAGATCGCGGATGAGGACATGATCGCCGCAATCGAAAAGCTGCGCAGTATGATTGACCGCCATCGCCCCCATCCGGGGCGGTTGCGTGGTATTCTGGCGGCCACAACCGCGGCAGTGGTTCTGGGCTTGGGCCTGTTTTGGTTGCCTGATGCCTTGGTGCGCCAGACAGTGCATCTTTTGCCCGAGGCAAAAAAGCGCGAAATAGGTCAGGATATTCTCACAGAGATGATCCAACTGACGGGGCCAAGCTGCAATCAAACCGCGGGGCAAGCCGCGCTTGCAGCCCTTGCGCGGCGGGTGTTCATCGCCACGCCGACCGTGCCGCGGCTTGTGGTTCTGCGTGATGGTCTGCCCGCAAGCCTACATTTGCCCGGTGATTTGATCGTGCTCAACCGATCCGTGGTTGAGGATTACCAAAGCCCTGATGTGTTGGCAGGGTTTTTATTGTCGGAATATATACGCTTGGTGGACAGCAACCCCACCCAAGCCCTGCTGCAAGAGGCGGGTTTATGGGCGACATTTCGACTGTTGACCACAGGCCAGATCAGCGACACGCATCTGGCTGCGCGCGCCGCCAGTCTGCTGACCGAAACACCAACAGATGTGGCCGATGAGGCGCTTTTATCGCAATTTGCACAGGCCGAGATTTCCTCGCAGCCTTACGCCTACGCACTCGATATCTCGGGTGAAAACACCCTTAGCCTGATCGAGGCAGACCCCCTGCGGACAGCACCAAATGCGCCCTTGCTAGAAGATACGAGATGGGTTGCCCTGCAGGAGATTTGCACTGAGTGAACAGATCACTGAACGCGGGCCGAGGTGAACCCTGCCGCACGCAGGGCCAATGCCGCGCGTTGCGTGGCTGCATCACTTGAGAACGGACCGACCAGAACCGCATATCCCGAACTCATACGCCCAAGCCGTGCAGTCATGCCAAATTGAGCCAATTGCGCGGCGGTCTGCGCGGCTTCGTTCCGCGTGCTATAGGTGGCGGCGCGAACCAAGGCCCCTGTCACGGAAACTGTGGGCATGGCTGTTGCCTGAACCGTTGCAGGTTCTGAGGCCCTTAGGCCGCTACGGGGCGGGACGGGTGCTGCCTCTGCGGCTGGGGCATTGCGGCTTGATTGCGTCACGGGCCCCTGCGGTTGTGCGGCGGGTTGCGCGCGTGTGGATCGGCTGACGAAAATTGACGGCGCCTCCATGGCTTGAGGCGTTGCAATGGCCTGTGGGATAGGCACGGGTGCTGCCACCGCTGTGGCAACGGGTGGTCTGCCACCGCTAAATAGGCCCGCGAAAAAATTTTGCAGGCCAAAGCGCAAGCGTCCCCTGCGGTCATTTTGCAGACGCGCTGGCACGCCCTGATCCCAAATCTGAGCCATTTGCGCATCACCCGTAGCCGTGCGCGGCCCCCGCATCGGATTGAGACGCCCATCTGACCACGCAGGCCGATACCCTTCGGGCACGATAATCCCGCTTGGATCCGTTGCCCCAATCCGTCCTGTCGCGGCACCCGCAATTATGGCGGGAACCGCCAATGGCGCGCGAGCCTCAGAACGGGCCAACCCATCGGCAGGGTGAATGGGTTGCGGGCCACAACGTATTGCCGTGCGGCTGCGAATTTCGGTCACGCTGCCATCGCGGGCGCGAATGATGCAGCGATTGGAATTATTTGACGGGCTTGGCACGGGCGGAACAATCGCCATGACAGGTGCCGCAGCGGGTGCCACACCAACGGGTTCCCGCAGGCGCATGGGGGCCTGTGCGGGCCGTGTCACGGGCGCTGCACCCACAACCGGGGCAGTTGCGACAGGGGCCGCCGCCATTTGCGACAGGGAGGGCGGCAAACCGCAAATCTGCCTGCGATCCCGCGAGATACGCGGAATCCAATCTGTCGAAGCCCCCTGCCCCGTGCGAATGAACGCACAGCCTGTGCTGTCGACATATTGTTCAGAGGTGAATGACTGGGGGGGGAATTCCGCGGGTGGCCTTAGGTTCTGCGCGATCCCCTGCCCAGCAACGGCAACCATTGAGGATAGAACCGTTGCAGAAAATCCCATGCTGCCCCAAAATTTTACTGCTTTTTTGACCATTCAAGCCCCCGAATTGGGGCAAGAATGAATCAATATTTAGACATAGTAAAGGCACATAACAGAACAAATAGATATCCGCCCCTCATTTGGTGGCAAATATCCGATCCCCCGCATCCCCTAGACCCGGAAGGATATACCCCTTTTCGTTCAAACCGCGATCCAAGGCCGCGGTAAAAATTGGCACATCAGGATGGCGAGCGGCGAATGTCCTGACACCCTCAGGGGCGGCCAGCAATGTCATCAGACTGATATCAACGGCCCCTTCCGATTTGATTTTATCCACCGCCGCAGCCGCCGAATTGCCCGTGGCCAGCATGGGATCTAGGGCGATGACATGACGTTGGGACAGGTGCGAGGGCAGGTTGAGATAGTAATCCACGGGCTCAAGCGTTTCCTCATTGCGATACAGCCCGACAAATCCAACCCGCGCAGCGGGGATCACGGCGCGCATCCCCTCAAGCATTCCGTTGCCCGCCCGCAAAATCGAAATCAAAGCCAGTTTTTTCCCTGCAAGTGTCGGCGCATCCATCACCTCAAGCGGGGTCTCAACGGCGGTGGTGGTAACCGCCAAATCGCGGGTCACCTCATAGGCCATCAGCATCGAAATTTCGGTTAAAAGCCGCGCGAAATCTTGGGAGGCGCAGTTTTTATCGCGCATCAAGCTCAGCTTATGTTGCACAAGCGGATGGGTCACGATGGTCAGTGTATCGAATTCTGGCATAGTCTTCCCCCTAGCTTTCAAGCCGTTTTGCAACGCGCGCGCGGGTTTCCTCATCACAAAAGGCCGCCGCAAGCGCGGTTTGGTTTATTTCCGTGAATTCCGTCTCAGCCCACCCAAAATGCTGTTCCAAGGCCTCATATTCACGGCTCATATTGGTATGGAAAAAGGGTGGATCATCGGTTGACACGGTTACTTTGACCCCAGCCTCGCGCAGACTCGCAAGCGGGTGACTTTTCCAATTTGGGAAAACCCCAAGAAAAACATTCGACACAGGGCAGCATTCCAAAACAACACCCGTATCGGCAAGGCGTGCGACCAAGTCAGGGTCACTGATCGCCTCGACACCATGCCCGATACGGGGCGGATTATAGGCATCTAGCGTCTCGCGCACCGATTGCGCGCCCCCCCATTCGCCTGCATGAATGGTGAAGGGTAGTCCTGCCTCGGCCGCGCAATCAAAGCTCCACGAAAAATCGCGCACATGGCCAATCTTCTCGTCCCCCGCCATTCCAAAGCCGCAAATCATGCGCCCCGCCGTTTCCGCAGCACAGCGCGCGGCCCGCTTCGCCTGATCTGGCCCGAAATGACGAACCGCCGTAATCACGCCCCGCATCGTGATCCCAAAATCCCGCTCGGCGGCATCTGCGGCTTCGGTCATCGCAGAAAGATACTCGCGCCAAGCACCAATATCCCCACCGCCGCAAAAATCAGGGGACAAGAAGGTTTCGCAATAAACCACCCCATGGCCTGCTGATGCCTCAAGCACAGAGCGCGTCAGACGCGCATAATCTTCGGGCGTGGTGAGAACCGATGTTGCCGCCTCATAGACGCGCAGAAAATGCACAAAATCATGAATGTCATAACCGCCTTGCGCGGTGAAAATGCCCGATAAATCCACCTTTTTTTCGAAGGCGATCTGACGAATAAAATCAGGCTGTGCCGCCCCCTCAAGATGAAGGTGCAATTCAACCTTTTTGACGCGGGCCATATCTGACATCGCCGTTCCCCTAAAAATAATAGCCAAGCGCGGTGACCACTATGGCAAATAAGGTAGCCGCGCGCCATGAGATCACTCGCTGCGACAAGATCCGCGCGGCCAAACGCACCCCAAATAGGGCAGCGACAAAGGTCATGGCAGCATAGATGATTTGACTGTCAATCTGGCTCATAAGACAGGGCTTCCAATCTGAAGGGGGCCAAGCCCCAAATGCGCGGCGAGGCTTGCGCCAATATCGGCAAAGGCCCGAAGGCCTAGCCCTTGGGGCGCATGGTCAGGGGCCGCCACCAAAAAGGGGACACGTTCACGGGTGTGATCCCTGCCAACCCATGTGGGATCATTACCATGATCTGCTGTTAAAATCAGCATGTCACCCGGGCGCAGCGCAGCGATAATCGGCGCAATCGCTGCGTCAAACCATTCCAGCGCACCCGCATAACCCGCCACATCGCGGCGATGGCCAAAACGGGCATCAAACTCAACGAAATTGGCGATTGTGAGGCTACCATCGGGGGCGCAATCTACCGCGTGGGCCAGATGTTCCATCAGGCGGGCATCACCTCCCTTATGGCTTTCTGTGATGCCACGATGGGCGAAAATATCGCTGATTTTGCCAATGGCAATGACCGCGCGCCCTGCCTCAGATGCGTGATCCAACAAGGTTGGGTGGGGCGGCATCATCGCGTAATCGCGGCGGTTTTCAGTGCGCTCAAACGCGCCTAGGCGACCCGTAAAGGGGCGCGCGATCACCCGCCCTACCCGCATCGCGTGCAGTTGCGGTGCGATCCTTTCGCAGAGGTCATAGAGACGCTCTAGCCCAAAGACCTCTTCATGCGCGGCAATCTGAAAGACACTATCGGCGGAGGTGTAGCAAATCGGATACCCCGTTTGCAGATGTTGCGCCCCAAGGCGTTCGATGATCTCAGTCCCAGAGGCGTGGCAATTGCCCAAAATCCCCCCAACACCTGCGATAGATTGAACCGCCGCGACCAAAGCCTTAGGGAAACTGGGAACGGTAGCGGGAAAATAGTGCCAATCCCAAGGCAAGGCGCAGCCCGTCAATTCCCAATGGCCTGATGGCGTATCTTTGCCTTTGGCGGATTCTTCGGCCACGCCCCAAATGGCATTCGGTGCAGCCGATGTCAGGGGTGCAGGGCAGATGCCGCTTGCCAGATGCAAAGCGGCCCCAAGGCCTAGACGATCCAAATTCGGCACTCTCAGCGGCTGTGCCTGCGCGATATGGCCCAAGGTATTCGCGCCTGTATCGGGATGGCCCGCATTGAAATATCGGTCTGCGTCTGGTGCGCCCCCGATACCAACAGAATCCATCACCACCAAAAATCCACGCGCCATTCAGCCGATCCTTTCATGGATCAAGGCAGGGCGCGGCGGCCTTTCTTCGGAAAGGGTGAAGGCGTCTAACACGATTGCCCCCATATGTTTGGCAATCTCAGGGTCGCGCGCATGAAGGCGTAAAAGCGGGGTCGTGGGGTCGGCCAAATCACCAATCCGCTGGATGTCAGAAAGACCCACACGTTTGTCGATCTGATCCTCTGCCTGTAGGCGCCCCCCGCCAAGATGCACCACAACCTCGCCCAAGGTGCGGGCGTCAATTGCACGGATATAGCCCGTCTTTTGCGGGAAAATATCCACCGCATAGGGCGCTGCAGGCAAGCGATCTCGCCAACGTGCCACAAAATCTGTGGCGCCCCCTTGCGCCGCGACCATACGGCCAAAAACCTCGGCGGCGTGACCTTGGGTCAGCGCGTTTGTCAGTGCCATCTCACCTGCCGCCGCATCAACCGCAAGCCCCGCTTGCACCAAAACCTCACCCCCAAGGCTGATGGTTAGGCGGATCAGATCACTGTCGAGCTTTGGACTGCACAGCGCCTCCATCACCTCCATCATTTCCAAAGAATTGCCCGCTGCACGCGCAAGCGGTTGGTTCATATCGGTGACAAGCGCCGTGGTTTTACAGCCCGCGCTTTGCGCTGTATCCACCAAGGATTGAGCCAGTTGCACGGCCTCTTGCGGGGTTTGCATAAAGGCACCCGTGCCGCATTTCACGTCTAAAACCAAGGCCTCTAGCCCTGCTGCCAATTTCTTGGACAAAATAGAGGCCGTGATCAAATCAATGCTTGGCACAGTGGCGGTGATATCACGCAACCCATAAAGCCTACGATCCGCAGGGGCGATATCGGCATTGGCGCTGACAATCGCACAGCCCACTTGCCCCACAATGCGTTGCAAATCCTCAATGGCGACATCAATCTGCAAGCCCGAAATTGCCGAAAGTTTGTCCAAAGTGCCGCCCGTATGCCCCAAGCCACGCCCTGAAATCATCGGCACATAGGCCCCGCACGCCGCTAAGGCAGGGGCAAGGATCAGCGACACACAATCGCCCACCCCGCCTGTGGAATGTTTGTCGATTACAGGGCCATCCAGTGACCACCCCAAAACCGTGCCGCTTTCCAGCATCCCATGGGTCAGATGGGTGCGGTTCTCAAGGCTGAGACCGTGCAAACATACGGCCATCGCAAAGGCCCCCGCCTGCGCATCGCTGACAGTGCCATCCGCCAACCCTTCGGCAAAGGCAAACATCTCAAATTCGGTCAGAGTTTGCCCCTCTCGCAATTTTGCCAAGATGCTGCGCGGATCGGCCATGATCTGCCCTATTCCATCGCCGATTTCACAAAGGCGCCAGGCAGAATGTCCGCCATGCTCAGGATCGCCTGACCTGTGCCGCGCGTTGTGGCCATGGTGATCAGCACCTCATCTTTGCTGAATTCTCGCAATTTTTGGCGACACCCCCCACAAGGGGCGACAGGAACGGGGCTATCTGCGATCACAGCAACCTCTAGGATCTCATGACAGCCTGCGGCAATCATCGCTGAAATTGCGCCCGCCTCGGCACAGGTGCCTTGGGGATAGGCCGCGTTTTCGACATTCACCCCGTGGTAAATCTGCCCATCTGCCCCACGCAGCGCAGCACCGACTGCAAAGCCCGAATATGGGGCATAGGCGCGCGGACGGATTTCTGCGGCGGCGGCCATCAATGCGGGGTCTGGTGTCTTGGTCTGGGGCATGATCCGCACTCCTTGAATTGCGTTGCCTCAATCTGTCCTGACGAACCGATGCACGCAAGGCGAAAGAAAAAGCGGGCCCAAAGGCCCGCCCTTCATCCCGTCTCGTCAAACCCGCCTTAGGCTTTGGGGTAGCCCAAAGTTTTCAAGGCCACTGCAATCTCGTCTAAAATCGCAGGATCATCAATTGTTGCAGGCATTTTATAGCTTTCGCCATCGGCGATTTTCACCATTGTTCCACGCAAAATCTTGCCCGAACGGGTTTTGGGCAGGCGATCCACCACAACGGCCAGTTTGAACGCCGCAACGGGGCCGATTTTGTCACGCACAAGTTTCACGCATTCAGACACGACATCTGCCGCATCTTTGGTCGCCCCTTTGTTGAGACACAAAAACCCCAGAGGCATTTGCCCTTTGAGATCATCTGCCACACCGATTACCGCGCATTCAGCCACATCTGGGTGGGAGGCTAGAACCTCCTCCATCCCACCTGTCGACAAGCGGTGACCCGCCACGTTGATCACATCATCCGTGCGCGCCATGATATAAAGATACCCGTCTTCATCCTTATATCCCGCATCACCCGTCTCGTAATAGCCTTTGAAATGCTCAAGATAGGATTTGCGGAAGCGGGCTTCGGCATTCCACAACGTAGGCAAGGTTGCAGGCGGCAAGGGCAATTTAATCGCAATCGCGCCCAATTCGCCCGCAGGCACTTCATGCCCGCCCTCATCCAAAATTTGTACATCATACCCAGGCATTGGCACCGAGGGGCTGCCGATTTTGACAGGCAATTTTTCAATACCCAATGGGTTGCCACAAATGGCCCAACCCGTTTCGGTTTGCCACCAATGGTCAATCACTGGCACGCCAAGTTTTGCCTGCGCCCATTGGATTGTGTCAGGGTCGGCACGCTCGCCCGCCAAGAACAGCGATTCAAGGCTAGAGATGTCATATTTCCCAATAAAGCTGCCTTCTGGGTCTTCGCGCTTGATCGCGCGAAAGGCCGTTGGGGCGGTAAAGAGGCATTTGACCTTATGCTCATCAATCACGCGCCAGAACGTGCCTGCATCAGGCGTGCCAATAGGTTTGCCTTCAAAGACGATTGTGGTGCAGCCAAAGGTCAGAGGCGCGTAACAAATATAGGAATGCCCCACGACCCAACCCACATCAGAGGCGGCCCAAAACACCTCGCCGGGGTTCATATCGTAGAGATTGCGCATTGACCAATTCAACGCAACCAGATGGCCGCCTGTATGGCGCACAACGCCCTTTGGCTGGCCCGTTGTGCCAGAGGTGTAGAGAATATAGGCGGGGTGGTTGCCCTCTACGGGCACACAAGGCGCAGGCGCAACCCCGTGTTGGAAGCCATACCAATCGACATCGCGCCCATCGGTCAAGCTTGCCACTTCTTGCTCGCGCTGAAAGATCACGCAGAAATCTGGCTTATGGGCAGCGGCCTCGATGGCCGCATCCAAAAGTGGTTTATAATGCACCACGCGGCCCGGCTCGAGGCCACAGGAGGCGGCGATGATACATTTGGGCTGCGCATCATCAATGCGCACCGCCAATTCAGCCGCAGCAAAGCCGCCAAAGACCACCGAATGCACCGCGCCAATGCGCGCGCAGGCAAGCATCGCCTCAACCGCCTGTGGCACCATCGGCATATAGATAATGACCCGATCCCCTTTGGTCACACCTTTGGCCTGAAGGCCACCCGCCAGAAGCGCGACACGTTCTTGCAATTCTGCGTAGGAAATTTTCTGAACCGTGTTGGTGATGGGGCTGTCATAGATGATAGCGGTGCGATCCCCATGGCCTGCTGCAACATGGCGATCGACCGCGTTCCAACAACCATTCAGTTGACCATCTGCAAACCATTCATAAAGAGGCGCGTTTTCATCAGACAGCGCGTGGGATGGTTCAACATCCCAATCAATGGCAGAAGCAGCCTCCATCCAAAACCCTTCTGGGTTGGAACGGGCATACTCATAAATCTTTTGATAGCTCATGCGGGCCTCCCTTTGCTTGCGCAATTTTCTATCCCTTCAACCATAGCTTGCGCAAGAAGGTGACTTTGACGCAGGCGCGAAAACTGCGACCATGCGCCACTTTGTTTTAACGGGGGGAAGGTTAAATGAGGGGATATTGAACAGGAGCCTCCCCCATGACCATGTCCTTAAACGAAGACACAAGCCACTATATCACACGCCATGTCACCTATCGCCTGCCCGTCATCGGGCGCATCGCGCGCGAGGTGGTAGAGGGCGAAGTAGACAACAGTTTTGCCCTTATTATCATGGTTGTTTCGGCTGTTGCCTCGGCCATTCTGATTTGGGGATTCCCCGCACTGATCATCTCGGCGCTTGGGGCAACCGCATTGATGTTTCTCACACTGTTGCGCATCACCTTTGGCTAAGGCGCGGCAGTGCGCCTGTCAGCCATAGGTGGCGACAGGCGTGCCTGCGAGGGCAGAAATATTCAACAGCCCCCGCGCGGTGATTGAGGGGGTGACGATATGCGCGCGATTACCCATCCCCATAAGAATCGGCCCAACTTCGAGCCCGCCCGCCTTCATCTTTAGGATGTTCCGTGCCGCCCCAGCGGCATCAGTATTGGCAAAGACAAGCGCGTTGGCTTGCCCCTCAAGGCGCGAATTGGGGAAAATTCGGGCGCGCAGTTCGGGATCAAGCGCGCTGTCGATATGCATCTCGCCCTCATAGGCGAAATCAAGCGCCATCGCGTCCAGAATATCAAGCGCCGCGCGCATCCGCCGCCCACTATCACTGTCGAGATTGCCAAATTGACTGCCAGAACACAGCGCAATTTTTGGCGCGATGCCAAAGCGGCGCACATGACGGGCCGTGGCAATCACCGTCTCGGCGATTTGGTCTGGGGTGGGCTGCGCATGAATATGCGTATCGGCAATAAAGAGCGGCCCATCTTCCAAAATCATCAAGGACAGCGCCCCAACGGGATGTAACCCGTCACGGGCCAAAAGCTGGCTGATATATTTCAAGTGCCACAAATACTGGCCAAAGGTGCCGCAGATTAAGCTGTCTGCCTCTTCGCGATACACCATGACCGCGCCGATGGCGGTGGTGTTTGTGCGCATAATCGCACGGGCCAAATCGGGGGTCACCCCGTGACGTTCCATAACGCTGTGATAGCTGCCCCAATAATCCCGATAGCGCGGGTCATTTTCGGGGTTTACGATTTCGAAATCCACCCGCGGGCGGATGGTCAGGCCTGCCCGCTCGGCCCGCATTTCAATCACATCGGGACGACCGATAAGAATGGGGGTGTCTGTGGTTTCCTCAAGCATGGCTTGGGCCGCACGCAAAACGCGCTCATCCTCGCCTTCTGCGAAAGCGATACGGCGGGTCGTGGTGGCCGCTGCAGCAAAGACAGGGCGCATGATAAGCGCAGAGCGGAACACCGCCTGATTAAGTTTGGCGCGATAGGCGGCGATGTCATCAATGGGCCGCTTCGCCACACCCGAACTCATAGCCGCCTCGGCCACGGCACTGGCCACCACACCCATCAGGCGCGGGTCAAATGGCTTGGGGATCAGATAGTCAGGGCCAAAGGTCAGCTGCTCGCCCTTATAGGCCGCCGCAGCTTCGGCACTGGTGGTTGCGCGCGCCAATGCGGCGATGCCTTCAATACAGGCAATTTGCATCGCGTCATTGATTTCGCTTGCGCCGACATCCAAAGCGCCGCGGAAGATGAACGGAAAGCATAAGACGTTGTTCACCTGATTGGGAAAATCTGACCGCCCCGTGGCAATGATCGCGTCCGGCTTTACCGCGCGCACATCATCGGGGGTGATTTCTGGGTTCGGGTTCGCCAGGGCAAAGACCACAGGACGATCCGCCATGCGCGAAACCATCTCGCGCGTTAAAACACCCGGGCCAGACAGGCCAAGGAACAAATCCGCCCCCTCGATCACATCGCTTAAGGAAGCAGGACTGGCCCCTTGGGCATATTCGGCTTTTTGCGGTGTCATTCCCGCCTCACGGCCCCGATAGACCAGACCATCCAAATCGCAGAGCCAAACATTCTCACGCTTGAGGCCCAGTTTCAGCAGCATATTGAGGCAGGCAATCCCCGCCGCACCGCCGCCCGTAGACACGACCTTGATATCGGCAAAGGATTTCCCCGCAAGACGCAGCGCATTGGTTGCGGCCGCGCCCACGACAATCGCCGTTCCATGTTGGTCGTCATGGAAAACGGGAATATTCATTCGCTCACGGCACAGTTTTTCTACGATAAAACAATCTGGCGCTTTGATATCCTCAAGATTGATTGCGCCAAAGGTTGGCTCAAGCGCGCAAACAATATCCGCCAATTTCTCGGGATCGCTCTCGTTCAATTCAATGTCAAAGCAGTCGATGCCGGCGAATTTCTTGAAAAGAACCGCCTTCCCCTCCATCACAGGCTTAGAGGCGAGTGCGCCAATATTGCCAAGACCTAGCACAGCCGTGCCATTGGTCACCACGGCGACAAGGTTGCCGCGTCCTGTATAGCTTTCGGCATGGGCGGGGTCTGCTTTGATTTCAAGGCAGGCTTCAGCAACGCCGGGGCTATAGGCCAAGGACAGGTCGCGCCCATTCGCCAAAGGCTTGGTCGCGCGCACCTCCAATTTCCCTGGTTTCGGGCCTGCATGATAGGCAAGCGCGCGCTGGCGCAAACTGTCGTTGCTGTCTTCAGTCATGATCTATTCCCAATCGGCTATGGTCGCCAAACGGCCGCAAACGGCCACCCTCCACAATTAGTTTAACGTTAAACTATCGCCGAGGAAAGGGCAAATCCCGTTTGGATTACACGAATTGCTCGCGCAAAAGCCGCTCTTCCAAACCATGGCCTGGATCGAACAGGATACGATGGGTCACGTCTTGCGCGCTGGATATCTCTACATGGGTGACGTTGTTCACCGAAACGCTGTCGGCATCTGCCATCACAGGGCGGTGGTCAGGATCGACCACTTCGAAAATCACATTGGATGATTTATTGAGCAGCGCCCCCCGCCACCTGCGCGGACGAAAGGCCGCCACGGCGGTCATCGCCAAAACATCTGCACCAATGGGCAAAATCGGGCCATGCGCGGAATAGTTATAGGCGGTCGAGCCTGCAGGCGTGCATAACAGCGCGCCATCGCAGACCAGTTCTTGCATGCGCAGCTTTCCATCAACATGGATGCGCAGCTTGGCGGCTTGGGGGCCTGCGCGCAGCAAACTGACCTCATTGATCGCCAAAGCCTCGATTGTTTCGCCTGTCGCGCGCCGCGCCTTCATCCGCAACGGGTTGATCTGCGCCTCCTCCGCCGCAGTGAGGCGGGCCATCAAACCATCGGCAGAATATTCATTCATCAAAAAGCCGACCGTGCCACGGTTCATTCCATAGACCGGACGATTGAGCGGTTGGGTTTCGTGCAAGGTCGACAGCATAAAGCCATCCCCGCCAAGCGCCACGATGATATCGGCCTCCTGAGGCGTTGATTGGCCATAAGCCGCGCTCAATTCCGCAAGGGCGGCCTGCGCCATCCGCGCCCGCGAGGCCAAAAAGGCTATTTTCAAATCTTTGCTCATCTGCGCGACCTTTGCGAGACAGGGGTGATGCCATCCTGTTCCCTGCCATGCCGAAACACAAGACCCCGCAAAACAGTGCAAATTTGCCCGCCTTGCAGGGCGGCAGGGCGCGACTCTCTGTCGAATTGCCGCTTTCGCCCTTTTCCAAAGGGCTGTTCTGCCCTAAACCCCATGCGATAGACAGCGCCCGCGCGTCACCCAACAAAACGCGCCCCCGATGTAAGGAGCCCTCACTATGACTGCGCCCCACCGTGACGATGGATTTTTCACCGAAGCCCTCAGCACCCGTGACCCTGAAATCTTTGGCGCGATTACCAAAGAGTTCGGTCGTCAAAGCGAAGAGATCGAATTGATCGCCTCCGAAAACATCGTCTCGGCTGCTGTGATGGCTGCGCAAGGCTCGGTGATGACCAATAAATATGCCGAAGGTTATCCTGGTCGGCGGTATTATGGCGGCTGCGATTATGTCGATATCGCAGAAAACCTTGCGATTGAGCGGGCCTGCAAATTGTTTGACTGTGCGCATGCCAATGTGCAGCCCAATTCAGGCAGCCAAGCGAACCAAGGGGTTTTCACAGCTCTTTTGACGCCTGGCGATACCATCTTGGGTATGAGCCTTGATGCAGGCGGCCACCTGACCCATGGCGCCAAGCCCAACCAATCGGGCAAGTGGTTTAACGCCATCCAATACGGTGTGCGCAAGCAGGACATGGAAATCGACTATGACGCGATTGCCGAACTTGCGGCTGAACATAAGCCCAAAATGCTGATTGCGGGCGGCTCGGCCATTCCGCGTGTCATTGATTTTGCAAAAATGCGTGAGATTGCTGACAGTGTCGGGGCCTATCTTTTGGTCGACATGGCGCATTTCGCGGGACTTGTGGCATCGGGTCATTACCCCTCGCCTTTCCCGCATGCGCATGTTGCAACCACCACCACGCATAAAACCCTGCGCGGGCCACGCGGTGGGATGATCCTGACAAATGACGAAGATATCGCCAAGAAGGTCAATTCTGCCATCTTCCCTGGCATCCAAGGCGGGCCGTTGATGCATGTGATCGCCGCCAAGGCCGTGGCCTTTGGTGAGGCGCTGCGCCCTGAATTCAAAGCCTACCAGACCCAAGTGATTGCCAATGCCAAGGCGCTGGCGGATCAGCTGATGAAGGGCGGCTTGGATATCGTCACAGGCGGCACAGATACGCATTTGATGTTGGTTGACCTGCGCCCCAAAGGCGTAAAAGGCAACGCCACTGAAAAGGCGCTTGGCCGTGCCAACATCACCTGCAACAAAAACGGCATCCCGTTTGACACCGAAAAGCCGATGATCACCTCAGGCGTGCGTTTGGGAACACCTGCGGCCACAACCCGTGGCTTTACCGAGACCGAATTCCGCCAAGTTGCAGATTGGATCGTTGAAGTGGTCGATGGCTTGGCCGCGAATGGTGAGGACGGCAATGGCGCCGTAGAGGCAAAAGTTGCCGCAGAGGTAAAGGCACTCTGCCAGCGCTTCCCCATCTACCCAAGCATCTGACAGCGCCTATAAAATTATAATATCACGCGGGGCGGGGTTTGTTAAAAACTCCGCCCCGTTTTCTGTCAGGACAATATTTTCTTCGGCGACCAGTATCCGCCCCTGCCCTAGATCAACAGATGGCTCAAGCGTGAGAACCATACCCGCAGGCAGCATTGTCTGATCGTGCGGTGTCAGGGATGGCCATTCAGTCAGCGTCACGCCCAACCCGTGCCCTAAGCGACCACCACAAGGCGTGCCGCCGTGCGCCGTAATTTCGCGGCATAGCATCGCGTGCAGGTCTGAGGCGCGTATATTCGGCGCAACCCCCTCCATCACCGCATGGATCGCATCTTGTAAAATCTGATGCCCGCGGGCCGCCTCAGGGCTTGGGGTGCCGATGGCAAAATTGCGATCAAAGTCACAAAAATAGCCGTCTTTCACCGCGCCTGTATCAAGCATCAAAATATCGCCACTGTGCAGGGGTGTCGGCGCGGCAGGTGAGATCACATCACCATAGCTCCCCTCGCCCGCGCCCCCTGCGACATAGGACACCCAGTCGGCCCCCTCCTCGAGCAGCAGGATTTGAAAGGCCCGAAACACCGCGTCTAAGGGCGTGCCAACACGGGCAATTTCATCAACGCGGGCAAAGGCACGATTACCAATGGCGCAGGCGGCGCGCAATTTTTCAATCTCAAGCGCTGATTTTATCTCGCGGGTGCGGTGCATGATATCTGTCGCATCCACAAAACTGCGGGGGGCGAGACGGGTTTGCAGCGCAAAGAAATCCCCCAAAGGCATCCGCAGCTGCGTCTCTAGGCCCATGGCCACACCAATCTTTCCGTCTTTGGATGTGACGTCACATAAGGCCTCAGCCAACAAGCTGACCCCATCATCTTCGGGGCGCGGCGCGGGCCATGTGCGGATATCGGAGATCACCGATTGCCCCATAAGATAGGCCCCAATCTCGGGGATCACGGCGATTGGGGTGCCTGTGGCGGGGATCACCACAAACCAAGGCCGGGCGGGACTTTCCCAAAAGCGGGTGAGAAAACCCGTAACATAGAAAATATCCGCGGCTTGGGTCAGCAAAATGGCATCTAGGCCTGCGGCCTGTAGGCGGGCCTGAATCGCGCTATGACGGCGGTGATATTCAGAGGGCGGGAACAGGTCAGACATCCTCTGGCCCTTCGCTCAACACACAAAGAACCCGCGCATCGGGTGGGAAGTCATAGCCAAGATAGGCCGCAGCAATCACGCCCGCGGCGCCCGATGGCGTGGAGGCAAGCCCCGCCTCGGTCAAGCGCGCGACGCCCGAGGCCGCTTGACCATCTGAGATCGTCAAAAATTGATCCGCATCGCGCGCCAGCCCCGCAAGCGCCACAAGCGAGGCGGTTTTGCAATCAAGCCGTCCCATGATTGAGACAGGGCCGTGGCTGTCGACCACATGACCCGCGGCAATCGCATCTTGCAGGGCGGGGGCTGCGTCAGGCTCGACCACGATAATCTGCGGGGTCTGCCCCCATGTGGCGCGCGCATGGGCGGCCAAGGCCCCTGCCATGCCACCCACACCTGCTTGCAAGAAAATATGGGTTGGGGGGCTGTCCAGTGCTTCGGCCATTTCCGCCCCGATTTGCAAATACCCCTCCATCACGAGATAGCCTTGGGTCATCTCACCCGCCCATGTGCTATCGGGCAAAAGCGTGCCTTCCCCCGCCGCGGCTGCAGCCTCGGCGGCCTTCATGCTTTCCTCATAGGTTGCCCCTGCACGGCGCGGCTCCGCCCCTTGCGCGCGCAGACGATTGGCAAAAGCCTCAGGGACAGTGTCAGACAGATAGATTATGGCACGCGCGCCAAAGACCCGCGCGCCTGCCGCAACAGACAGACCATGATTGCCCGCACTTGCGGCGATAAACGCGCGGCCTGTCAGGGCCGTGCTGTAGTCAGTGGCCCCATTTTCCATGGCTGCGCGCGCAGCGCGGGCGATGACATAGGCCGCGCCCAAGGCTTTGAAGCTTCCAAGCCCCATACGCGCGCGCTCATCTTTAACGAAAAACGCGGCTGTGCCTGCCGCTTTGGCCAAATCATCGCGCACCAAAAGGGGCGTGGGCGCATAAGCGGGGCACTGTTCCAATAGGGCCTGAACGGGGCTTGCATCCTGACTGGGAAAGCACTGCAAATCAGGCAGACCCGCCCCGCGATAAGGATTCTCGTGGATCGCGGTTGGGTGCAAGGCTGTGTCTTCCATGGCGCAATGTCCCTTTTCTAATCGCACCAAGCCTAAGACCAGTTTATCGGTGCTTTCGTGTTCCCCGCGTCACTCTAACCACAAAAACCGCCAATTTGCCAAATGGCAAAGGCCTGAGCACGCAAACAAGGCTAGACCCAAGCCGATTGGCGCGCTATCGCAAGATCATGCGATATATCACGCCCCTTTTGCTGGTCTTGCCTCTCGCGCTGTCTGCTTGCAGCGCACAGAACACCGCGCGCCAAGATCTGCGCGCCGCAAGTTACCCCGCGCTTTTGCCGCTTGGCGCGCTTGAAGTTGAGGGGGTGCGTGACCCGACCCGCGCCGAGACACCAAGCACCGCTGAGGCCACTGTTGGGGAATTGTCCGAGCGCGCAGAAGACATGCGCCGCCGCGCCGCTGCCTTGGCCAACGCGCCACTCAATTAAATCCGTGTGGAATAGTTGCCCTGCCTGCGTTGCACCTCGCATTGGAAGGGGCTAACAGGGGTTCAACTTAAGAATGTGCGCCTTGCGCATAAGTATTTGGAGGTTCGGGATCATGGAACGCCCTTTGCGTCTTGCAATCGCAGGTCTTGGCACCGTTGGCACAGGTGTCATCAAGATGATTCAGAACAATGGCGCGCTCATTGAAGCCCGCACAGGGCGCAAGGTCACCATTTCCGCCGTAAGCGCCCGCAGCCGTGACAAAGATCGCGGCGTGAATCTGGCGAAATACGCATGGGAGGATGATCCCGTGGCACTGGCCAAGCGCGAGGATGTGGATGTCTTTGTTGAACTGATGGGCGGCTCGGATGGCCCTGCCAAGGCCGCGACCGAGGCCGCGATTGCCGCAGGCAAAGATGTTGTTACGGCCAATAAGGCGCTTTTGGCCTTGCATGGGCAAGAATTGGCCGAAGCGGCAGAGGATAAGAACCTTGTCCTGCGCTTTGAGGCTGCAGTGGCGGGTGGCATCCCAATTATCAAATCCTTGACCGAAGGTTTGGCAGGCAACCAGATCACCCGCGTGATGGGCGTGATGAACGGAACCTGCAACTACATCCTCACGCGGATGGAAAATGCAGGCCTCACCTATGAGGAGGCCTTTGCCGAAGCCGATGGTCTTGGCTATTTGGAGGCGGATCCACAGCTTGATGTGGGCGGCATTGATGCGGGTCATAAATTGGCGCTTCTGTCCTCTATCGCCTTTGGCACAAAGGTTGATTTTGACGGCATGCGCCTTGAGGGGATCGGCGCTGTCACCATCGAAGATATCAAGCGCGCGGCTGATCTGGGGTTCAAGATCAAACTTTTGGGCGTGGCGCGGATGACGGGCCGTGGCCTAGAGCAGCGCATGAGCCCTTGCCTTGTTCCCGCCTCCTCCCCCTTGGGGCAGCTTGAGGGCGGAACGAATATGGTGGTGGTCGAAGGCGACCATGTTGGTCAAATCGTGCTGCGCGGCGCGGGTGCAGGCGAAGGCCCAACCGCCAGCGCGGTGCTGTCTGATATTTGCGACATTGCGCGCGGCATACGGGTTGCGACCTTTGGCCAACCTGCAAAAACCCTCAAGGCAGCCCCACCTGCATCAGCAGCTTCGGCGGCCTGCTACTATATCCGCATGACCTTGACCGACAAACCAGGCGCTTTGGCAAAAATTGCCACAGTTTTGGGCGATAATGGCATTTCTATTGATCGGATGCGCCAATATGATCACCCAGACGAGGCCGCGCCTGTTTTGATTGTGACCCACAAAGCCGCACAGCCCGCGTTGCAAGAGGCGCTTGCCGCCCTGCCGCAGACGGGTGTGCTGATGAGCCCCCCTGTCGCCCTGCGCATCGAAGACGTCTGAAAGAAAGGCCATACCGCCCATGTCGCAAAAATCCGATTTCAATGATCGTATGCTCTCTTTGGGCTTGGCCCGTGTTTCTGAAGCGGCGGCGATTGCCTCGGCAGATCTTATTGGCCGCGGCGATGAAAAGGCCGCCGACCAAGCCGCGGTAAACGCCATGCGCGAGCAGTTGAACCTGCTTGATATCCAAGGTGTGGTTGTCATCGGTGAGGGCGAACGGGACGAGGCCCCCATGCTGTATATCGGCGAAGAGGTCGGCACAGGAACTGGCCCCGCAGTTGATATTGCGCTTGATCCCCTAGAAGGGACAACCCTGACCGCAAAGGATATGCCTAACGCCCTGACAGTGATTGCGATGGGGCCACGTGGCTCCATGTTGCACGCCCCCGACACTTATATGGATAAGCTTGCCATTGGGCCGGGCTATCCTGAGGGCGTCCTTAATTTGGATATGACCCCTGCAGAACGTGTCATGGCCTTGGCCAAAGCACGCGGATGCAGCCCAAATGACATTACAGTTTGTGTTCTCGAACGCCCCCGCCATGAGGCGATGATTGCAGAAATTCGCGGCACAGGCGCCTCAATTCGTTTGATTACGGATGGTGATGTCGCGGGGGTGATCCATACGGCAGAGGCCAATCTGACAGGGATCGATATGTATATGGGCCAAGGCGGCGCACCCGAAGGGGTGTTGGCCGCAGCGGCCCTGAAATGCATGGGTGGTCAGATGTGGGGCCGCTTGGTGTTCCGCAATGACGATGAACGCGCCCGCGCCACTAAGGCAGGCATCAGCGATTTTGACCGCGTCTACACACGCGATGAAATGGTGACCGAAGATGTGATCTTCGCGGCAACAGGCGTGACCTCGGGCTCAATCCTGTCGGGGATCAAGCGCGAACCTGGATGGCTGACCACCGAAACAATCTTGATGCGTTCGAAAACAGGGTCGATCCGCCGAATGAGCTATCGCCACCCGACCCAACGGAGCGTTGAATGACGCAGGGACTGATCCTGATTGATTTTCAAAAAGGCTTCGAAGCCCCAATATGGGGGCAGCGCAACAATAAGGATGCAGAAACAAACGCCGCAGGGCTGCTTGCAGCATGGCGCGCGGGCCATGCGCCTGTCGTGCATGTGCGCCACGCCTCTACGCAGGCGGGCAGCCCCCTTGCCAAAGGCAGTGCAGGCTTTGCCTTTATGGATGCGCTTGCCCCCAAAGGCGATGAGCCTGTGTTTGAGAAATCCGTGAATTCCGCATTTATCGGCACGGGACTTGAGGCATATCTTCGCGATCAAAGCATAAAGGCGGTTGTTATTGCAGGGCTAACCACGCCTCATTGCGTCTCAACCAGCGCCCGCATGGCTGCCAATTTGGGTTTCGATGTTATCCTTGCACATGATGCCTGTGCGACCTTCGCGCGCAATGGGGATATGTCGTGGTCTGACGCAAGCATGGCGATTGACCCTGAAACCAGCCACCAGATCGCGGTTGCGCATTTGCATGGCGAATTTGTCCGCGCGCAATCTTGTGACGAAATCCTGAAAAGCCTGTGATGAATGATGATCTCGCACACCCCCTCTGCCTTGATGTCGGCCTGTCACTCGGCCAAAAACGATGGATCGCGCCCGCCTCTGAGGTGATGCGCCACGCCGCCGCCATCAAACGCGAGGCAGACCTGCCCGAGGCGGTAGCGATCTTGTTGGCACAGCGGGGCGTTTTGCCGGAACATGCAAAGGCGTTTTTAACCCCTGCTTTGCGCGACCTCCTGCCTGACCCGCGCAATTTGCGCGATATGGACAAGGCCGCCGCGCGCATCTTGGATGCCCTGACCGCGCGCCAAAAAATTGCAATTTTCGCAGATTATGATGTCGATGGCGGCAGTTCGGCTGCGCTATTGGTCGATTGGCTGCGCCAAATGGGCCACAGTGCGACCCTCTATGTGCCTGATAGAATTGACGAAGGCTATGGCCCGAACATCCCCGCAATGCAGGAGTTGGGCGCGACACATGATCTGATCATCTGTGTGGATTGTGGGACATTGTCCCATGAACCGATTGCGGCAGCGGGCTGCGATGTTGTTGTTCTCGATCACCATTTGGGCGGTGCAGATTTACCAACCTGCGTGGCCGTGGTGAACCCAAACCGCCAAGACGAGACAGGCGACTTAGGCCATCTCTGCGCCGCTGCGGTGGTCTTCTTGGTGTTGGTCGAGATGAACCGCCGCCTGCGCGAGGATCATGCCACAACCGGCCCCGACCTTATGGCGATGCTGGATCTTGTGGCGCTTGCCACTGTAGCGGATGTGGCGCCCCTCGTGGGGGTGAACCGTGCCTTTGTGCGACAAGGTCTGACGGTTATGGCGCGGCGCGCGCGGGCGGGGCTTGTGGCGCTGTGCGATGTGGCGCGCCTTGATCGCGCGCCAAACGCCTATCATTTGGGCTTTGTCCTTGGGCCACGGGTCAATGCGGGCGGGCGCATCGGTGAGGCAGATCTCGGCGCGAGGCTGTTATGCGAAACCGATCCGCAGAAGGCCCAAGCGATGGCAACCCGCCTCGAAAGCCTGAACACCGACCGCCGCGAGATTGAAGCCGCTGTGCGGGAGGCTGCCCTTGCCCAAGCCGAAGCGCGTGGTCTGGATGCCCCGCTTGTGTGGGCCGCAGGCGATGGGTGGCACGCAGGCGTGGTGGGCATTGTTGCAAGCCGCCTGAAGGAGACAGCAAACCGCCCCTCTATCGTCATCGGTTTTGACGGGGATGCGGGCAAAGGGTCGGGGCGTTCGGTTGCAGGTGTTGATCTGGGGGCTGCAATCCAAAAGCTTGCCGCAGAAGGGCTGATTGAAAAGGGCGGCGGGCATAAGATGGCCGCAGGTCTAAGCCTTCATCGTGCGCAACTCGAGCCTGCAATGGCGCGCCTATCTGATCTGTTGGCCCGCCAAGGCGCGGGCGAGAGCACATATCAGGATTTGAGGGTTGATGCCGTGATCCTGCCCTCAGGTGCTACACCTGACTTGCTCGAGATGTTGGAGCAGGCAGGGCCATTCGGCGCTTCTGCCCCTGCCCCGCGTTTTGCGCTGCCAAGCCTAAGGATTAGTTTCACGAAACCTGTGGGCGAGGCGCATCTGAAATTCACCGCCACCGATGGCGGGCCCGTTGCCATGGAGGGCATCGCCTTTGGCGCGATGGACGGCCCGCTTGGCCCCGCCTTGCAAGAGGCGCAGCGATCGGGGCGGAAAATGCATTTGGCGGGGCGTCTTGAATTAAACCATTGGCAGGGCCGCACCAAAGTGCAACTGCGCCTTGAGGATGCCGCATGGGCGGAGGGCGCGCCGAGCTAAGCCCCAATAGGGCCAGTTTGCAGCCGCAAAAAATTCGCGCATCGTGATGCAGAATCCTCTTGCGCCCCCGCCGTGCATTTCCTAATAACCGCCCACACCAAGCGTGGCCCGTTCGTCTATCGGTTAGGACGCCAGGTTTTCAACCTGGAAAGAGGGGTTCGATTCCCCTACGGGCTGCCACATCCCCCAATATCACGACCCAAGTGCAAGCTGCCCTGCAAGGCGGGTTTGGCTTTGCCTCAGCGCCTTCACAAAACGGGCCGTATGCGCGTCCTCAAATCGCGAGATAGGCCCTGAGAGGGCCAAAGCACCAACTAAGCTTCCATCAGGGGCAGAAAGGGGCACAGATATGGCCGCCACATCGGGATCACGCTCACCGCGTGAAATCGCATATCCATCTTGCAAAATTTGTGCGTCCGCCTTGGCCGCTTGGCCCGAATAGGCGCGCAAGATTTTACCACTGGCCCCATAGGTTAATGGCATGGTCGCCCCTTCGGTGACCGAATGGCGGATCGCACGCGCGGGCTCGCTGCGATAAAGGCAGAGGCGGCTTTCGCCATCACGCACATAAAACGAGGCTGTCTCGCCCGTTGCATCCGACAAAGCGCGCAATTCTGGGCGCAAGACATGCGCCAGATCGAACCCGTGCCGATAGGCCGAACCAAGACGCAATGCGCCTGCGCCAAGCCGAAACCGCCCGTCTGCCGCGCGCTGCAGCAGGCCAAATTTTTCAAGCGACACAGCCAAGCGCAGAATGGTGCTTTTGTAGAGGCCCGTGGCACGGGCTAGATCAGCGAGGCTAAGATCGGGCTGGTCCGCCGTAAAGCATTCTAGGATCAACAACGCGCGTTCGACCGCATCCACACCTTTCGACTCTGCCATGCCTTTTGCCCTTATATTCTTGACTCATCCCCAAAATCCTATCAGCCTGTTCTATTATTAGCAATTTTGTTCTACTAGATAGAACACAGCAAAAGGCAAACCTAAGTGGATCGACAAACCCCGCTTCACGGAATTCGCGTATTGGATTTAACCAATGTGCTTGCAGGGCCGTTTTGCTGTCATCAACTGGCGCATCTTGGCGCTGAGGTGATTAAAGTTGAGGTGCCAAAAACGGGGGATTTGGCCCGCCAATTGGGGGCTGACCCTGAGCTCAACAAGATCGGGATGGGGGTTTCGTTTCTTGCTCAAAATGCAGGGAAAAAATCGGTTACAGCCAACCTTAAATCTGAAGGCGGCAAAGAGGTCTTGCGCCGTCTGGTGGCAAGCGCCGATGTTTTGGTGGAGAATTATCGCCCCGGCGTGATGGACAGGCTTGGCGTGGGCTATGAGGCGTTGCGCGATATCAACCCGCGCCTCATTTACTGCGCCATTTCGGGCTTTGGTCAAACGGGGGATTGGTCAGACAGGCCCGCCTATGATCAGATCGTCCAAGGGGCATCGGGCGTCATGGCGATTACGGGCGACACCGATAGCGCGCCTTTGCGGGTGGGGTTTCCCGTGGCGGATACGGTGGGGGGACTGACCGCCGCCATGGCGATTTCCGCCGCCCTCAACGCACCCAAGCGTGGGGCCTATATTGATATCTCAATGTTAGAAAGCCTGATTGCGACAATGGGATGGGCTGTTTCGAATTACTTGGTCGCAGATCAGCGCCCAACGGCGAACGGCAATGAAAATCTGACATCCGCGCCATCGGGCACGTTTCGCGCCAAAGATGGCCCCTTAAACATCGCCGCCAATAAGGACGAGCAATGGATGATCCTTGCTCAGCATATTGGGCGTGCGGATTTGTTGGCGCGCCCTGAATATGCCACCCGCGAATTGCGCAAGCGCAACCGCGCGGCCCTAAAGGCGGAAATTGATGCGGCCTTGGCCGCCAAACCCGCCGCTGATTGGGCCGAAGACTTGAACAAATTGGGCGTGCCCGCAGGCGAGGTTTTTGACCTGCCCGCTATTTTGGATCACCCCGTGATCCGGGGGCGCGACCTGATTGCCACATTCGATGCTGTGGCAGGCGTAGCGCGCCCTGTATCGGTTCTGCGCACGGGCGTGAAAATTGACGGCGCGGCGCTGTCAGTCACGACACCACCCCCTGCCTTGGGAGAGGATGCTGACGCGATCCTGCACGCGCTTGGCTATGGCGTGGACGAAATCAGCACAATGCGCGAAAGGGGCGAGATATGAGCACGGATGCAGACGAAGTTCGCGATTGGTGGCGCAGTTCAATCATCGAGATGGAGCCGGGCGTAATCCGGTTTCGCGGTCTGCCGATTGAGGAGTTGATCGGCACTGTCAGCTTTCCCGCAATGATCTGGTTAATGGTTGCGGGGCGTTTGCCCAACGCGGATGAGGCGGCACTGTTAGAGGCGGCCCTTGTTGCGGCAGTGGATCATGGGCCACAGGCCCCTTCGATTGCGGCGGCGCGGATGGCCGTCACCTGTGGCTTGCCCCTCAACAATGCAATGGCAACTGCGGTGAATATGTTGGGCGATGTGCATGGGGGGGCGGGGCAACAGGCGCTTGAACTCTACTACGACATTGATGCCCGCATGGCACAAGGCGCGGGTTTGACTGCGGCCACCGCAGACGCGATTGCAGACTGGCAGGCCAGCAATGGTAAATTCGTGCCCGGGTTTGGGCATCGCTTTCACAAAGATGGCGATCCGCGCGCGCCGCGCTTGATGGCACTTGTCCGCGACATGGCAGCCAAAGGCAGCATCACGGGCCGCTTTGCCGATATTGGTCATGCTGTTGAGCAATATTTGGGCCAGAGCCGTCCGCGCCCCTTGCCGATGAATATTGACGGGGCCACTGCCGTCATATTTGCGGAGCTTGGCTGCGCCCCCCCGTTGGCGCGAGGGTTGTTCTGCCTGTCACGATCCGTGGGGATCCTTGCCCACGCATGGGAACAAACCCAACAAGGCGGTCGCAATAAGGGGCCGATCCCACCACGGTTTCTGTATAGCTATGATGGGCCAAAACCCACGCCATAGCGGATCTTGGCAGGCGCGCCATTTCCCTTGACTGTAAAGGCGCGCAGGCCTAGATGGCGAAGTGATGCGGGGACTTGGCCGCAGCATCATGGCTACAGGCGCGGCATTGGCGCAGGGCTGCTATCTACAGTGATACGATCATGGGGTTTAAGACCTTTTCCTCTGGCGATGCAGCGGCAGATCGGCGTGCCTCATTTGCCGAGACACTGGCCCATTTAGGCGATGCGGCAGGCGCGGTTGAGGCGTTGAAATCCGCGCTTGAACTCTCGCCTGATTGGGCGGCTGGATGGTATCGTTTAGGGGAATATTACGAGGCCACGGGCGAAGCGGATTTGGCCCTTGCAGCTTGGCGCAAGGCCATGGCCCTTGACCCAAGTGATCCTTTTGGCGCGGCGATGAAATGTGATCTTGTGGCGCGGGTTGACCCCATTACCGACCGCATGCCCGCTGCCTTTGTCGAAACATTATTCGATCAATATGCGCCGCGCTTTGAGAAATCCCTGCGCGAGGGGCTTGGATATCGCGCCCCAGAATTGATTGCCGAAGGATTGGCACGCGCAGGCCTGCGCCACGCCGATGCTGCACTGGATTTGGGATGCGGCACAGGTCTGATGGGGGTTCTGTTGCGGCCCCTTGCAGCGCAGCTTGTTGGGTATGACCTCTCTGCCGCCATGTTGTCAGAGGCGCAAGAAAAGGGCTGTTACGACAGGCTGGAAAAATGCGACATCACGGAACTGGCTCTGATCGGCCCAAGTTATGATCTGATCGTTGCGGCGGATGTGTTCAATTATATCGGCGCTTTGGAACAGGTGATTGGCTGGTGCGCCGATGCGCTTTTGCCAGAAGGGCGGCTTTGTTTCACGGTTGAGGCTGGGGATGCGCCCCTGCGTCTGATGGCATCGCGCCGCTTCACCCATTCACAGGGCTATATCACCGATCTTCTGGCACAAGCGGGCTTTGCCCCGCCGCAGATCACCGAAGCCCCTATTCGCCAAGATCGTGGAGAAGATGTGATGGGGTTGATCGTCTTTGCAACACCTGCCCCCCGCCAAGCCCCCTTGCGCGATGATGATCGCAACGAGGTCATGGCCTAAACCCGCGCCCCGCAAATTATCATTCCAAAAACCGCATGATCGTGCCAGTGATGGGCCATGCGCCCCTGTTAGGTGGGGCACCTGACGATGGATCACAGCATGCGCAGCACCGCAGATAAGCCCGTTTTGGGTATTCTTTTTATGATCGGCTTTTGCATCACAGCCCCAATCATGGACGGGATGGCCAAGCTGACCCCAAATGAAGTGCCTGTGCTGCAAATTGTTGCGGCGCGCTTCGGGGTTCAAGTTGTGATCTTGATCCCCTTGGCGATCATGATGGGGGTCGCCATGCGCCCCACAGCGCGCGATGTTATCGGCCATCTGATGCGCGGCTTGATGCTGCTTCTGGCAACATTTTGCTTTTTTTCGGCCATTCGATACATGCCGATTGCAAATGCTATGGCCATCTTCTTTGTTGAGCCGTTTATCTTGACCCTGATGGGCGGTCTTTTGCTGGGCGAGCAGGTTGGCCCGCGCCGTATCATCGCCTGTATCATAGGGTTTATCGGTGCGCTTTTTGTGATCCAACCAAGCTTTCAGGAATTGGGGTTTGTGGCGTTATTCCCGCTTGGCACGGCTGTGACCTTTGCCGCCTATATGATCCTCACACGCACGATGTCAGATCGCCAACATCCAATCACGCTTCAGGCCTATACGGCCTTGGGGGCATCCGTGCTGATCCTGCCCCTGATCATTGGGTTTGACGGCACGGGCAACCCTTGGCTCGACCCTGTTTGGCCCAATGAATTTGCGATGATGACCTTATTGGCCGTGGGGATCATGGCAACGATTTCTCATCTGTTGCTGTCAGTTGCATTGAAACTGGCCCCCACAGCCACAATCGCGCCGCTGCAATATCTCGAAATCGCGGGATCTGTCGCAGTGGGATATATCTTGTTCCAAGATTTCCCAGACAGCCTGACATGGTTGGGTATCGCGATTATCGTGGGATCAGGTCTGTATGTCTTTGCACGCGAGCGGCGCGCAGATTTGGAACGCCGCCCGACCCCACCTGTCTAAGCCTGAAACACATCTGCATAGGTTTTGCGCATCTCGGCCTTTTGCACCTTGCCCATTGTATTGCGTGGCAAGGCATCGACAATCGCGAAATGACGGGGGCGCTTGAAGCCTGCAAGTTCGGCCTTGGCCAAGGCAAGGATGGCATCCAAATCAATACTGCCTTCTGCCTCAGGCACCAAGACCGCGACCACGCTTTCCCCAAAATCAGGGTGCGGCGCCCCGATGACAGCGCTTTCCTTAACCCCTGACTGCGCATCGAGGAACATCTCGATCTCTTTTGGGTAAATGTTAAACCCGCCTGAGATGATCAGATCCTTACCCCGCCCCACAATGCTGACATAGCCATCCGCGTCAATCTTGGCCAAATCGCCCGTGATGAAAAACCCATCTTCAAGCAGTTCTTCACGGGTTTTTTCAGGCATATTCCAATAGCCACAAAATACATTTGGCCCGCGCACATGAAGCATCCCGATCTCACCCGTGGGTAATTCTACGTGCGTCTCCGGATCACAGACACGCACCTCCACCCCCTTTAGGGGGAAGCCCACCGTTCCTGCGCGCCGGTCCCCCGTATAGGGGTTTGAGGTGTTCATATTCGTCTCAGTCATCCCGTATCTTTCAAGAATGCGGTGACCTGTGCGCCCCTCAAAAGCCAGATGGGTTTCCGCCAAAAGCGGCGCAGAGCCAGACACAAACAGCCGCATATGCGCGACTAAGTCACGGGTAAAGCGCGCATCCTCCAACAGTCGCGTGTAAAAGGTCGGCACCCCCATCATCGTGGTGGCGCGCGGCAGAAGCTGCAAAATTGCCTCTTGGTCAAATTTTGGCAAAAAGATCATCGCATTGCCCGCCAATAAGCTGACATTGCACGCCACAAAAAGCCCATGAGAATGGAAAATCGGCAAAGCGTGCAGCAGCACATCATCGCTTGTAAAGCGCCACTCCTCGGCCAAGGCGCGCGCGTTTGACAGCAGGTTCTCATGGGTCAACATCGCCCCCTTGGAGCGGCCTGTTGTCCCCGAGGTGTAAAGAAGCGCTGCAAGATCATTCTGGCCGCGCGGCACGGGCGTAAATTCCGTGGGGTGTTGCGCCGCGGCACGGGCCAAACTGCCCTGCCCTGAGGCGTCCAAGGTCAGGATTGCCGCCTTGCAGGTTTCGGCAATTGGGGTCAAGGCGGCCAGTTCAGACGGGTCACAGACCACCAGCGCCGCATCCGCATCAGTGATGAAATAGGATAGTTCTGCGGGCGTGTAGGCGGTGTTCAATGGCAAAAACACAGCACCCGCCGTGATACATGCCGCATAAAGCGCCAAGGCAGGCGCGGTTTTCTCAACATGCACCGCAACCCGATCCCCCACCCCCACATCGGCGGCGCGCAAAGCATGCGCCATTTGGTTGGCCAAACCAAGGAATGCGCTATGTGTGACTTCTGACCCGTCCGGCAAAATGAGAAAGCTGCTCTCCTTGCCCTGATGAGGGGCCAATAAAGCGTCAAAAAGGGGGTTGCTCATTTGCGATTTCCTCACTCCTATGGGCGCGCTGATTTGGGACGTTTTATCGCCCTCTGCCCTAAGAGGCGCAACCTTACTGTCTAGAAAGAAATGGTCAAATGCTGAGTGAAAAATCGGGTTTGTTGGATGAAATTCGCGGTCGCTTCGCCCATGTGGACACCTGCCCCTTTGAAGGGCCCCGGGTGTTTTTCGAGAATGCAGGCGGTGCATTGACGTTGAATTCTGTGGTCGAGACCTCGGCCAAATTCGCCGCCATCCCCGACAATCAAGGTCGTGACAACCCTGCCGCCCATGCCCTTGTGGCGCTGATTGACAAAGCAAAGGCCGATATGCGGTTGTTTTTCAACGCACCGAAGGGGCAGTTTTTCGTCGGCGAAAGCGGCACAGAATTGCTGTTTCGCTTGATCCGAACCGCGATTGTGGGCACCGGCACAGGCCGCGTTTTGGGCAGCACGTTGGAGCATCCCGCCTCGCGGAGTGCCGCCGCCCATTGGGCCGAAGTGGCGGGCAAACCCCATATTCTTGTCGCGCATGATGACACCACGGGCACAGTCGGCCCCGAGGCCTATCGCCCCGAAATCACCCCAGATACCCGCGTGGCCACCATCCTGCACACCTCGCCCGTCACGGGCATGGGGGTGGATGTGGGCGCCATTGCCGCCGAAATCCGCAAAATCGCGCCTGATTGCATTATTATCGTTGATGGCATCCAGCACGCCGCGCATGGCAGGCTTGATATCGAGAGCTATGATGTCGATGGCTATGTCATCTCGCCCTATAAGGTCTTCTCGCGTCATGGCTATGGCGTGGCTTGGGTCAGCGACAGGCTGCATGCGATCAAGCACGAACATCTGATTGATGCACCCGGAAACCCGTGGGAATTCGGCACCCGCGATACGGGCGCCTATGTGACCTTTTCCGATGTGGTGGATTATTTTGTCTGGCTCGGCGGTGAAGTTTCAGATCAGACCGATCCCCGCGCGCGGATTGTCGCGGCAGGCGAGGCGATCCACGCCCATGAAAAACACCTCACCGATGCCATGATCAACGGCATTGGCAATATCAAAGGCCTCAAGGATATGGCGGAAGTCGACATCATCGGCGGCCTCGAGAACCCCGCCCGCGAGGGTCTGGTTTGCCTGACCGTCAAGGGCCAAGCCGCGCCTGATATTGTGACCAAACTGCGCGAACGCGGCATCCGCACCCATACCCGCAAGGCGGATCATTATTCAGGCAACGTGCTCTCCCCCTTGGGCCTAGACGCCGCCGTGCGCGTCTCAATGTGCCACTACAACACCGAAACCGAAGTCGCACAATTCCTCACCGCCATGCGCGAGATTGTGGAGGGGGTGTGAGGGGGTTGTGGCCTTATCGGGAATTTAGAACTCTTGAAAATTTTTTGAGCACGCAGCCACGCGCGCGTGGAACGCTTTTCTTTCAATTATTTCAGTCACTTATATTTTGAGCGCGCCGGCGTGTGTTTTGTGCTTGTTTGGGCGACTGAGGCGTGCGCAATTCGTTTGAGTGCGACGCGTGGAGGCAGGGGCAGTCTCAGTCGGGGCGGCGCCAGATGCGGATCCCGGGGCCGTCGTCGGGCGCGCCCACGAACTCAATTCCGCGGGCCTCGAAGAATGACTTTAGTAGTTGAAGATGCCCTTTGGTAGCAGTGGGAACCTTAGCGGCTAGCTCATATCTTTTCAGTGACGACATACTAATTCCGGTGCTCACAGACAGCCCCCTAATTGATAATCCAAGGGCTGCACGTGCCAGAACTATTTGGCTTGCACAAATTTCATGTTGCTCTTGCATTTTGGACCAATTTAGTTCAAAATATGTTTCATGGGTATCCAATCAAATAATTGGCAGAATTTTATCACACGCCTAAACGGTGCATACGCGCCCGCCACGATTAAGTCGTACTATACCGACATGCGCGCGCTAGTCGACTGGTGCGTGAGACATGGCCTCAATTGGGATGCCCTGTCACCCGAGAGCGTGTGTGACTTCTTGGAGCATGAGGCGGAGCGTGGCATGTGTCATGGCACTGTCGTGCGGCGCGTCTACAGCGCCCGCCGTGTCTTCACGCTGGCGGGAGTGTCTGACCCCACCAATAGTCCAGAAGTCGGATTGTGCCTGCGCCGGATCGCTCGGGCGCGGCCGACGCGGCCCAAGCAGGCTCGGGGTCTCAGTCTCGACGCACTACACAAACTCCTACACGTGCAGCCCGACACGCCCTGGGGGCTCCGCAATCGGGCCCTTCTCTCGCTCGGCTATGACTTGTTGGCGCGCCGGTCAGAAATTACCGCGCTGCGCAGCGAGGATGTGATTTGGCGCCGGGACGGCACGCTGGAGGTAATCCTGCGCCGATCCAAGACGGATCAATCTGGTCTAGGCCGCATTGCATTCACGTCGCCGCGCTCTGCCAGTCTCTTGGGCGCCTGGCTGGAGTGCCGCGGCGGCGAGATAGCTCCCCTCTTCTGCTCGATCTACCGCGGCGTGGCTATCAATCGGCCGCTATCTGGCTCCACCGTGAAAAACATCATCAAGTCGAGCGCGCGCGCGGCTGGGTACGACCCCTGGGTCGTGAGTGACTTTAGCGCGCACTCACTCCGGGTCGGCGCCGCGCAGGAATTACTCCGGAGAGGACACGACAGCGTCGCCATAATGCGTGCGGGCGGCTGGCGCACACCCACAATTTTGGCGCGATACCTAGAGAAGGCGGAGCACAACGTCTGGGAAAGTGCTTAGGCACAGTCATAGCCCAGAAAAAACATTGATTGATTGCAATTAATATTTTTGTAAAATCATGGATATACTGGGAGTCATTGAAGAACCGAGATTTGAAGGGTTGACGTTCGAGTGGGCAACGATTCAGATATGCGCATGATCCGTCCCGGTTTTCTCTCCTCTTCAGAACGGCGTGAACTTGAGGTTTGCGTGCGTAGCCAGCGCGAAGATCACGGCGTTGCACGGCGCGCCAATGCAATCCTGCTCCTTGATGACGGTAAGTCCTGTCAGGCTATCGCGGAGTTTCTGTATCTGGACGATGATACCATTCGGGGCTGGTACAAGACCTACCGAGAGGGCGGCTGGGACGCGCTTTCGACCGACGGCTGGAAGGGTGGTCAGTCCCGCATGACGACAGCTCAAGAGACGGAGCTTTGCACCTGGCTGGACGACCGCTTCTGTCGATCGACTGTCGAGATCAGGGCGTACATCGCGGCACAATATGGCGTGGACTATTCCCACTCGGGCTGCATCAAGCTTCTGTCGCGGCTGGGCTATGAATACCGGAAGCCGAAAGGGCTGCCACGCGTTGCATCTGAAGAGAAACAAGCCGAATTCATTGCGCTATACGAGCAGCTGCTGAACGGGTTGGGCGCCGATGAAGCCGTGTATTTCGCCGATGCGGTGCATCCCGAATATCAGACAAAGCCTGCGTTTGGCTGGGTCAAGGCAGGATCAAAGCCCACCGTGACAACCACCGCGGGACGCGGGCGGGTTAATATCCATGGCGCGCTCAACCTTGAGAATTTTGATGCGCCCTTTGTCGAACCAACCACCGTAGACGGGGTCAGTGCCGCCCAGCTTCTGGCCAAGATTGAGGAACGCAATCCTCTCTCGCGGATCATCTATGTCATCTGGGATAATGCGGCTTACCATAAGGGCCCGGACGTGCGCGAATTCCTCAAACGACCAGACTGCCGCATACGACTGATCCAGCTACCGCCTTATTGCCCGCACCTAAATCCGATAGAACGATTATGGGCGGTCATGCACCAATACGTCACTCACAATCGCTACTACCCCACACAAAAGAAGTTCGCAGATGCGATCCTGAGGTTCTTTCGAGAGACCCTGCCCAAAGAGTGGAAAACATTCCGTGATCAGGTGTCAGATAGCTTCAGGGTCGTCACTCACGAGGATTTTCGGGTTTTGGAGTAAGCGCGGTATAAAGAGAAGACTGGAGTGCCTCGTTGTTCCAGAGCCACCGCAGTTGGCCACTAGCCTGCGTGATCAAAAGGCCAGAAATTTAATAGTGAGGACAAATTCTTGGCTTATGAGATTAGCATTGACCTCGGCACTGCCAACATCGTCATCGTCGACAACAAGAATGGCGTCGTCTTAGATGAGCCCTCGGTGATCGCCTACCAGATGAAAAACGGTCAGAAACGCCTCCTAGCGGTTGGGGATGACGCCAAACTCATGCTGGGCAAGACACCGGAGAGTATATTGGCCATCCGCCCCCTGTCCGATGGCGTGATTGCGGATTTTGACGCGGCCCAGGACATGATTTCTGCCTTCTTCAAAAAAGTCCTGAATAATTTTGCCTTCAGGAAGCCGATCGTGTTCGTGTGCGTGCCATACGGCGCCACCCCAGTGGAGAAGCGCGCGATCAAGGCATCCATTGAGGCTGCTGGTGGCCGCCGTGTTGGCCTCGTTGAGGAGCCGATGGCGGCCGCACTGGGCGCCGGAATGCCCGTCCTAGAGCCGACGGGCTCCATGATCGTAGACATTGGCGGCGGCACGACCGAGGTCGCGGTGCTGTCTCTCGGCGGCATTGTCGTGGCGCAATCCATCCGAGTTGGCGGCGATCACTTCGACGCGGCGATAGCGGCATTCCTGAAAAAGAAATATAACCTCAACGTCGGCCTGGCCACGTGTGAAATGCTGAAGTTCGAGATCGGGACCGCCACACCCCCCAGTGACGGCGTGGGGAGGAAGACAAAAGTGCGCGGCCGCCACGGCGTCAGCGGCCTCCCGGAAGAGATCGAGGTCACGCAGGCAGACATGGCCGAGGCACTGCGGCCATTGGTAAACAGTATCTGCGAGGCAGTGATGCTACTCCTGGAGCAGACGCCACCTGACCTGGCGGGGGACATTCAGGAGCATGGGCTCGTTCTCACGGGCGGTGGAGCGGGCCTCACAGGGATCGACAAGGCGCTGAGCGATACGACAAACCTCCCGGCAGTCGTGGCCGACAATCATAAGTATTGCGTGGCATTTGGCACGCAAATTGCAATGAATTTGGGCAGGCGCATTGAGCACGCAATTCAGCGAGATCCCTAAGAAATTGGTGGTCACGGCTGCCTTTTGGCGAGAGGGGCCGCGTGACGTTGAGCGCACCATGATGCTCTGGAGTTCCTACAAGGGGTAGTAATAGAACTGCCGAAGCCCGTCAAATGAGAAGCCTTCGATCAGGCGATGGCTAGTACCCAGTCACACTGCGCAGCGCGCACTCAGACAACAAAAGCGGCATCTATGCCGGTGCCGCCGTCGCAAATCGGCGCGTTCAATTGACAAACTCTCACCACGCTGGTGGTGGGAGGAGTGCCATGAACAATCACTTTCGAGACAGTCGCAAGATTGACCCCAGTCGCGGTGCCGTCACCGGCGACAATACCCCCAATGACCAAGATCGAATTGAAATTGGGCCTACCCAGCTTGCCTATGCAGAGTGGGCCGATGCGGGTCTCGTCCTGCCTGATTTGCAGGAGATGCGACGGTTTCGTTGGGCTCGCCTGACGCAGGCTATTCAGGCGCGCGGCTACGCCGGCCTCTTGCTCTTTGACCCCCTCAATATTCGCTATGCGACTGACAGCACCAACATGCAGCTGTGGAACACCCACAACCCATTCCGCGCAGTCCTGCTCTGTGCGGACGGGTATATGGTCATGTGGGACTATAAGAACGCGCCATTCCTGTCACAGTTCAATCCCCTAGTGCGCGAGGTCCGGTCCGGGGCTGATCTCTTCTATTTTGATCGCGGCGATAAAATTGACGTGGCCGCGGATCAATTCTCCAATGAGGTGAGGATCCTCCTTGAGGAGCACGCCGGCCAAAATCACCGCCTCGCCGTTGACAAAATCATGATCCACGGGCTCCGCGCGCTCGAGGTGCAGGGTCTGGAGATCATGGAGGGCGAGGAATTGACCGAGAAGGCCCGCTCAATTAAGGGGCCCGACGAGATACGGGCCATGCGCTGCTCGGTCCACGCCTGCGAGACCGCCATGCAGAAGATGGAGGACTTTGCCCGGATCGAGGTGCCACGCGGCGGAGTTTCAGAAGACGACATATGGGCGGTGCTGCACGCGGAAAACATTCGCCGAGGGGGTGAGTGGATCGAGACACGCCTCCTCACCTCGGGCCCGCGCACCAATCCATGGTTTCAGGAGTGCGGGGGACGGATTGTGCAAAACAATGAAATCATAGCCTTCGACACTGACCTCATCGGAAGCTATGGCATATGCACTGACATGAGCCGGACTTGGTGGGTGGGCGATCAGCGCCCTCGCCCCGACATGGTGGAGGCAATGCGGCACGCCCACGAGCACATGATAACTAACATGAGCTTACTGCGGCCCGGCATCAGCATCCCAGAGCTCGTGGCGAAGTCGCACCGCCTCGCAGACAAATACCAAGCGCAAAAATATGGGTGCCTGATGCACGGCGTCGGACTGTGCGACGAGTGGCCGTTGGTGGCTTACCCCGACCAGGAGGTCGCCGGGGCATTCGACTACATTCTGCAGCCCGGCATGACGCTCTGCGTGGAGGTACTGGTGAGTGAAGTGGGACAGGATTTCTCGATCAAGTTGGAGGACCAGGTCGTCATCACTGAGTGCGGATACGAAAATCTCTCGACCTATCCGTTTGATCAATATCTTATGGGTGAGTGAACACGCAGCAATCTGACGAGACATTGAGGCCATGAAAATTGTCTTCTACGGTGCAAATGCCACAACCTTTCTACCGGGATTGTCTGACCTGTTAGCGACCCCCCATGAGATCACCAGCGTACCGGACGCGGTTGATCAAATTGCTCAGGATGCACTTAACGCAGCAGACGTTGTAGTGGGTGTCCACTTCAAGTCCCCCGTCACAGCTCGAAATGCGCAACTATTCCAGCTACCCGCAGCAGGGTACGACCAGGTGGCATTTGACGCTCTTCCGGCCACCTGCAGAGTGTGTAACGCCTTTGGCCACGAGAATGCGATTGCAGAATATGTAATGTCTGCCCTCCTCTCCCGTCACGTCCCCCTAGCGACGGCAGACGCTCAATTGAGAGCGGGCACCTGGAATTTTTGGGCGGGCGCGGGCCCCACGGCTCTGCGAACCGAACTGGGTGCTCAGAGCATTGGGATCATTGGCCATGGCCACATCGGGCAGGCCGTCGCGGAGCGGGCGGCAGCCTTTGGCATGGCGGTGCACGTTGCCAATCGAAGCCCTGTCACGGGCGAACGCTATACCGCCGTTTACGGTCTAGACGAACTCAACAATATGCTGAGCGCGGTTGACATTGTCGTCAACACGCTCCCGCTCACGCCCTCCACAGTCTCATTGATTGACGGCTCAGCCTTCACCGCCATGCAGCGCCACTGCGTCTTCCTGAACGTGGGTCGTGGCGGCGTGGTAGATGAAGACGCGCTATATGACGCCCTCGCGGACAAGACAATTGGCGGCGCAATCATAGATACTTGGTACAGTTATCCGACGGATACCTCCACACCACACCGCCCCGCGACACGCCGCTTCGAGGAGCTGCCAAACATAGTTATGACGCCGCACATGTCGGGATGGACAAGCGGCACCATAGCGCGGCGACAGGCTACAATCGCGGATAACATCACGCGCCTGGCTGAGGGCCTGCCCCTCATCAATCAATTGAATTAGGAAACTTTGGAATGACCAAGATTACGCGCGTCACCCTCACTGAATTTGAATTCGAGGCCGCAAATCTGGCACCGTCCGCCGGGGGCAGCTCGATCGGCGGGCTTCACTACCGACCCGGCGCGTCCACGCCAATCAAAAAATACGCGGTTGAAGTCGAGACAGGAGATGGCTGCATTGGAAGCTACGTGGTGCACTGGGGGGCATCACTCTCAGTATTCGGGCAAATGCAGATGCTGGCACCAATGCTTATTGGACGCGACGCGGAGGAGCGTGAGGGTATATACGACGACCTCAAGCGTGAGGCTCGCCAGTTTGATCACATGGGGCATGGGCCGATTGATATTGCCCTCTGGGATTGGCAGGGAAAAGCACTGGGTTGCTCGATAGCCACACTACTCGGTAGCCACCGGCGGGAATTCCCCGCCTATGCCAGCACCTACCACGGCGACCGCAGTGGCGGGCTAGACTGCAAGGAGGCCTACGGTGACTTCGCCTTAGCCTGCAAGGAAATGGGATATCGCGGCTTTAAAATCCACGGCTGGCACGATGGCAATGCCCGAGAGGAGGCAGAGTTAGTGCTTCACGTGCGTAAGGCTGTTGGCGATGAGATGACGCTGATGCTCGACCCGGCCTGTCAGTTGCGCAACTTCGCGGACACGCTCTACGTCGGGAAGGCCTGCGACGAGGCCAATTACTTTTGGCTTGAAGATCCCTACCGCGACAGCGGCGTCTCAGCTTTTGCCCACAAGAAATTACGCGAAATGTTGCGCACTCCGCTGCTACAAACTGAACACGTGCGTGGCGTTGAACCCAAAGCTGACTTCTTAATTGCGGGCGGCACTGACTTCCTGCGCTCTGATCCCGAATATGACATGGGGATCACGGGCTGCCTTAAAATTCATAATATGGCCGAGAGTTTTGGCGTGGATGTCGAGGTGCATGCCTGTGGGCCCGCGCATCGCCATATGATCGCCCGCAGTCGTAACTCAAACTTCTACGAGGTGGCCCTGGTGGGGCCTGACTGCCCAAATGCAGTGCCGCCAGTGTACGAATGCGGCTACACTGACCAACTCGGCTGCATTGACGAAAACGGCATGGTCCAATTGCCTGATGGCCTGGGGCTTGGCGTGGCTTACGACTGGGAGTTTATTGCCGCGCACAGAACACATCAGATCGTCTACAATTAGCGGGCCGATCACAATATTGGGCCCTGAGCTGGCTATTGGATCTAATCCACACTAGAAACATGATTGAGGCTCAAAAGCACCTTCGGCAGAGAGGCGGCATCCGCACCGCATGAAAAATTTTATTCCAAAAATCGTTGAAGAGAGCCTTAAGCTGTTGGTGCAGCGCCCCGAGTGGGTTCAAGTCGGCGCACTGTGCTATCGCCACAAAAAAGGGAAATTACAGATCCTTTTGGTTACGAGCCGCGGCACAAAGCGCTGGATTATTCCGAAGGGCTGGCCAATGCCGGGCAAGCACGGGTCCCCCGCTGCAAAGCAAGAAGCTTGGGAGGAGGCTGGGGTGGCTGTTGCTCAGATCGAAAGCGAACCGCTCGGACAATATCGCTATCGCAAGAAAATGGCGAGTGGCCTGGCACTGCCCGTCACGACTTTTGTGTATTCCTGCGAGGTATCGAAGGTCACAAAAAACTACCCCGAGAAAAGCCAGCGTAAGCGTAAGTGGTTCACCCCGAAGAAGGCAGCCAAAAAAGTTTCGGAACCCGAATTAAAAAAGATGATCTTAGATTTCTCGACAGCGGTAGCCGGACAAGATACACCCGTGGGGCGCTGACGAACTTCACGGCCTTGGAGAGAGATATGGCACAAAATCAGTTTGATCCAAGGCACTTGGAGACCCTCGACCGTGACCTCGACCGTCTTTCTGCAATTGAAGTTGCGTCTAATTATGTTTCACGCCCAATTGTTGGCCCCAGCCTTGCGTTTGTTTTCATTGCGATAGCCGGTTTAGCCAGTGCCACAATGTTCGGCTTCTCCGATGGTGGCTTCCTAATTGTGTTGGCAGCAATTTTTGGTGCCTACATGGCACTCAACATTGGAGCCAACGACGTCGCAAATAATATGGGGCCAGCCGTAGGTGCAAAGGCAATTACAATGGCCGGCGCAATCGCGATTGCCGTTGTATTCGAGAGCGCGGGCGCGCTGATTGCGGGCGGAGATGTGGTCTCGACCATTGCGAAGGGCATTATTGACCAATCCGCACTGTCTAACACCCAGAGTTTCATATGGGCTATGCTTGCCGCCCTATTGGCCTCTGCCCTGTGGGTTAACTTAGCGACTTGGATTGGCGCGCCAGTGTCCACCACTCACTCAGTTGTGGGCGGGGTCATGGGCGCGGGTATCGCCGCCGCGGGGTTGGCCAGCGTTAATTGGCCCACCATGAGTGCGATCGCGGCGAGTTGGGTCATCTCACCCGTGTTGGGTGGCGTCATCGCGGCGGGCTTTTTGGCGCTGATCAAGTCTCGGATCATCTATCAGGAAGATAAAATTCAGGCGGCTCGAAAGTGGGTCCCGATTTTACTTGGAATTATGGCCGGTGCATTTGCAACTTACTTGGCGCTCAAGGGCATCAAGAAGATAGTGAAGATTGATCTCACCACAGCGCTCGGTATCGGAGTGGCAGCGGGCATCTTAGTCACAATCCTAATGTTTCCAGTGATCAAGAAACAATCCGAGGGATTGGAAAATAGAAATAAGTCGCTCAAGGTATTGTTCCGCATACCGCTACTCGTCTCGGCGGCATTGTTGAGTTTCGCACATGGGGCAAACGACGTGGCCAATGCCGTGGGTCCGCTTGCTGCCATTGTGCAGGCCTCGCAATCAGGTATGGTGGAAAGTACCGCAGCCATTCCCCTTTGGGTCATGATTATTGGGGCGCTCGGGATCTCATTTGGCTTATTCCTATTTGGCCCCAAGCTGATCCACATGGTCGGCAATCAAATTACGAAACTTAACCCAATGCGGGCCTACTGCGTGGCCCTCTCAGCGGCAATCACGGTTATCGTGGCCAGCTGGCTCGGGCTACCAGTAAGCTCAACTCACATAGCGGTTGGTGGTGTCTTCGGAGTGGGCTTCTTCCGAGAGTGGGATGCAAATCGGCGGCGCCAGAGACTACAGATTGGTCTATCAAAATCTGACCTACCGGGGCGCGAGGAGAAGAAGCGCCGCAAGCTGGTACGCCGGTCACACTTCATGACGATTATCGCCGCATGGGTGATAACAGTCCCATCTGCGGCCTTAATTTCAGCAGCAATTTACTCGGTATTTTCAAACCTCTAAGACGGCTATTGTCTAGCCAGCGTTATTTGCTAGCCCATAGGCAGTCCGCAGGTGGTTAAAGTGGCGTGCCGCCATACCACGATAGGCCACCCAACCCTCTGCGGTGTCCCTCGCCACTTTATCCTCCAGCACCGCCAGGGGGCGTCCAGTTGCATAGGCCAGCATGAGGGTCTGGGCCGCACGCTCGAAAAAATATAGATCCTCAAACGCATCGGCAACGGTAGGTCCCGCGACAGTGACGCCGTGGTTGCCCATCACGAGCACTGATTTATCAGTCAGTGCCTCTGCAATCCTTTCGCCTTCCTCTAGCGCGTCCGCAATGCCACCAAAGTGCAGATCATACGCGACCCGGCCGAAGAAGCGTGCAGTGTTATTGTCAATCGGCCAGAGTGTGGGGTCTTCAAGGCAGGCTAAGGCAGTCGCATAGGGCGAGTGCACGTGCAACACCACACGCGCGCTCGGCAGTCGCCGGTGGATTGCCCCATGAATACACCAAGCAGACGCATCGGGCGCGTTATTCCGCGTCATGACGGATGGGTCACCTGAATTCAAGGCCAAGAGATCCTCGGGACTGATGGTCGCAAAGTGCTGCCACCGGGGGTTTAGAAGAAAGACTTTGCCATCCGGGTCTAGCGCCGCGCTGAAGTGGTTACCGACACTTTCGCTCCAGCCGAGAGCGTGACAAATTCGAAACGCATCGGCTAATTCTGCGCGCAGGGTAATTTCATGCTCCTCCATCATGACTTGAACCGCCCCTCACTGACCAATGCGCGATATGTCGAGCGCATCTCGCCGCGATCAACGTAGCAACCTCGCAGATAGCGATCTCCACTCGTTGCTGAATAGGCCGCGCGCCCGTGAACAATTCGGTGATTATCGAACACCATGCACTCGCCGCCCTTCATCATGAAGCGCATCATATACCTGTCCTCTTGGAGCATACGGCCAAACCGGCAGAAGGCGGGGTAATACTCATCCAACAGCGTCTGATCGAGGTCAAAAATATCTGCCATGTGCTGGCTAATTGTGAGACCCGACACCTCGCCATGATTGTCGAGTTCAATCACAGTCTGGCGTGAGCGTGCATCGTAGTGGTCGTGTTCACAGAAAAACGGAATTGAGATCGTTGAAAGGAGCTCAAACCCCCGTGGGTCTCGCAGCCGGAAATCATTAGCCACTGCCACGCCGTCAGAGTAAAGGCTCTGCCCTCCCTCAACTGTGTTGACACGACAGTGAAGGAACTGAATGCCCGGCGCAAACTCCTCTGCGGGTGTGTCTGTGTGTAGCTCGAGCGCAGCCGAGGTGTAGGCGGTGTTGGTTGGATTGATGTGAGTGCGCACATCAAAATAAGTGCCGAAGAATGTCGGGCGAACATACCCCATCAACTCAGCAGTCTGGGTCAATCCCTCGTCACTGTCGGGCATGTCCGTGACTATCGTAAAGCCATAGACGAGCATGGCCTCAATCCACGCTGATCGCTGTCCAGTGTCTGCAAGGAGATCCGGTTGCGCAAAACGCGGAACATTGGGGTAGTGATCGCTATACCAAGCCTCACGCTTGAGGTCGGCTGGATCTGGGCGGGGCTTGCCAATTGCATAAGTTTCAATCCAGTCTAGCGGCATGCGCGTCACGTGATCCTCGTCTAACCACTCAACCTGCAGGATACCATCAGCAATCCGGGCTGCTTTCGCTCGTGGCGGTTGCTCTAAATGAAAAATGTCAAAACTACGTTCACGCGTTATTGGGCTGAAGGAACTAGGGCAATTGTCGCGCAGCCAATAATAATTTAGGTAGCGACGGCCCCGCTTGGGCAGGGTCACGAACAGGCCCCTATTCCCCAACTCTACTGCCATTACGACTGAGGATTTTCCGTCAAGCATTACTTTGGTCCAGATGATTACAATAATTAAAAATTACAATTGCACATTGATTTTTTAATTATAGGTAGATTTATATGAATATAACATAAGTCGTGAGTTATAATCATATTATGGATCACTTCCCCCCACTTCGCTTATTGGTCTGCTTTGAGGCATTCGCCCGGCACGGATCCATGCGCGAGACTGCCGCACAAATGAACGTGAGCCAGCCAGCAATCAGTCAGGCGATAAAGACACTCGAGGAATATATTGGCACCACACTATTGGATCGGCGCCGCAAACCGGCAAGCTTGACGGAAGAAGGTGAGATGCTGGCGCGCTCTGTGCGCGAGGGATTGAGCCAAATTCGCGCGACCATCAGCGACATTCGGGCAGCGCAAGCGGGACGTGAGCTGCAAATCACAGTCGCCTGCACTCTGGGGGTTGCGACCTATTGGCTGATGCCCCGCCTCCCGCAGTTTTACGCGCTGCACCCAGAAATAACGGTGAACGTCCAGGCGCCACCCACAGACTTACCAATACTGTCGCCAGATATCGATCTGGCCCTGCGTTATGGGGCTCAGAATTGGCGTGACGGGCACAACGAAAAGCTGTTTGATGAAGTGGTCTGTCCCGTGGGAGCCCCTAAGCTCATCGATACACTGCGAGCAAGTGGCACTCCAATATGGAGCGCCCCCTTAATACATGTGCGAAACCCGCACACACAACACTGGGCCGGGTGGGAGGCCTATCTTGCAGCCAAGGGTATGCCAGCGCCTAAGCAGGCAGGGCACTCATTCAATAACTATGTCCAAGCGATGCAAGCAGCTCTGGATGGCCGAGGCCTCATGCTAGGGTGGCGCTCGATTACTGCTGGCGCAATTAATGATGGAACACTTCGACCACTCGCAGATCTAGCCCACAATTTTGGTACGGCATATTACATCTCAAGCTGGAAAACACTGACACAAAATACCCGCTCGTTTGTTAACTGGATCAAGACAGTCGCTTAGTCTGCGGGGCTAAGTCTACAAATTATATCGACGTGCAGTTATCTTTCATCTTGATAGAAAAAATACCCATGATAGCCTCACGAAATGAGCGATCCGATTCCAGAGTTGAGACTGTGGCAAGCCGTCCTGTGGAGGGCAAATCAGGATTTACAAGCAAGCGAAAGCAGCAGGGATCGAGAGTTTCAAGACGTCAGGCGCTGGATTGGAGAATACCCATCGAGAGACTTTCGAGAAGTGTGTATGATGGCGAACTTGGAACCTGATTTTGTACACCCGCGGCTTCATAAAGCACTATCAGAAAAGTTAGAGCGCCTTGCACAACACAGACAAAGTAAAAACTTTGCCGCCGAGTAGGCGTGACGACTGAGCTATACTGCTTGTGGGGTTAAGTTATGTTTGGGTGTGCAAAAATTTACTTCCACAGGCCGTCTGCTTGCCAATCATCGCATTTGCAGATGGGCTCAGAAGAGTTCGCGGAGCAATCTGAAGAAAAGCATCGAAACTGCGAGCACTGCTGCAAAACCTAACACATCTCCGACAAAAATAGCGCCAGAGGCCCGCGCGTCTGTTACATCCAAAGTGTAGTGCAGGGCCGCATTCATCATTGCACCAAACGCACCTGCGAGAACCAGACTTTTCCAATCGATTGAAACGGCGAGATAATTGCGCTCGATAAAGTCAAAGCGGCTCAACACCTCAAAGGCCAGAACGCAGGCCACGAGGCTCCCCAATGCCAGAACAAGCCCTTGGAGGATCGTGGCGGCATCACCTCCAAGCCCCGCATAAACCGCGCTGATAGGCACAAGGTAGAGGATGCTCCGCCAACCAAATAAATAGGCCGCCAGCACCCGCACACCATGCGGGAAGAACAGCACGCTGCCATAAATAATGCCCGGCACCACGGACTGCTGCAATTTATCCGAGACTACAAATACAGCCTCAAAGGCAACCGCGTAAAAGATCGAACACATGACCAAGGCCACAAGATCGGTCATAAGTGCATGCCGCATACGCACAGCCTTACTCGGGAGCTTAAAAGATTAAGCCACGATAATATAATCGGACTTGCGACCTGCGCCTGCGCGCTTCAGCTTGCCCTTATCGATCAGGCAGCGCAGCGTGCGGAATTTCGTGCTCACGGGCATGTCCGCAATCAAATCCTGCGCCTCTAAATCATGAAGCGAAAATGAGCCGTCCGCTTTTGCGGCCAATGCCGCTGCACTGAGCACATATTTCTCAGCCTCAGTGAGTTGGTGGATGCCCACTGACGCCTCCATTTTTTCCAACGTATAGCGCAAGCGCGCGACATTGGTGAGGATGTCAAAATTCATAGCCAATTGCCTCCACCTCACAAAATTTCGCCTCACTGGGTTGAATTATAACCCACGAAACACTTTCTGGATAGCCGCTCATGTGGCCAAGCACCGCCCAGCCACATAACGCTTCAGTTACTTTATGAGCAAACCGTCAAGTGATTTGCCGGAGGCAAGGTGTGCCTCGACCCACTTTGGCTGGCGCCCACGCCCAGTCCAAGTCTGCTCTGAATTGTCCGGGTTCACGTATTTTGGCGCCACCTTGGATACCGACTTCCTTGGTTTCCCGCCCAATAAGTCCGAAAGCGAAAAGCCCATCTCGGCAGCCTGCTTCTCAAGTTTGGCTAGCGCTTCCCTCTTCATTCGGTCTTCGTAGCCATCGATAGCCTTACTGACGCGCTTATTCAAATCACGGAGTTCAGCTAAGGAGAGGTTATCAAGATCTATATTCATTTTGATACTCCAAATAAATTACTTGAAACCAATTCAATAAATGGAAGAAAAATTCAAGATTTTTTTTAATGGGAGCGCAAAAAAATTTTTTAAATCTTTTATCAATAATTAATCAATGAAGCAAAAATAATTAAGTGACTAAAGAACTTCAGAATGAAGCAGAAGATTTAATACCAAAAATATAATAATATCAATCTGGCAACGAAATTGCGTACCCAGCTCTCTTGTCCGTTCCGAGCCTAGTTACGTAGCCACCTGCACACAAAGCTTTGAGTGAACGAAAAAAAGAACTCCGAGACACACCGTCCTCTCCCCTCAACATTTCAAGAACCTCAACCGGAGAAAATATATTTTCCGAATTGGATGCCGCAAAGGCTGCCCTCAACACCTTCCTCTCAAGATGAGACAGGCTGCCTATCCCAGCAGCCTGCTCCATACGCTCCAGACGCGATGCCAGTACACAGATACGAGCTAAACTTGCATGCCGCCCCATTGGAAGCCTCTCCAAATAATTTAATCCATGCGGACAATATATCTCAGCAGGTAAAATCAATCAATTGCGCCAGCAATCGAGGGTAATATTGTTCATACAACGGCGACCATTTTATCAAGCTACCATTACATTAGAAATCGCCAGCAATGATAAAAATTCATCGCGAGACGAGCGGCCAAAAGATATCGATGGCCATATAGGGCCTCAGCTCGCTGGCGGCGCCTCTTGAGTTGACGCGTCTGCTTCAGCTTCCGACTGGGCGGCCGCACGCTCGAGTGCAGCCGCCTCCCGGGCTATAAAATCACAGTGAGCACCCAATTGAGCCGACAGTAATTTACCGTCATACGAAAGGTCAGCAATTTTCCAACGAACCCCGTGGCGCAATAACGTGACATCCACGCGCTGTGAGCCTGGAGTGCGACCGGTCAATACAGATACCTGTGCTGCTTGCAAGGTCTCTATCTGGCTCTCATAGACTAAGGTCTCAGGAAGTTCCGCGAGGACTGGCAAGACGTCGCTTATCTCTAGTGGCACCCCATAGGCGTCCTGATGGCAGGCGGCAGCGCGGGCCGAGGCCTGCACCAAATCATCGGTCAGATATTGCGGCTGCAGTTCCGGGTCTGTGAAGGCGGCCATAACCACCCCACCACGGGGCGGGATCACCTGCGCCAAAGCCTGTTGGGGGGGGCTTAACTCCTCCACAGGGGGCATGCTCATTGGTTGACACCCTGCAAAAAAGGTGGTGGTCATGATCAAAGCAACGGGCAAGTGGCGCATGGGTTTGGCCCTCCTTGGGGCAGTCGAAATTCTGGTCACGCCTCCCCTAGCAAACCCTTGCGCTTGGGGCAAAGAAATAGCGCGGGCCGAAGATAAATTCAGCCCGCGCCTGTGTCGTTCACTGCCTGGCGGGATGCCTTAATCCGTCAGCGTCAGAGCAACAAAGCGTGGATCCCCCGCCCGGCGGATCAGCAAGAGAATAGATTTTTGCCCAGCATCACGCGCCTCTCCAACAATTTGGTCAAATTCCTGTGGGGTGGAAATCGGCATTTGCGCAACTTCGGTCACGATATCGCCCGCCTGCAGGCCCTTTGCCGCCGCGTCCGAGCTTGGATCGACCGCCTCAATCACCACACCGCTCAGGCCCCGTGCCGCGAGGTCTGCACGATCCTCTTCGGTGATAGGTCCAAGGCGCAGGCCAAGCACATCCACGGATGCGGGTTTAATCGGTTCGGGCTGCCCCGCGCCGCCTGCATCCGCGGTCTCGCGGCGCCCCAAGGTCACAAAGAGGGTTTCAACGTCACCACTGCGCAGAACGTCCATATCCACTGTTTCCCCAACAGGGGCCGCGGCCACAACACGCACCAATTCGCGGGTGTCCTGAATATCCTGCCCATCAAAGCTTAGGATCACATCGCCGACCTCGACACCCGCATCACGGGCGGGGCCTTCTGGCACATCTGTGACCAATGCACCGCGCGCCTCCTCCAAGGACAGGCCATCGGCGATATCTTGGGTCACGTCCTGAATGCGCACGCCCAACCATCCGCGGCGAGTTTCGCCGAATTGCTGCAATTGATCAACCACATCGCTGACCACGGCAGAGGCCATAGAAAACCCGATACCAATCGAGCCACCGTTGGGTGACAGGATCGCAGTGTTGACGCCGATGACTTCGCCATCGAGGTTGAACAATGGCCCGCCCGAGTTACCGCGATTGATTGCAGCGTCTGTCTGGATGAAATCGTCATAGGCCCCCGACAATTCCCGCCCGCGTGCCGATACGACACCGACCGAGACAGAGAACCCCTGCCCTAGCGGGTTTCCCATGGCCATAACCCAGTCGCCCACGCGCAGCGCGTCACTATCCCCAAAGGAGACAGAGGTGAGCGGGCTTTCAGGGTCTACCTTCAAAAGCGCAATATCTGTGTTGGGGTCTGTGCCAATCAATTCAGCCTGCAACACCTCGCCCGTGCGGAATTCAATCGAAATCTCATCGGCCCCTTCGATCACGTGATTATTGGTGACGATGAACCCATCTTCAGAGATCACAAACCCCGATCCAAGCGCCTGCGAGCGGCGGGGGGCTTGGCCCCCTTGGCCATTGCGGTTCATGAAATCGTTAAAGAAATCCTCAAATGGCGATCCAGGTGGCAGCATGGGTTGGATGCCCTGCGGCCCTTGTTGGCGGGCGGCAACGATTGAGGTTGTGGTGATATTCACCACCGCATCGCCCACTTGATCCACCAAATCTGCAAACGTGTCAGGCCGCGCCGATTGCGCTTGCGCGGGGCTTTGCAGGGTGATCAGCCCCAGCGCCACAAGTGCGGCAGCCAGTAATAGCGCCGTTTGGCGCAGACGCGAGACCTGCGGTGGCGCGATGGCAATTGCATTCGCCCGCGCAGCACCTCTTGGCCGCATCCATTCCGTGGTTTGATAATCGCGTCTCACCTGCACACTCCTTTTTCATCTCCCAAACCACGCCCAGACGAGCTGTGGTTAGGTTCCGTCATAACCAATAGGGTCAGATGAATATTTGGCCGCCCACAAAGCTATTCAAGAACCATCCCTATCACCCTATCTCACACCCCCGTCACAAGGCCGTGAAAGTAAATTACAAACTTCCCGCAAAGGCCAGAATGATAACCCCGACACACACCGCACCAAAGCCGATGAGGCGGCGTGTTTCCACGGGGATCGCCGCGAGAAAAGCAATCAGATTTTCCAAACGCGAAGGGGCCAGCACAAAGACCAGCCCCTCGATCAGCAGGGCCATACCAAGCCCTGCAATTATAATGTCCCACGACAATCCCAGCATCAGCGCGGGCTCTGCGAAGACCCCAAATAATCAAAGAATTCGCTATCAGGGGCCAAGAGGAAGGTTGAATTCCCCGTGCGCAGGGCTTGGCTATAGGCATTCATCGAACGATAGAATTCAAAGAATTCCGTATCCTGCGAGAAGGCCTCAGCAAAGATGCGGTTCCGTTCCCCATCTGCTTCACCGCGGATGATTTCGGCTTCGCGGGTTGCCTCTGACACGATCTCAACCACGGTGCGGTCGGCTTGGGCGCGGACACGCTGTGCAGCCTCGGCACCACGGGCGCGTTCATCGGTGGCTTCGCGCTGCCGCTCGGCCTCCATACGGGCGAAGGTGGCTTCAAGGTTTTGCTGTGGCAATTCCGTGCGTTTAAGGCGCACATCCAGAACTTCAAGACCCAAACGCTCGGCCAAGACACGCGCTTGCGCCGTGATCCGCGCCATAAGTTCTGCGCGCTCGCTCGACAAAATCGTGTTTGATGTCACACCATCAGCACCCAAAACAGCACGGATCTGTGGGTTGAGAATATCTTGCAATTGCGCCTCAGCCGCGCGCAGACCGCCCGCGCCAATCGCCTGACGGAAGGCAACCACATCCGAAATCCGATAGCGCGCAAAGGCATCAACCACCAAGCGGCGATCATCAGACGGGGTCACCTCAATCGGTTGGGTGTCAAGCGACAGGATCCGGTCGTCATAATACACCACCTCTTGGATGAACGGCACTTTGACATTCAACCCTGGCTCTTCGATGACCTGACGAATTTGACCAAATTGCAGAACAAGCGCTTTTTGACGCTCATCCACGATGAACAGTGAGCTGAACGCCACGGCAACGGCGAGAACGCCAACAGGGATTAGGAAAGCAATACGAGACATCAGTTATTCCCCCCTGCTGCGGGCTCAGTTCTGCGCAATTCATTGAGCGGCAAATACGGCACAACGCCATTCCCCCCGCCATTCTCATCCATGACGATCAGGTTCACATCACCCAGAACCTGCTCCATGGTTTCAAGATAGATACGGCGGCGTGTCACTTCGGGCGCCCCGCGATATTCTTGAAGAACCGCCAAGAAACGGCTTGCTTGACCTTCGGCCTCATTGACCACTTGGGCGCGATACCCTTCGGCCTCTTCTAGCAGCTGCGCCGCTTCACCGCGCGCGCCCGCGAGGGCTTGGTTGGCATAGGCATCCGCCTGACGCTCTAGTCGGTCGCGTTCCTGTTCTGCGGCTTGCACGTCACGGAAGGCGTCAATCACCTCGGCGGGCGGGTCAGCGCGGTCAAGGTTGAGACGCACGATATTGATGCCTGAATCATATCCATCCATCGTGGTTTGGATCAAATCCCGCACCTGATCTGCGATCACGCCGCGATCACGGTTTAGAATTGGCGAAAGTTCGGATTGCGCGATAACTTCGCGCATGGCGGCCTCAGACACCGAGCGCACCGTGACCTCTGGATCTCGAAGGTTAAAGAGGAACTCTGCGGGGTCTTTGATGTTCCAAACAACTTGGAAATCAATATCAACGATGTTTTCATCCGTGGTCAGCATCAGGCCTTCGCCCGCGCGGGAAGACCCAATCGCCTCGGTGCGCTGCGTGGTGACTTCGATTACTTGGGCGCGCACAAAGGGCCAAGGCGCCAGATGCGGGCCATCGCCCGTGGTGCGATAGAAACTGCCAAAGAATGTTTCAACGCCCTGCTGAGACGGCTGAACCGTGTAAAAGGAGGCCAAGAACCAAGCAACGATGCCTGCGCCCGCGCCAAGCAGAAACATGCCGCGTGTCGGTTTAAACCCACCGCCGCCTGCGCCGCCGCCAAAGCCGCCATTGCCGCCACCGCGCCCCCCCATCAAAACGCGGAGTTGCTCTTGGCCCTTGCGAACCAAATCATCCAATTCGGGGATCTGTTGCCCACCGCCCTGTTCAGGGCGCCGCGGGCCGCCATTGCGACCATCATCATCGCCACCGCGATTTCCACCAGAGCCCCAAGGGCCGCCGTTATTTCCAGCCATGCTGCGCTATATCCTCTTGTGATCTCTCGTCTTACATATTCAGTCAAATCTGTGCCCTGCCGCGCCACGCTGCACCACATGGGCCATCACCGTCTTGTCACAGATGTGCCTTTGCGCCTGATTTTCAAGCCACGCGGACGGGTGTTTTCAGTGTCACCAATTCCTCCGACATGGTGGGATGCACGGCACAGACGCGGTCAAAATCTTCCTTTGTTGCGCCCATTTTCACAGCAATACCCGCCAATTGGATCATCTCACCCGCCTGTGGGGCGACAATGTGACAGCCCAAAACGCGGCGCGTTTCAGCGCAAACTACCAATTTCATCATCACGCGATCAGAACGCCCGGCAAAACTGGATTGCATCGGTTTGAAAGAGGTCGCGTAGACCTCAATCGGGCCTGCCGCGCGGGCCTCTTCCTCAGACAGGCCCACAGTGCCAAATTCGGGCTGTGTGAACACCGCCGAGGGGATTAAGTCATGATCCACAGGCGTCTTTTTGCCTTCAAAGACTGTCGCCACAAAGGCCATCGCTTCGCGAATGGCAACGGGGGTTAGATTCACACGATTGGTCACGTCCCCAATCGCATAAATTGAAGGCACGGCGGTTTGGCTGAATTGATCCACCACAATCTCACCACCACGGCCCAATTCCACGCCGAGAGCGTCTAACCCCAACCCATCTGTGTTGGGGCGGCGACCTGTGGCAAAAAACACCTGATCAAAACTTTGCATCTCGCCATTGGTCGCCTCAACACGCAAGCCCGTGTCTGTTTTCTCAATCCCAATCACATCGGTGCCCATATGGATCGAAATCCCATTGGCCCGCATCTGATCGCAAATCAGCCCACGCGCCTCATCATCAAAGCCACGCAGAATTTGTGCGCCGCGATAATATTGCGTGACCTCAACCCCAAGGCCGTTGAGAATACAGGCGAACTCGCACGCGATATAGCCACCGCCCACAATCAATATTGATTTCGGCAGTTGCGGCAGGTTGAAAATATCATCCGATACAATGCCATATTCCGCGCCTTTGACATCGGGGCGGACAGGCCGACCGCCCGTGGCGATCAAGATATGTTTGGCGGATTTGATTGTGCCATCGGCAAGGCGCACGGAATGCGGATCCGACAGGGTGGCGCGCTGCGCAAAAACAGTGACACCTGATTTGTCCAACAGGCCGTTATAAACGCCTTCTAGGCGATCTAACTCGGCGGATAATTTGCGCTGGAAATTTGGCCAATGAAATGCCCCCAGTGAAATGTCCCACCCATAGGCGGCTGCATCTTCTGCCATCGGCGCATATTCAGAGGCAAAGACCATCAGTTTTTTGGGCACGCATCCGCGGATCACACAGGTGCCCCCCATGCGGCTATCCTCGGCCAAGGCCACCTTGGCCCCCAAACCTGCTGCAACGCGTGCGGCGCGCACCCCGCCAGAGCCACCACCAATTACGAAAAGATCATAGTCAAATGTCATCAATCAGCCTGAGTTGAGGGGTTAGGAGAGGTTAAAGAGGTTATCACCCTCAAGAATTTCGATCTTTTCCCGCTCGACCGTGCCATCGTTGATATTGCGCACCTCAACGGTGCCATCGCCATTGCCGATCACGATAATGTCGCAAATATCGAGGAACAAACCATTCTCCACCACGCCAGGGATCTGGTTCAGAACAAGCGAGGCTTGTTGCGGGTTGGCAATGCGCTTGAGATGCAAGTCGATGATGAAATTCCCTTCGTCTGTGCGATAGGGCTCTTCCCCCGAAAGGCGCAAAGATGTGCTGCGACCCAGAACATCGAGATTGACCAAAACTTCCTCAATCAGGGCTTTGGTGGTTTGCCATCCAAACGGAATGACCTCAACGGGCAAGGGGAAGGCCCCAAGACCCGTTACCTCTTTTGCAGGGTCGGCAATCACGATCATCTGATCCGAAGCGGTTGCTACGATTTTTTCTTGCAACAACGCACCACCGCCACCTTTGATGAGGTTCAAGTTTGGGTCAAACTCATCCGCGCCGTCAATCGTGAGATCCAGCCATTTCACCTCGTCCAAGGTTTTGACTGTGATGCCAACTTCACGGGCAAGCTCTGCTGTGCGGGTGGATGTGGCAACACCTGTGACCTGCAATCCGTCTTCGCGCACCATCTCGCCCAGACAACGCACCATCCACGCCGCCGTTGATCCCGTCCCAAGCCCAAGGCGCATCCCATCTTCAACAAAATCAACAGCGCGCTTTGCCGCCACATATTTTGCTTTATCAATTGGGTTCAGGTCAGCCGCCATTCGCGCGTCTCCATATTGTCATGCCAAAGGGTCAGCCGCGCTGCGCCAGTGGCGTTTGTCGATCTCGCATCATGTTTAGCGAAACTTGTTCAGGGATGCGAGGGTCAAAGAGACAAACCGAAACTCTGCAAAACCTGATCACGGTGACGCGCAGGCAAAATGGCAAGCAGCCCTGCCCCCTTGGCCATCAGACGCAGCGCCCCACCCGTGGCCTTGTTGGATGTGCCAATCTGCCCCATCGGGTCGAAGGTCAAACCATCAAGGGGCCAACGCAGCCCTTCAGCGGCACAAGCCACAGAGGCAAAGGGGAATAAAGAGACGCGCGTTTCTGGTGGCAATTCAAAAGCCATTTCACGATGCGCAGGTAGGTGGAAAACCACATCCTGCGCGCTTTGCAAAATGACGGGCGCGCCTTGATGCCGCGCCAAGGCCTGCATCGCGGCCAATCCATGATCGGCGCGCGGCCCTAGAAACCCAAAACCTACGATGCCCGCAACATCCAAAACCCGCAAAGATTTCTCAAAATCGGTGCTGTCCTGCTCGGGAATGTGATGCAGAAGATCCCCAAATTGGTCGCGCGTCTCAGGGCTGATGGAATCCATATCCCCAATAACAGCAACAGGTCGCAGACCGAGTGCGCGGGCGTGATCCGCCCCCCCATCTGCCGCCACAAGAATCGCCCCGCGCGCGACCAAATCCTGAACGGCCTCAAAATCGACCGCCCCACCACCGATCAGGCAGATCAATCCCGTTTCGGAAACGATCCGCGGCTCTCCCGCCGCATTGTGGCGAATTTCGCAAGAATTCATCACTGAATAGCCCCAATCCTGTCGTCTTTATGATTAATAGTTTTTTTACCGTAAATGAATAAATGATAAATGAAGTCTATGCGCCCCAAAGCGCAAGCGAGTGGTTCAGATGGGTGAAACGCAAAAAATTCTAACGGTGTCCTATGGCACATTTTCCTGCACGTTGGAGGGGTTTGATGATCCGTTCAGCGCCATGAAAGGTGTCGCAGAATATTTCCGTGACCTCGCCGCAGAGGATCGTTTTTTTGGCGCAGAGCCCCCGCAACCCGATGCCGAGATGCTACGCCAATTCGCTGAAACCGCCGCACGAGGGAAAATTCGCGCCGAGATGATTGAAAACGGCATGATCCTGCGCCCTGAGCTTGCTCAAGATGCAGTTGACCCAGATATGGTGACCAATGCCGCGCAGCCGAAAGCACCCGAGGCCCAAAACCCTGATGCGGGCGCAGCATCTATGCCTGACCCAAAGCCCGCCGATGAACCTATGGGCGATGCGGCTGTTTCCGCACCGCCCCCCCCAACTGCGGTGGAGGGGGCCACGCGTCCGAGATTGGCGGCACTAAGCAGCGTGATCTCGCGGGCGCCGCAAGACGAGTTTACCGAAGATCAACACGCTGACGCCGATTTCATGGCACCCCCCGCGAAACCTGCGCCCGCGGTTGAGATTTCGGCGGATCCCGTAGCATCGGAGCGTGACCCGCAAATCGAGGCCTTGACCCGCGATAGAGGGGCCGAAGCCTCTGATATGACCGCGCCTGTCACCTTGCGCAAAACGACCGAAGCTGCGTCAACCATCGCGGCGGAACCCGCGCCCGAAATATCGCCTCAGCCAATTGCGCAGGCGGCAGCCCCGCAACCGACAGCCGAAACCGAAGAGGCAACCACGGTTGGCGAAACTTTTGCGGAGGCAACAGATAATCCTGATTTGGCTGCTGCGGCAGAAGCTGCCCTTGCCGATATTCTGAACGAGGCGCGCATCCGCCGCACAGCGCCGAAACCAGAAACACCAGATCACCTGCCCGTATCCCCGACACCAGACAGCACTGTCGAGGATGAGGCCACCCCCGCCCCTGCAAGCGAAGCTGCGCCTTCGGACATCCCTCCGCTTGATATCGTCACCGAGATGACCGAGCGGATGGATGATTTGGCCAAACGCGACACGCGTGACGCGGAGGCACCCCCGCCTGCACCAGCAATGTCCACCCTCGACACTGTGGCCGATGACGAGTTGATGGCACAACTCAACGCCATTGCGCAGGAGGAAGGGAAAAGCTCAACCACCCCGCCAGGGATGACAGCCCCCGCTGAAAATCCTGACGCGGTGGCGGCCCGTCTCTTCGCCTCAAGCGACGCCTATATGGGTGATGAGGGACATGCACGCCGTCAAAACACTTTGCGCCACCTCAAGGCGGCGATGGCTGCAACAAGTGCTGAGGCACAAGTCGCGCAAGCAACAGAGGGGCCACGCCGCGTGAGCGTAGATGTAAAGCGTGGCAGTTTGGAAAATAGGCCAGAGGCATCTGAGGTGGCAGCCCGCCCCGCCCCCTTGGTGCTGGTGTCCGAACAACGCATTGATCTCAATGCACCCGCACTCGGCGAAGTTGAAGAAGCGCTGCCCCCACGCCGCGCCGTGGCGGGTGGCGGAGGCTATGCCAATGGCGCGCCCGTGCCACGCATGCCAACCCGCAAGTTCACGGCAACTTTGGCAATGTTGGCAGAACGCACCGCCAGTATTGGGGGCGGCGCAGAAAACCTGCCGAAATTGCGCCCAGACCTTCGTGGAAATTTTGCGGCGGCGTTTCTAGACGCGGCCCCTAAAACGGCGGAAGACGCAATTCTTTTGGCGGCGCGCCATATCATCGACTATTCCGACAGCCCAAAGTTTCAGCGCCCACAAATCCTTGAACTGCTGGAGGTCGATGCAGGGGCGGGTTTCGAACGCGAGACGCTGTTGCAAGGGTTTGCAGCCTTGTTGCAGTCAGGCCGCATTACCCGCGATGAGAATGGGGCCTTTTCTCTCGCTTAATGGCTAGCGCTGATCGTCATGAGCTGCGCCTGGATCCGCCTGTCCAACGCCCTTGAAAACGGCTTTGAATGGCAGGGCCCACAAAATACCAAGCCCCACATATATGGCAAACTCCACCCAGATGGAGGGGCGCTCAAACAAGCTCATCAGCCACCACGCCGCCGCGATATAGGCAGGCAGCCCGAAGATCAGGATAAGCAGGGACAATCGCTTGCGGGTTTTATAGCCAAGGGCCATGACGGGCAGCTCTCCCTTTGGTCGGTGATCAGATCAATCCGCGAACGGGTCAGTCACAAGAATTGTGTCTTCACGCTCGGGTGAGGTGGAAAGTAGCGCCACGGGGCAGTCAATCAACTCCTCCACACGGCGCACATATTTGATCGCGTTGGCAGGCAAATCCGCCCAAGAGCGTGCGCCCTCGGTCGTCTCATGCCATCCTTCCATCTCTTCATAGATTGGCGTGCAGCGTTTTTGCGCCTCAGACGCGGTTGGAAGATAGTCAATCCGCGTGCCGTCCAATTCATAGCCCACGCAGATTTTGAGCGTGTCAAACCCGTCAAGAACATCCAGCTTCGTCAGCGCAATGCCATTCACACCAGAGGTCGCGCAGGTCTGGCGCACAAGGGCGGCGTCAAACCACCCGCAGCGCCGCTTGCGCCCTGTGACCGTGCCAAATTCATGGCCACGCGTCCCCAGACGGGTGCCATCTTCATCGTCCAATTCCGTTGGAAACGGCCCCTCGCCCACGCGGGTTGTATAGGCTTTTACGATGCCCAGCACATAATCAACCGCACCTGGCCCAAGACCGACACCTGTCGCAGCCTGCCCTGCAATGACGTTGGAGGAGGTCACAAAGGGATAGGTGCCAAAATCAATGTCCAGCAGCGCGCCTTGTGCGCCCTCGAACAAAATACGCTTACCCGCGCGGCGCTGTTCGTTCAGAACCTTCCAAACGGGTGCGGCGTAGGGCAAAATCTCAGGCGCAATGGCCTTGAGCTTTTCGATCAGCGCATCGCGATCGACAGGCGCGATGCCAAGGCCACGGCGCAGCGGGTCGTGATGCTGCAGCGCGCGATCAACACGGGCGATCAAGGTGGCCTCATCCGCCAAATCCGCAACCCGCACCGAACGGCGACCAACCTTATCTTCATAGGCAGGGCCGATGCCGCGGCCTGTGGTGCCGATTTTGGTACCGGCGCTGGCCGCATCCTCGCGGGCACGATCCAACTCACCATGGATTGGCAGGATCAGCGGGGTATTCTCCGCAATCATCAATGTTTCAGGGCTGATGGTCACACCATCTTGGCGGATTTTGCCGATCTCTTCGATGAGGTGCCAAGGATCTAGAACAACGCCATTTCCAATAACGCTCAGCTTGCCGCCGCGCACCACACCCGAAGGCAGCGCGTTGAGCTTGTAGACCTTGCCGTCAATAACCAATGTATGGCCTGCATTATGCCCGCCTTGAAAGCGGCAAATCACATCTGCGCGCTCGCTGAGCCAGTCGACAAGCTTGCCCTTGCCTTCATCCCCCCATTGCGCGCCAACAACCACAACATTCGCCATTTTACGATCCGTCCTTATCCGCAGGCCAGAATGGCCGGCTCTTGCAAACGATGGCGTCTATAACGACACGCAGCCTCGGTGAAAAGCGCGAAACGCATTGCCCGCCTGCGGCAGAACGCGGGACGGGCCCGCATCCTTGGGTCATGGAACTGTCATATGTGTTGCAATATTCACCAAATTCGCCTTAAAGTTGTGAAACTCTTGGCTTGCGGCGGCGGGTCGCATCCCCTAAGTAAGCCGCGAAAAGTGACGGATTGTTACAGACACGCACCTGAGGCCGCTCATGGAAAATATCGTTCTCGTCATCCATCTTATCCTCGCAATCTGCTTGATTGCCGTGGTGCTTTTGCAGCGCTCCGAAGGGGGCGGCATGGGCCTTGGTGGCGGCGGTGGTGCAGGCGGTGGCCTTATGACAGGCCGCCAAGCGGCAACAGCCCTCAGCAAACTCACATGGGCCTTTGCGACTGCGTTTTTGATTACATCGGTTACATTGACCATTTTGGCGGCGCAAAACTCGGCCACCACATCTGTGCTAGACCGCATTGGCACATCAGCCCCCGCTGACGGGGCCGCAACCGATGGCACAACCGACAACGCGCCTGCGGCAGATAGCCTTCTGCCCCCAGCACTGGGGGATGCGCCCGCGCTACCGCCACGGGCGGAATAACGCAGCATCTAAAATTAATTCACCGCAAAGACCCAATAAATATTGGGTCTTTGTTATTTTTAGCCACATGATATAGCGCTGACCGCTTGCCCTAAGGACACGAATCCTGATACGGTCAAATCCCGTGATACAGGTGGCAAACGCGGTCTGTTTCCAACAGACAAAATAGCCCGCGCGGGAGAATACAGGTATATGGCACGATACATTTTTATCACGGGTGGTGTGGTCTCTTCGCTTGGCAAGGGCCTCGCCTCAGCCGCGCTTGGTGCATTGCTACAGGCACGTGGCTACACCGTGCGTTTGCGCAAGCTTGACCCCTATCTCAACGTTGATCCTGGGACGATGTCGCCCTTTGAACATGGCGAAGTTTTCGTGACCGATGATGGTGCGGAAACCGATCTGGATTTGGGCCATTACGAGCGCTTCACAGGCGTCTCTGCCCGCGCGACAGACAGCGTCTCATCAGGCCGTATCTATTCCAACGTTTTGGAAAAAGAGCGCCGTGGTGATTACCTAGGCAAAACCATCCAAGTGATTCCCCACGTCACCAATGAGATCAAAGATTTCATCGCCATCGGCGAGGATGAAGTGGATTTCATGCTGTGCGAAATCGGCGGCACGGTCGGCGATATCGAGGGCCTGCCGTTTTTTGAGGCGATCCGTCAATTCGGCCAAGAGCGCCCGCGTGGCCAGTGTATCTTTATGCACCTGACCCTATTGCCCTATATCAAAGCATCGGGTGAGTTGAAAACGAAGCCCACCCAACACAGCGTAAAGGAGCTGCGCTCTATCGGGCTTGCCCCCGATATTTTGGTATGCCGGTCTGAGGGGCCGATCCCGCGCAAAGAGCGCGAGAAGCTTGCGCTGTTTTGCAATGTGCGCCCCGATAGCGTGATTGCCGCACAAGACCTCAGCACGATTTATGATGCGCCTTTGGCCTATCACCGTGAAGGGTTGGATCAGGCGGTGTTGGATGCTTTCCAAATCGCCCCCGCCCCGAAACCAGATCTCAGCCGTTGGGAAGATGTGTCAGATCGCATTCACAATCCCGAAGGCGAAGTGCGCGTGGCGATTGTTGGCAAATACACGCAGTTGGAAGATGCCTATAAATCTATCGCCGAGGCGCTGACCCATGGCGGCATGGCCAATCGCGTCAAAGTGCGCGCCGAATGGATTGATGCCGAGATTTTCGACCGCGAAGATCCTGCGCCACATCTTGAGGGCTTCCATGCGATCCTTGTCCCTGGTGGGTTTGGTGAGCGCGGAACCGAGGGCAAGATCAAAGCTGCAGAATTCGCCCGAACCCGCAAGATCCCCTATTTGGGCATCTGCTTGGGTATGCAAATGGCGGTGATCGAGGCTGCGCGCAATCTGGCGGGCATGGCCAAAGCAGGGTCGGAGGAATTTGATCACGAAGCGGGTCAAAAGCGGTTCGAGCCGATTGTGTATCACCTCAAAGAATGGGTGCAGGGCAATTATAAAGTCACCCGCAAATCAGATGATGACAAAGGCGGCACGATGCGTTTGGGTGCTTATGATGCGGTTCTCGCAGAAGGCAGCCGCGTAGCCGAGGCCTATGGCACAACTGCTATCGAGGAACGCCATCGCCACCGCTACGAGGTCGATATCAAATATCGTGATAAACTTGAAAAATGCGGTCTGCTTTTCTCGGGCCTTTCGCCCGATGGGAAACTGCCCGAGATTGTCGAGATCAAAGACCACCCGTGGTATATCGGGGTTCAGTTCCATCCAGAATTGAAATCGAAACCCTTCGCACCTCACCCGCTGTTCCGTGACTTTGTGCGGGCAGCCAAGGATGTCAGCAGGCTTGTCTAAGCCTGCCTGACAGGCCCGCGATGCTGTCTTATCAACATATCTATCATGCGGGCAATTTGGCCGATGTGCATAAGCACGCGGCCCTCGCATGGGTGTTGGATTACCTGACGCGCAAAGACAAACCGCTGAGTTATATCGAAACCCATGCGGGGCGGGGGCTTTATGATCTTGCCGCCCCCGAAGCCGTAAAAACGGGCGAAGCAGCGGCAGGCATCGCCCGCTTGCGCGCAGGTTTTGCAGCAGATCATCCTTACGCGGCCCTGCAGGAAAAAATTGCCGCAAAATACGGCCCTCAGGCCTATGCGGGTTCCCCCCTTTTAGCGGCTGAATTATTGCGGCCTATGGATAATTTACATCTCGCGGAATTGCATCCTCAGGAACATGCTGCCCTGCAGGCGGCAATGATCCAAGCGGGCGGGGCGCAGCTCTATCGCCAAGACGGGTTCGAGATGGCGCAATCCATTTGCCCGCCTGATCCACGGCGTGGCCTGATGTTGATTGATCCCTCCTATGAGGTGAAGACCGACTATGCCCGCATCCCAAAAATCATGGGGCAGTTGGCGCGCAAATGGAATGTTGGGATTATAATCTTGTGGTATCCGATCCTCGCAAACAAAGCCCATCAGCCGATGGAAACAGAGTTACGCCAAACCTTTACTGATGCGATGCTCCACCGCCAGACCTTCCCCCCCGCCCGCGAAGGGCATGGGATGATTGGCTCGGGCCTGTTTATTCTCAACCCGCCTTTCGGCATGGAGGCCGCATTGGCCAAGATTGCAGCGGTGTTTGCAAAATCCAAGGCGCAATAGGCGGGTTCTCTTATCGCAAAAACGGCTTATATTGGGGCCTATGTTTGCAGATCTCCTTCGCCGCCTTGGCGCACCCAAACCAGAACCCATCACTGACAGCGATGCGCGGCTGGCGCTTTGCGCATTACTCGTGCGTCTTGCGCGCAGTGACGGCGATTATGCCCAAGCAGAACGCGCGAAAATCGCGGAAACCTTAGCGGCGCGCTACGGGCTTGACCCGTCAGGCATTGACGCCCTGATCCATGAGGCCGAGGCGGTTGAAGCAGAAGCCCCAGACACGGTGCGCTTTACACGCGCCATCAAGGAGTCGGTCGCCTATGAAGATCGGATCGTGGTGATTGAGGCCCTTTGGGCGATTGCCTTAGCCGATGGGCACCGCAGCGCGGATGAGGACGCGCTATTGCGTATGGTGGCGCCTATGTTGGGGATCAACGACCGCGACAGCGCCCTTGCGCGCCAACGTGTGGCCAAACTTTAGGCAAGCGCATAAATTACGCGCAAGCCTGCGCGAATTTCGCTGCCATTTCAAAAATGCCACGCTAGACTGGGCGCATGAGCAGCTATCTCAACGATAATCCAGAGATCAAAACGATCCGCGTTGCGGCCTCTGATCTCAATGGTCAGCCGCGCGGAAAACGGATTGCGCGGCTTTATGCGCAAAAAGCATGGGAAGACGGAACACGCTTTCCCTTCTCCGTCATGAACCTTGATATTTGGGGCGAAGATATCGATGACAGCCCGCTTGTCTTTGAAAGCGGTGATCCCGATGGTCTGCTTCTGCCGACCGAGCGGGGCTTTGTGCCAATGCCGTGGCTGAGCAATCCAACCGCGCTGTTGCCGCTTTGGATGTTCCACGAAGATGGCCGCCCCTTTGCGGGTGATCCGCGCCACGCGCTGGCGCGAGTTCTAGATCGGTATCAGGCGCTTGGCCTGACCCCTGTTGTGGCCACCGAGTTGGAATTCTACATCATCGATGATCGCGGCCCCGACTTGCGCGTGCCGCCATCGCCCCGCTCAGGCAAAAGACGCAATCAAGCCGAAATTCTGGCCCTCAGGCAGCTTGATGCCTTTGATCAGTTCTTTACCGAAATTTATGATGCCTGCGAGGCGATGGATATACCCGCCGACACATTGATTTCCGAGGCAGGCCCTGGACAGTTCGAGATCAATATGATGCACCAATCCGATGCTTTGAAGGCGGCGGATGACGCGTGGCTGTTCAAGCTTTTGGTCAAAGGTGTTGCGCGCAAATATGGCTTTGCCGCCTCGTTTATGGCCAAACCCTACGAAGATTACGCGGGCAACGGAATGCATATGCATTTCTCGGTTCTTGATCAACAGGGGCGCAATATTTTCGACAATGGCAGCACTGAAGGGTCAGAGGCGCTGCACCATGCCATTGCGGGGTGCTTGGCAGGGATGGCAGGGTCTATGCTGATCTTCGCCCCCCATGCCAGCAGCTATGATCGATTTGTGCCAGGCGCCCACGCCCCAACTGCTTTGGCGTGGGGTTATGAGAACCGCACAACCGCGCTGCGGGTTCCCTCTGGCGCGCCTGCCGCGCGGCGGATCGAACATCGGGTCGCGGGGGGTGATGTGAACCCCTATCTCTTGGTGGCCAGTATCCTTGGCGCGGCACTCACAGGGATTGAGGGCAAACTCACACCACCCACGCCCACCCATGGCAACGCCTATGATGCGGCAAGCCCGCATTTGCCAACCACATGGGGTGAGGCCATCGCGGCCTTTGAAGACTGCCAGATGACCGCGCAAATCTTTCCGCGGGAGTTGGTCGCAAACTACCTCGCCACCAAGCGTCAAGAGATGCATTACATGGCCGAACTTTCACCCGAAGAGCAGATGCAACTCTACCTCGACACTGTCTAAACTGCCCCCTTGCCGAACGATGCGCGGCGGCGTAGCCTTTGGATATCCTTTTTTTACAGGCCACCCATGATCATTGGCATTTTACAAACAGGCCATATGCCTGATGAATTAAAACCTGATTTCACCGATTACGCGCGGCTTTTTGCCCAGCTTTTGGACGGGCAAGATTTCGAATTCCGCGTCTATAACGTGGTCGATATGGAGTTTCCCACAGGCCTATTTGATGCCGATGGGTGGCTCATTACGGGCTCACGTCATGGGGTCTATGAGGATCATCCTTTTATCCCGCCGCTCGAGGCATTGATCCGCGACATCCACGCCGCGCGCATTCCGTTGATTGGGGTATGTTTCGGGCACCAAATCATCGCGCAGGCCCTTGGCGGGCGGGTTGAAAAATTTTCAGGCGGCTGGTGTGTCGGGCGGCAAGAATACCACCTCAAAGATGGCCGCAAATTGCATTTGAACGCATGGCATCAGGATCAGGTCATTACCCCCTGTGAGGGGGCGGAAACCCTTGCCTCGAATGAATTTTGCGCCCATGCGATGCTGTCTTACGGGGGGCATACCTTTACTGTGCAGGCCCATCCAGAATTCGGGGCTGATGTGATTGCGGGATTGATTGCGCATCGGGGTCAAGGGATTGTGCCCGACCCCCTCTTGCAGCGCGCCAAAGCCGAACTTTCAGCCCCCACCGATAACGGGATTTTGGCTGAACAGATGGCAAGCCTATTCAAAAGCGCCAAGGTGCCTGCATGAGCAGCGTTTATGACAGTTTTCTTGACAAACTTCCTGAGGTTGCGCGCAGTTTTCTAGAAAATCGCCGCTTGGACGAGGTGGAATGTATCGTCTCCGACCTTGCAGGTGTTGCGCGTGGCAAGGCCATGCCCGGCCAGAAATTTGCAGGCCAAACCCAGTTTTACCTACCCAATTCTATCTTCTTCCAAACGATCACGGGGGATTGGGCGGATGCCTCGCCCGATGGGTTCACTGAACCTGATATGGTGCTGACCCCTGATTGGGATACTGCCCTGCCTGCGCCATGGACAGCCGATTGGACGCTACAGGTGATCCATAACATTCATGACCAACAGGGTCAGATGGTGCCCTTTGCTCCGCGCAATGTGCTGCGCCGCGTGGTCGAAATGTATAACGCCAAAGGGCTCGCGCCGATTGTGGCGCCTGAGATGGAATTCTACCTCGTGGCCCCGAACACCGACCCCGCCCGCGAGATCGAGCCACCCATGGGCCGCTCAGGGCGGCGGGCTGCCGCTCGACAGGCCTATTCCATGTCTGCGGTCGATGAATATGGCCCTGTGATTGACGATATCTACGACTTTGCCGAAGCCATGGGCCTTGAGATTGATGGTATTTTGCAAGAGGGCGGCGCAGGCCAAATTGAGTTGAACCTCCGCCATGGCGACCCTGTGCGATTGGCAGATGAGATTTTCTATTTCAAGCGCATGATCCGCGAGGCCGCGTTGCGCCACAACTGCTATGCCACCTTTATGGCGAAACCGATTGAGGGCGAGCCGGGTTCAGCGATGCATATCCATCATTCAGTGGTGGATATGGCCACAGGGCAAAATATCTTCTCGACCCTGTCAGGTGATGAAACGCCCGAATTTCTACATTTCATAGCAGGGCTGCAAAACAACCTGCCTGCTGCGATTGCCCTACTGGCCCCATATGTAAACAGCTATCGCCGCTATGTCCCTGATTTCGCAGCCCCCATTAACCTTGAATGGGGGCGCGATAATCGCACGACAGGCCTGCGTGTGCCCGTGTCTGACCCTGCAAGCCGCCGTGTCGAAAACCGCCTGCCAGGCATGGATTGCAACCCCTATCTTGGGATTGCCGCCTCTCTGGCCTGCGGTTTGATCGGGCTGCACGAGGGTAAAATGCCAAGCGCAGAATTCAAAGGCGATGCCTATCAAGGCGATGACAATATTCCCCGCGGTCTTGGCGATGCTTTGGATTTATTCGTGGAAAACGCGGCAATGACCGAAATCCTCGGGCCTGAATTTTGTAGCGTCTACAAGACGGTCAAAGACCTCGAATATAAAGAATTCCTGCAAGTTATCAGCCCTTGGGAACGCGAGCATCTTTTGTTGAACGTATGAACCCGCTTTATCGCAACGACATTTCGGGACATCATGCCCCCTCTTGGTATGCGGCCTCAGTGCCCCCCGCGCCTGATCGGCCCGCATTGGCCGACACGATCCGCGCCGATGTGGCCATCTTGGGCGCAGGGTTCACAGGTCTTTGGGCGGCCCTAACCCTTGCCCGCCGTGGCGTGCGGGTTGTGGTTCTAGACGCGCATCGCGTGGGGTTTGGGGCATCGGGGCGCAATGGCGGGCAGGTGCATTCTGGCTTTAACAAGGGGCAAGATTGGCTTGAGGCGCGACTTGGGGTTGATGCGGCCCGCGCCTTATGGGCCCTTAGCGAAGCGGCAAAGAAAAACCTGCGCGATTTTTGCGAGACCCACGCGCCCGAAGCAGAATATCGCTCAGGGATCACGCATGGCGCCTATAGCATGGCCGAGCGGGATGAATTGGCCCGCGAGGCTGACTATATGGCCCGCACCTATGACCATGAGATCCATGTGATGGATCGTTCCCAATTTGCGGAATTGGTCAAATCCCCGCTTTATCGCGGCGGCACGCTTGACCCAAGCGGCGGACATCTACACCCCTTGGCCTATGCCCAAGCCCTTGCCCGTGCAGCCGAGGCCGAAGGGGCGGTCATCCACGAATGCAGCGAGGTGACAGAAATTGTCCGCGGGGCAAAGGCAACCCTGAAAACCGCTAAGGGCAGTGTCACAGCAGATCAGGTGATTGTCGCAGGAAATGGGTATCTGCCCAATATTCTGCCGCAGGTGAATGCGGCCGTGATGCCCATTAACAGTTTCATTGCTGCGACCGAACCCCTGCCCCAAAAATGGCAAGAGGTGCTGGGCCAAGATATTGCCGTGGCGGATAGCAAATTCGTTGTGAATTACTATCGCTTCAGCGCAGATCGGCGGTTTTTATTCGGCGGGCGGGAAAGCTATTCGATTGGCTTTCCCGATGATATCGCCACCGCGCTTGTCGCACGGATGCATCGCCTATTCCCTCAGCTTGAGGGGGTGAAGATCGACTATGTTTGGGGTGGCGCGCTTGGCATCACCCCCACCCGTTTGCCGATGGTCAAGCGCATTGCGCCCAATATCATCGCTGCTGGCGGGTTTTCGGGACAGGGGGTTGCGCTGTCAGGCATGGCGGGGCGCATCATGGCTGAGGCCATTTTAGGGGATGGGCGCGGGCTTGAGACCTTCGCAACCCTTCCCACGCCCCGCTTTCCAGGTGGCAGCGCATTGCGCGCGCCAATCCTTGCCCTTGCAATGACGTGGTTCGCTTTGCGCGACCGATTGGGAATTTAGCGCTGCGGCACTGATGCCACAGACGCATGGCGAATTGCCCTGACCGCCCCAGTGTCACAAAAGCTTCGCTAGATTTTGAACCGCGTTTTATGTAAAGATTTTTGAAAGGGACTTTTTCAAAAAGGTGAAATCATGACCGTTGCGCCAAATGTTTATGACGCAGAACCGATCCCCGAAGCCGCGCGTGCCGAGATCGACCGCCTTCTGCACTCTGGCGACCTGTTCCGCTACACCGCCCCCGCCGATGCGCCTGTTGCGCTGCTTGAACGCGAATTTGCAGATTTGATGGGCGTGAAATACGCGCTTGCGGTGTCTTCTTGTTCCGCCGCGCTGTTTTTATCGCTCGAGGCGCTTGGCCTGAAACAGGGCGCGCGGGTGATTATTCCTGCCTTCACCTTTGCCGCTGTTCCCTCGTCCATCGTGCATGCACGGATGCAGCCTGTATTGGTCGAAGTGGGTGAAAACTACCGCATTGATTTGGACGATTTCACAGCCAAGATCGACCAAGACATTGATGCGGTTTTGATCAGCCATATGCGCGGCCATACATCCGATATGGATGCCATCAAGGCGCTCTGTGACGCGCGCAATATCCCCGTGATTGAGGACGCGGCCCATTCGCTTGGCACGCTGTGGCATGGCGAAAAAATTGGCACCCTTGGCAAAGTTGGGTGTTTCTCTTTCCAATCTTATAAAATGATCAACGCGGGCGAAGGAGGGATTTTAATCTCGAATGATCCCGACCTGATTGCCCGCGCTGTGATCATGTCAGGGGCCTATGAACATAATTGGAAAAAGCACAAAGGCCCGAATGGTCAAAATGACCCAGAATTGGCTGAGGCCTTTGCGCGTTGGCAAAACCAATTGCCGCTTTACAACATGCGCCTGCAAAACCTGTCTGCCGCAGTGATCCGTCCGCAATTGCCTGAATTGGCGCGCCGTGTGCGCGATGGCCTTGCCAATCACGACTATGTCGCGGGTGAGTTGAACAAATCACCTTGGCTGAATGTTCCCCCTGCCTTGGCGCCCGAAACCCGCGCACCAGATTCTATCCAGTTTAATCTGGTGGATTTTGCGCGTGATGAGGATGCGGTCGCCTTTCAAGATGCAGCAGCAGCACGCGGCGTGAAGGTGCAGGTCTTTGGCCTATCGACCGACAATGCCCGTGCGTTTTGGAACTGGCAATTCATTCCCGGTGAGATGCCTGATCTGCCAAAGACGCGCGCGATGTTGATGCGCGCCTGCGATGTGCGCCTGCCTGCCCGCCTGACACGCAGCGAGCTTGACTTTATCATTAACGCGCTGGTGATGGCGGCCGAAGATGTGATGGGGTCAGAGGAGGCCGCCTACGGCACGTAACGCAGCACCCCTGATCCAATAGCAAGACAGGCCCGCGCACAATTTTGCGCGGGCTTTTTATTATGGCTTTGGCGCGTTTGCCCAATTGCAGCAGCGCAGATGCGGCGCTAGCCTCTGCACAGACACGCTTGAAGGAGTGACCAGATGCCCGCGCATGATCATAGCCCGCTCAATTCATGGGAAGCCCGCGCTGAAGAATATAGTCTTTATGGCTTTACCGATCTGCCATCCGTTCGGGATCGTGGCACTGTCGTTTTAACCCATGGCGAGGGGCCTTATGTGTTCGACACAAACGGCAAACGCTATTTGGACGCGAACTCTGGCCTGTGGAATATGGTGGCGGGGTTTGATCACAAAGGTTTGGCCGAAGCCGCCAAGGCGCAATATGACCGCTTTCCTGGCTATCACGCCTTTTTCGGGCGGATGTCAGATCAGACTGTTGCTCTCTCTGAACGTCTGATTGAGGTATCCCCCTTTGATAGCGGCAAGGTGTTTTACACCAATTCTGGGTCTGAGGCGAATGACACCATGGTCAAGATGCTATGGTTCATGACACAGGCCGAGGGGCGGCCACAGGGGCGCAAGATTCTGACCCGCAAGAATGCCTATCATGGCGTCACCGCGGTTTCAGCCTCGATGACAGGCAAACCTTACAACAGCCTCTTTGGTCTTCCGATGGAGGGGTTCATCCACCTGACTTGTCCGCATTACTGGCGTGAAGGGCGCGCAGATGAAACCGAGGCAGAATTCAGCGCCCGCCTTGGCACAGAATTGGAGGAGGTCATCGCGCGCGAAGGCGCCGATACAATCGCAGGGTTTTTCGCAGAACCCGTCATGGGTGCAGGCGGCGTGATCCCCCCCTCAGCAGGCTATTTCCAGATCGTGCAAGAGATCTTGCGCAAGCATAACATCCCTCTCATCGCAGATGAGGTGATCTGCGGCTTTGGTCGCACGGGCAACCTATGGGGATGCGACACTTATCAGTTTGTGCCTGATGCGATTATCTCCTCCAAGGCGCTGACCGCAGGCTATTTCCCGATGGGCGCGGTGATTTTAGGGCCAGAATTATCCGCGCGACTGCAAGCCACCATCGACCCGGTCGAGGAATTTCCGCACGGCTTCACCGCCTCAGGCCATCCTGTGGGCTGCGCCGTTGCGCTTAAAGCAATCGATGTGGTTCTGAACGAGGGATTGGCCGATATGGTGAAGATCGGCGCACCCCGCATGGAGGCAGGTCTTCGCGAGATCGCGAAGCACCCAAATATCGGCGAGTTGCGCGGGATCGGCTATATGTGGGCGCTTGAGGCGGTGCAGGATCGCGCCACAAAAACCCCCTTTGCCTCTGATTTATCGGTCAGTGAGCGCATCGCCAACACCTGCACGGATCACGGCTTGATTTGCCGCCCCTTGGGACAGTCCGTGGTTCTGTGTCCGCCGTTCAATCTGACCAATGAGCAAATGGACGAAATGTGCGACAAGCTGAACAGCGCATTGAACGCCGTGTTTCGGGAGGTTGCCTAAACAGGGAGCAGGGCCGCACCGATGCGCCGCCCCTCGCCAAGCAGCACATTATAGCTGCGCGCGGCTGAGGGGCTGCCCATCACTTCAACACCCAATCCCGCGCCTTCAAGTGCCGCGCGTAGTTTGGCGGGGATATGCGCAATCTCCGCCCCTGTGCCAATCAGCAAAACATCAATTAAACCCGCCGCTGCAAGCAGGGGCGCGGGATCATCATAGCCGCCCCAATCCTGCCGCCCATTGGGCAAGATCAGCTGAGCGCCGTGATAGACCGCCCCGTCAATGCGGAAAAAGCCTGCGCCATATCCATCAATCGGCATGCCGCCATTATAGCGCACCTCGTTAAGTTCCATCGGCAATACGCCCCCTTCGGATTAGGTTTTTTCCGCGAAGGTCGTGCCTGCCTTCTGGTCTGGTTTTGACCAATCGCGCTTTACACCAATCATCAACACCACATTCTTTGCAACATAGATCGAGGAATAGGTGCCAACGATGACACCCCAGAAAATCGCAAAAACGAAGCTGCGGATCACATCCCCCCCCAGAACAAGCAGCGCCAAAAGCGCCAAAAGGGTGGTGCCGGATGTCATCAAGGTGCGGCTGAGTGTTTCATTGGCCGATAGGTTCATCACATCTTGCAAATCGCGCTTTTTGTATTTGATCAGATTCTCGCGCAGGCGGTCAAAAATCACCACCGTGTCGTTGATCGAATAACCGATGATCGTCAGAATCGCGGCAATGGTCGCCAGATCGAAGCGGATTTGGAGAAGGGAAAAAAGGCCAATGGTCAGCAGAACGTCATGCACCAGCGCCGCAATTGCACCCACCGAAAATTGCCACTCAAATCGCAGCCAAATATAAATCAAAATCGCCGCAAGGGAGGCGCCCACCGCAATGAGGGCTGTGGTGATCAATTCACCTGACACTTTGGGGCCAACGGATTCTACCGATGGGAAGGTCATATCCGCCGCGATGGTTTGCAATGCGGCTTCAACCGCCGCGATCATCTCGGGTGTAACAGACTCTTCACCCGCCTGTGCCTGAATTCGGATCATGGCCACATGGCGGTTTTCGCCAAAGCTTGGGTCGAACACTTCGGAAATCGCGATATCGCCAAGGCCCAGCGGGCTGAGGGCTTCACGATAGGCCCCCACATCGACAGGGGTCGAGCTTTCGGCACGGATGGTCGTGCCACCCAAAAAATCAATCCCGAAATTCAGACCAAGCGCAAACCAAACCCCAATGGACAGAAACACCGCCACGACTGAGGCCCCAAACGTGATACGGGCATGACGGAAGAAGTCGATATTGGTGACTTCTGGAACCAGTCTCAGACGTTTCATATCAGACCTCAATCTTTTTGGGGCGGGCGCGTTCGAACCATGTCACGACCATGACCCGCGTCACATAAAGCGCAGTGAAAACAGATGTGATGATCCCAATGGCCAAGGTGACGGCAAAGCCTTTGACAGGGCCAGAGCCAAGGGTGAACAGGATCACCGCGATTAGGAAGGTTGTGATATTGGCATCCACAATCGCCGACATCGCACGATCATAGCCTAGTTCAATCGCGCGGGCGGGGCCGCGTGCAGTTTTCAATTCTTCACGGATCCGTTCAAAGACCAACACATTGGCATCAACCGCCATACCAATCGTCAGGACGATCCCCGCAATCCCCGGCAGGGTCAGGGTTGCCCCCACAAGGCTTAGGGTACCAAAGATCATCGCCACGTTCATCAGCAGCGCGATATTGGCGAACAGGCCGAAAAGGCCATAGCTCGCCTGCATAAACACCAGCACCGCCACAAAGGCCACAATCGCGGCAATCCGACCCGCTGCGATACTATCAGCCCCCAATTCAGGGCCAATGGTGCGTTCCTCAAGGAAGGTCATCTCAGCAGGCAAGGCCCCTGCGCGCAGAAGAACCGCCAATTGGGTCGAACTTTCGACCGTAAAACTGCCTGTGATCTGACCAGAGCCGCCCGTAATCGCCTGACGGATTGTGGGCGCTGAAATGACCTCATCGTCCAGAACAATGGCAAAAGGCGCACCGACATTAGCCGATGTATATTCCCCAAAGAGGCGCGCGCCGTGCGGGTTAAAGCGGAAGCTGACATTGGGCTGACCATTTTGCGCGTCAAAACCGGGTTGGCTGTCCACAAGATCATCGCCCGTCACCACGGGGGTTTCTTCTAGAATGTAATACGCGCCTTCTTCATCCATCGAGGGCAGCAGCAGTTGCCGCGCGTCCACACGGGCCTCAGGGTCGCTGGTGCGGGTGATGACAGGGTGAAAGGTCAGGCGTGCCGTGGTGCCAATCAGGTCTTTCAACTCTTGTGCAGAACCTACACCGGGAACTTGGATCAAAATCCGATTTTCGCCTTGGCGTTGGATGGTCGGCTCACGGGTGCCTGCCTCATCGACACGGCGGCGCACAATTTCCACCGATTGCTGCATGGTGCGATCATCGGTTGCGATCTTCTCCGCCTCAGAAAGCGAGACGATCAGCACATCACCCTCGCCGCGCGCCTCAAGGCTGGCTGATCCTACACCTGTTAGGCTGACAACAGGGCCACCCAAACCGCGGGCCAATTCCACCGCGCGGGCCATGCCCGAAGCCTCACCCAATTGCACCCGCAATTCGCCTGCGGGGGCATCGGTGCGGCGAATGGGGCCTACCTCATCGCGGGCATCGCGCAATGCATCCCGCAACTCGGGCCAAAGCGCGTCCATGCGTGCGGTATAGACATCCTCAACCCGCACCTCAGCCAAAAGATGCGCGCCACCGCGCAAATCAAGCCCAAGATTAACAAGGCTTGAGGGCAGGACAGACGGCCAAAGTGCCAGATCTGCTTCGAGTTCAGGCGTAGAGGGTGCGCCACCTTCGAGGGCAGCAAGGGCATCATTGTGACGCTCGACCCGATCATAGGCCAAATTTGGAACAGCCAAAGCCAGTGCAACCAGAACCACGCCCCAAATCAGGATGCGTTTCCATAGCGGGATATCGAGCATATCTTAGCCTTTTCTCACACAAAGCCCCGCCAAATGGCAGGGCTTGGTCAGTCGAAGATTATTCTTTCGCGGGTTCTGTTTTTGAAACAACCTGCGTGATGGTGTTGCGCACAACGCGGACATTTACGCCCGTTGCAATCTCAAGCTCGACCTCGCGCTCATCCTTGACTTTGCTGACCTTGCCCATGATGCCGCCTGCGGTCACAACCTGATCGCCGCGGCGCAAGGCAGCAACCATCGCCTGATGCTCTTTGGCTTTTTTCTGCTGGGGACGGATCAAAAGCAGATACATGATCGCGAAGATCAAAATCAGCGGCACGAATTGTGCAAATGCTTCCATGGTCGGTCTATCCTTATATTCGCGCCCGCAGCGGCGGAGGCTTGATCAAATTCACCCAAGATCGGGCAGATGGTTGGCGGACTTGGGTGCATGTTAATCCAAGCCCCGTCAATTTGGCGGCACGTTACTTTCCCCCCGCCCGAAGCGCAAGGCAGGCCAATACTGCGACTGCGCCCTGCGGCAATCCTGCCATCGCGCCCTATATGGGTATAAGATGCGGCGCTGTCAGCCCCTGAGGCGCCAAGAATTATAACACCCCCTTTCCCCGCGCCGCGCAATATTGCATACCGCCCAAAAGGGAACCTGCGCCCCGTTCTGAGATAAAGGCAAATCCAATGCATGACATTCGCGCCATTCGTGAAAACCCCGCACAATTTGACGCCAACCTTGCGCGCCGCAGTCTCGCACCACTGTCTGCGGAAATTCTGGCGTTGGACGAAGCACGGCGCGCCTGCATCACGGCATCTGAGGCGGCGCAGGCCGAACGCAATGCCGCATCAAAAGATGTGGGGGCGGCCAAGGCCCGCGGTGATGAAGCCGAATTCGATCGCCTGCGCGCCCTTGTTGCAGAAAAGAAAGACGAGATTGCCCGCCTTGAGGATGAGGCCAAGACCCGTGATGCGGCTTTGCGCGATATGCTGGCCACGATCCCCAATGCGCCCGCCGCTGATGTGCCAGATGGGGCGGATGAGACTGACAATGTGGAATTGCACAAATGGGGCACCCCGCGCAGCTTTGATTTCAAACCTTTAGAGCATTTTGAATTGTCGTCTGTTGCGCCAAGCATGGATTTTGAGACAGCCGCAAAACTGTCAGGCGCGCGCTTTGTGATGCTTGGGGGTGCTGTGGCACGGATCCACCGCGCCTTGGCGCAATTTATGCTCGACACCCATGTCGATCAAAACGGCCTAACCGAAATGAACGGCCCTGTCCTTGTGCGCCCTGAAACGATGTTCGGCACGGGCCAATTGCCGAAATTCGGCGAAGACAGTTATGAAACCACCAATGGCTGGTGGATGATCCCAACCTCCGAAGTGACGCTGACCAATATCGTCTCAGGCGAGATTGTGGAGGAGGCCGCATTGCCGATGCGCTATACCGCGCATTCCCTGTGTTTTCGGTCTGAGGCAGGCAGCGCAGGGCGCGATACGGCGGGAATGCTGCGTCAGCACCAGTTCGAAAAAGTTGAAATGGTTTCGATCACGCATCCCGATCACTCGGATGATGAACAAAAGCGGATGTTGCGCTGTGCTGAGGGCATTTTAGAGGCGCTCAATATCCCCTATCGCACTGTCACGCTCTGCACGGGCGATATGGGCTTTGGCGCGGTGCGCACCTATGACATTGAAGCATGGCTTCCAGGTCAGGATTGCTATCGCGAGATTTCCTCAGTCTCAAGCTGCGGAGATTTCCAAGCACGCCGCATGAATGCGCGCTTCCGCCCATCAGGCGGCGGCAAGCCTGAATTTGTGCATACCCTCAACGGCTCTGGCCTTGCGGTCGGGCGCTGTTTGATCGCAGTGCTTGAAAATGGGCAAGAGGCAGATGGCTCCGTCACCCTGCCTGCGGCGCTGCACCCCTATTTGGGCGGCAAAACACGGCTTTTGGCGGATGGCACGCTTGGCTAACTCTGGCCTAAACCCCACAACATTGCGTGCCGCTGTCACGCTGGTCTTGGTTTTGGCCTTTGCAGGCGCGCCGCTTTTAACCGCGCCTTTCACAGGATTTGACCCCTCAACCCTGCCCTATGATGTCAGCACCCCGCCTGTGCAGCCCGCGGGCTATGCCTTTGCGATTTGGGGGGTCATTTACCTGTGGCTGATTGCAAGCGCGGGCTATGGGCTGTGGCGCCATGCCAACAATCCAAACTGGGATGCCATGCGCTGGCCCCTGATCGTCAGCGCAGGCATTGGCGCAATCTGGATTGAGGTGGCGCTGCGCAGTCCGATTTGGGCAACGATCCTTATCTTCGTCATGCTGATCACCGCCGTTCTGGCCTGTTTACGCGCACCAATAAGCCCAACCTCATGGGCGCGGGCGCCTTTGGGCCTATATGCGGGGTGGCTCTCGGCTGCGGGGTTTGTGGCGCTTGCAACAACCTTGACGGGTTTTGGCATAATGCCCCGCGAGATTGCAGGTTGGGCGGGTCTTTTGGGGGCGCTTGCCACCGCCTCCGCCTTGACCACGCGGCTCAGGGTCATCACTTATCCGATTGCCGTGATCTGGGCCTTGGTTGGTGTGATTGTCTCGCAATGGCAAAGTGATCCATCACTGAGCCTTGCCGCTGTTGGCGGGATCGCCGCTCTCGCCTATCAGGGGATCCGTGCCCGCGTGTGAGACTTGCGCGCAATCTTGCAAATTGGCAAAATAGGGTTTGCAAAGCCAACCAAGGGGCAAATCCATGCGCGCGAATGGCCAAGATACACGCAAGCTCTATGTGGGCGCGAAATTGCGCGAATTGCGTCAAAGGCTTGAGCTGACGCAGAAGGACTTCGCAGCCAAGCTTGGCATTTCCTTGCCCTATCTGAACCAAATGGAAAACAACAACCGCCCGCTCTCGACCGTGGTTGTTTTGGCCTTGGCGCAGGAATTTGGTTTTGATGTGACTGAACTGACCTCGGGCGATGCGGAACGCCTGATCTCTGATATGCGCGAGGCCTTGGCAGACCCCGTTTTCACGGATGGCCAACCTGCGCTGACCGATCTGAGGCTGGCCGCCTCAAACGCGCCCGCGCTTGCCCGTAGTTTCCTCTCCCTGCATCGCGCCTATCGTCAGGCGCAAGAGCGCCTCGCCTCCTTGGATGAGGCATTGGGCCGCGATGGCAGCGGCGCTGCCCCCTCACCTTGGGAGGAGGTGCGGGATTTCTTCCATTATTGCGACAATTACATTGATGCCGTGGATCATGCCGCCGAACGTTTTGCCGCGAAAGCGCAAGGGGACTTGGCCGCGCATACCGAGGCCATGTTGGCCGCGCAAGGCGTCACAATTCGGCGCGCGACAGATCAGGGATTGCGCCGTTATGACACCGAAACGCGCGTTTTAACGCTGTCGCCACGCGCCGCGCCCGAAACACAGCGCTTTCAATTGCTGCATCAATACGCGCTTTTGGGGCAGGCGCAGTTGTTGGACGCAACGCTTGATTTCGCTCGGTTCCAATCGGAGACAGCCCGCGCCATTGCCCAAGTCGGCATGGCCAATTATTTCGCGGGCGCTGTGTTAATGCCCTATACCCGTTTTGCCGAGGCCGCGCGCACCACCCGCCATGATCTAGAACGCCTGTCGATCCAGTTTGGCGCTTCAATTGAACAAGTTGCCCATCGTCTGGCCACCCTACAAAGACCAGGGGCCAAAGGGGTGCCGTTTTTCTTTACCCGTGTCGATCAAGCAGGCACGATCACTAAGCGCCATTCTGCGACACGCTTTCAATTCGCGCGCTTTGGCGGGGCTTGCCCTTTGTGGAATGTCCATCAGGCTTTTGAAACACCGACCCAATTCTTGCGTCAATTGGCCGAAACGCCTGACGGGGTGCGCTATTTCATTTTGGCGCGGGATGTTTCGAAATCAGGCGGGGCATGGGGCGCACCGTTGCGCCGCTTTGCGATCTCTTTGGGCTGCGAGGTGAAACATGCCAAGGAATTGATCTATGCCGATGGCATGCCCTTGGACGATGATGGGGCCTATCAGCCCATCGGGATTTCCTGCCGCATTTGCGAACGGCAAAATTGTCACCAACGCTCCGTGCCGCCTCTCGAAGGAAAACTGCGCGTTGATCCGCATGAACGCGGCACACTGCCCTATCGCCTCGAAACTTAGGCCATGCAGAATTGACGGCTGACCACCCTAGGATATAGGATTTTCGCAACACAGTGACGGAGATGACATCCATGGAATTAGCAGCCTCTCGTATTTTGAACGCAGACCGCGCAACCGTTTGGGCGGCGCTGAATTCCGCCGAGGTGCTCAAGGCGTGCATCCCAGGATGCGAGGAATTGACAGGCAGCCCTGAGGAAGGCTTCGCCGCTACAGTCAAACAGAAGGTTGGGCCTGTTTCAGCAACCTTTAAGGGCGAGGTCACGCTTTCCGATATCGTTCCGCTTGAAAGCTACACGATCACAGGCGAAGGCAAAGGCGGTGTTGCGGGCTTTGCCAAAGGGGGCGCGAAAGTGGCCTTATCCGATGCCGAGGGCGGTGGCACCGAACTGACCTATGAGGTCGAGGCCAAAGTTGGAGGTAAAATCGCACAACTTGGCTCGCGCTTGATTGATAGCTTTGCCACTAAAATGGCTGATCAATTCTTTGAACGCTTTCAGGCGCAGGTCGAAGGCACTGCTGAGGGCTAAGGCGGGGGGCCAATCAGGCCCACCCCCAAATTTTCAATCTGCGATTACGCCGCCGCCAACATGGCGGCGATTTCGTCTTTGAGACGCATCCGCTCCTTGCGCAGCGCCATTTCAGCCAATTCTTCCAATGGCTCAACACCTGTCTCGGCACGATGCACGGCGCGGTTCACCTCATGATAATCAGCCGCCAGTTTTGCAAAATGCGCGTTTTGGGTTTTCAGCTCATGGATTTTCTCAGCATCCTGTGGAAAATCTTCGGCCAGTTCATGCGGGGTGTTCGACATCGGTTCGCGTCCTTTTACCATTACAGTCACGCCCCATCTAAATCCCCAGACAGGCAGCGGTCTTTGCGCTAAATCAAATGATTGCACTTTGCATGCGCCACAGCTTGGCGCTAGGGTTTCGGCATATAAGGGAGGGACAGAATGGAACATTACGTCAATTGGGGCATTTTGGGCGCATCCAATTTTGCACTAAACGAGATGGCACCTGCGCTGCATCTGGCGGGGCGTGGGCGTTTGGCGGGAATTGCCACGCGCGATGTCGGCAAGGCCGCGCCCTTCACTCGGATCGCCCCTGACCTGAACGTGCATGACAGCTATGACGCGCTCTTGGCGGATCCGATGATTGATGCGGTCTATATTCCGCTGCCCCATACGATGCATGTTGAATGGGGGATCAAAGCCCTCCAAGCGGGCAAGCATGTTTTGGTTGAAAAACCAACCGCGATGACCGCGCCCGAAATCCAACCTTTGATCGAAGCCCGCGATAAATCAGGTCTGGTTGCCAGCGAGGCCTTTATGATCGTGCATCACCCGCAATGGCAAATGGCCCGAGAGATTATTACATCGGGCCAATTGGGGCAGCTGCAGCGCGTGCGTGCGGCCTTTACCTATAACAATGCGGCCGATACCCAGAACATCCGCAATAAGGCGGCCATGGGTGGCGGATCATTGCCCGATATCGGGGTTTACACCATCGGCTCGACCCGTTTTGCAACAGGTGGAACCTTACGCGAGATTTATAACGCGAAAATCGAATATGAGGGCGATTGTGAAGTTACCGCAGAGGCGCGGGCAGGCTTTGATGGGTTTGATGCGCAATGGCTCACCTCAATGCGGATGCACCCGTTCCAAGAGGTCACCTTCCACGGCAGCGATGGGGTTTTGCGCGTCCCAACCCCCTATAATGCGGGCGTGTTCGACCAAGCCCGCCTCGTGATTGAAACAGGGATGGAGCGCCGCGAAATCCGCTTCCCCAAGGTCAATCAATATGTGTTGCAGGTGGAAAATCTGAATGCGGCCATTTTGGATGGCGCCGCGCTCAAATGGCGACTTGAGGATGCGGTAGAAACCCAAGAAACGATTGACGCAATCCGCGCCAAGGCGGGGTAAGAAAAAAGGGGCCACGCATCCGCGCGGCCCCTTTTTCTTTGGCTGTGGTGGCGCGGGGTTATTCCATCGCCTCTAGCTCATCAATCATGCTTTCAATCATAGACAGGCCCTTATCCCAAAACGCAGGGTCAGAGGCGTCAAGCCCAAAGGGCGCAAGCAGGTCTTTGTGATGCTTTGACCCGCCTGCCTTTAGCATATCGAAATACTTCTCCTCAAACCCGTCTTGGCCCTCCTCATAAGCCGCATAAAGTGCGTTCACCAGCCCATCGCCAAAGGCATAGGCATATACGTAGAAGGGCGAATGCACGAAATGCGGGATATAGGCCCAGAAGGTTTCATAGCCTTCCATGAAGTTAAACACAGGCCCAAGGCTTTCGGCTTGGACGCTCATCCAAAGCGCGTTGATATCGTCAGGGGTCAACTCCCCCTCGCGCCGCGCCGCATGGAGTTTGCATTCAAAATCATAAAACGCAATTTGCCGCACGACTGTGTTGATCATATCCTCAACCTTGCCCGCCAACATAACCTTGCGCGCAGCTTGATCTTTGGCCTCAGACAACATTCTGCGGAAGGTCAGCATCTCGCCAAAAACGCTTGCCGTCTCCGCCAAGGTCAAAGGCGTGGAGGACAATAATTCCCCCTGCCCTGCCGCCAGACGCTGATGCACGCCGTGGCCCAATTCATGCGCCAAGGTCATCACATCGCGCGGTTTCCCCAGATAGTTGAGCATCACATAGGGATGCGCATCGGCCACAGTGGGATGCGCAAAGGCACCGGGCGCTTTGCCCTCTTTCACCGCCGCGTCAATCCAACCATCGGTGAAAAACGGCTCGGCCAATTCGGCCATGCGCGGATCAAAGGCTGAATAAGCCTCGGTCACAATACGGCGCGCCTCGATCCATGGTACGATGCGCTCATCCTCCATCGGCAGGGGCGCGTTGCGATCCCAGACCTCTAAGGTCTCAAGGCCCAGCCACTTGGCCTTAAGCGCGTAATAGCGGTGCGAAATGCGCGGATAGGCCGCCACGACCGCGTTGCGTAGCGCCTCGACCACCTCGGGCTCGACATGGTTGGCCAAATGCCGTGCCGCCTGCGCGGAGGGCAATTTGCGCCACCGATCCTCGATCTCTTTTTCTTTGGCCAAAGTGTTATGCACCCGCGCAAAGAGGGGTAATTGCGCAGTGAACCCCTTTACCAAGGCGCGCGCACCCGCCTCGCGCTTGGCGCGGTTCTGCTCAGATAGGCAATTGAGCGTGGCCTCAATCCCCATCACTTCGCCATCCACCTCAAAGCTCATGCCTGCGATCGTTTCGTCAAAAAGACGGTTCCATGCAGCCGCCCCCACGACCGATTGGTCATGCAGGAATTTCTCCATCTCGTCAGACAGCTGATAGGGCTTCATCGCGCGCATCCGATCAAAGACGGGGCGATACCGCGCCAGTTCGGCATTCGCAGCCAACAACGCCTCAAGATGGGCTTCGTCCAAACGGTTAAACTCAAGGCTAAAGAATACCAGCGCAGTGGTCGCGTTGGTGATCTTGTCCTGACAATCGGACATGAATTTCGCGCGGCCTGCATCAGTGGTTTTTTGGTAATAGCGCAAACCTGCAAAGGACATGATCCGCCCTGCCACCATGTCGATCTTTTCATAGCGCAGCACGCAATCCAGCATGGCCTTGGCATCGAGATTGGCCAATTTGCCCTCGTAATCCGCGGCAAATGCCGCGCATTCTTTGGTCAAAAATTCCATGTCGCGTTTGAGTTCGGGCGCATCAACCGATGGGTAAAGGTCGCTCAAATCCCATTCGGGCAAATCCGCCCATGCCCCGCCACCTGTCTCAGACTGGGCATCGAATTGGCGGGGATCGGTATGATGGGTCATGTCACTGCCTTTGATAAACTGCGAAATATCTTTCCCAAGATATGCGGTGCAAACCCCGCGCCCTCAACCCCTAAGGCGCAGATTTCCTCTCAGGGCGCCAAGTTAAAGGTCAAGATCAACCACAACGGGGAAGTGATCGGATGCCACCAACAGCGCTGTGCGCAGATCAATATCCGCGTAGCAGGCGGCATCCTCGAACGGATGCCAGATGCGCCACTGCCCCCGTTTGGCGCGCAAATCGGGGCTAACCATGATATAATCTAGCAGCGCTGACAGATAGCGCTTTTCCTCTGGGATATAAAACCGCGCGCTGGTTTGTGTTGCCGCAGTTAGGCTTTGCAGCGCGCGCGCGGCATGCGGATCAAACAATTGTTGCGCCCGCGGCAGATCGCAGCCCAAAACAATCTCAAGCGAGGAGCGCCCAAACAGTTTTTCATATTCATCCAAACCTGGCCCGTCATTGAAATCGCCCATCACAATCAAGGGATCACCTGCGGCCAAATGGTCATCAACACGGGCACGCAACCAGATCGCTTGGGCCAGTTGTTTGCGCCGATTGGCGATGGCGAGGCGCATCACCTCCTCGGGGCTACGGGCCCCATGCGGGGCTTTGGATTTCACATGAACACCGATCATGCGCATTGCGCCTTTAGCGGTTGTCACGGCGACCTCAAGCGGCGGCTTGGAAAAGCCAATCACATCGGCGCGCGCATCAATATCGAGATCAATTCGGAATTTTCCGTCAAACCGCGGCGCGGCCTCGCTCGCCACGGGATCATGGCGCACATCCATCTGATCAGGATCATACAAAAGCGCAATTTGCTGTTGTGTGTCGTTATCAAATCCTTTGATAGCCTTACGGCAGCGCAGCTCAAATCGGGCCGCAAAATTTTCAAGGGCACGCACTGTGTCGCGGGATTTTTTGGTGTCTGGGGCTTCGATGATCATCACCGCATCGGCATTTAGCTCGATGAAAACCCGCCCCAAGGCCCGCACTTGATCCGCGCGGGTGATTTTATAGCGCGATGACCATGTGCCATCTTCAAGCAAGCTGCCATCATCCGAAAACAGCGCATCAAACCATTCGACATTGTAGCTGGCGAAGCGCATCTATCCCCCCTGTCGGGTCTGGGATTTTACAATCTCATCATAGGCGCGGTTGATCGCCGCCATTTTATGAGCAGCAAGGTTAACCGCTTCGGGCGGCACGCCACGGGCCTGCATCTGGTCTGGGTGGTTTTCCCGCACAAGCGCGCGATAGCGGCTGCGAATGTCCTGTGCACTGGCCTCAGGGGATATGCCCAAAATGGCAAAAGGGTCTTGCGGCGCATCTGGGATAAATGTTGCGCGCAGGGCGGAAAACCGCGCAGGCGAAATTCCAAAAATCTCGGCCACTCGCGCCAAAAATTCATCCTCAGCGGGGTGATAGTGACCATCGGCTTGGGCGATATGAAACAGACCTGAAAGCAGATCCTCTAAAATTGGCGCAGCGGGCTCAAACATCCGTGCGATGCGGCGCGCGTAATCCTGAAATCCTGCTACATCCTCGCGCGCTAGGTTGAAAACACGCGCGGCAGCAGCGGTATCCGCCGCAGGAATATGGAACACTTGCCGAAAGGCTGCGACCTCATCACGGGTGACTTGACCATCCGCCTTGGCCATTTTTGCCCCAAGCGCGATGACTGCGATGGTAAAGGCCACACTGCGCTCGGGCGGACGGCGCAGGCGCTCGAACAGAACCGAGAGGCTTTCACCACGGGCGAGGGCGGATATGGCATCCGATATTTTGGCCCAGATCGACATGGGCCTAGCCATAGCTTGTTTGGCAGGGCTTGTCAGAGTTTTTTGGGCTTTTGCCGCCACTCAAAGATCTTTCTGCATCAAGACCAGATCGTGCCAGCGTTCAAATTTCCACCCCATGCGCGGCATCCGCCCCGTTTCGGTATATCCCATGGATTTATGAAATTTCTGCGCGATGTCATTTTCGCCACCAATACCCGCAACGAAACGCGCGATGCCTGCCTTTCGCCCTTCGTCCTCAAGGGCCGATAGGAGGCGGGGGCCGAGCCCGCGTGCGCGCGCCGATGGGGCCATCAAGATCGTATGTTCTGCGATAAACCTATAACCATCCCCCCCGCGAAACGGGCCAAAGCGCGCGAACCCAATGACCCGCGCCCCTTCAACCATCACAAGAGCGCATTGATCGGTGAGGATATGTTCCACATCTTCAACCGTCTTGAGCGTGCTTGTGAATGTATAGGCCGTGTCACGGATCACATGGTTCCAAATCTCAAGGATCGAAGGAATATGCGCGGCACGGGCGGGACAAATTTCTGGGGTCATTTTGAAGGTGTCGATTGTTGAGAGAACCACAATTTAAAGAACCACAGTGCCAGTTTCGGTCGCAAGCGTTACGGAAATCTTAGGCGTGTCCGCCTTGGCGATAGACAAGCGGGTATCCGCGAAAAGAGGCGCAAGCGCGGCCCGAAGCGCCTCCGCCTGTGGCGTTTCTAGCGCGAGCGCCTCAAGTCGCACCCCAACCTCATTCAGGCGCGTTGCAGGGTGGCCGCCCGATTGCCATTCGATCAGCGCAGGAAACAGGCCATCAAACGGCAAAATCCCATCTTCAGGGATCGTCATGCGCCACCGCAGATCACCACGGCCCAAATTCCAGACCTTGCCCACAGGAAAGGGAATTTGCGCCAAAGCAGCGTCCAAATCTGTCACTGCGCAGACCCAAGACCGCGCCCGCGGCGCGCCAGAGAACCGATCCAAATCAAACCAACGCGGTTGCGAAGGTGCGGGAATGTCTGGGCACGGGGTAATCAGTTCCAAATATTCCGAAGGCCCAAGCCCAATGAGGCGATTATGAGTGCCCATATCCATATGCTGACCGCCGCCTTGAAAGGTCAGGCCATGGGCCGCGGTCAATTCTGCCTCGGCGCCAGCCAAGTCTTCTGCGGCGATTGCCACGTGATCTAATACCATCATCATCTTCAAGTCGCCTTTATGCAGGGTTATGGTCGCGCGCAAACATCCTTGCGCCCTTGCACGACCTTATGATCGTGTTGAATGAAGATTTCGGCGCAAAGGCAAGAGGCAAAAATGACAACCCCGAATGACAAGGCGCTCTTGCGCAAATCTGCCTTCGCCGCGCGTAAATTGGCCCATACCGAATTAGGGCCTGCGCCTGAGGCCGCGACCGCGCGACTTTTGGCTGAAATCGGGCCAGTCGAGGGGGCAATCATCGCCGCGTATATGCCCATCCGCACGGAAATAGACCCCCGCCCTGCAATGGCACGTTTGGGGCAGAAAAATCGCCTCTGCCTTCCCGTAATCGTGGCCAAGGATGCGGCGCTGCTGTTTCGAGAATGGGCTTATGATGGCCCGTTGATCACGGGGGAATTTGGCGCAGAAATCCCGCCAGAAGGGGCAAGCCTGATCCCTGATATCGTGATTGTTCCTTTGGTCGGGTTTGACGATCATGGCCAGCGCCTTGGGTATGGGGGCGGGTTTTACGACCGCAGCCTAGAAGGTCTGCGCGTAGCAAAGCCTAATTTGCGCGCGATTGGCTTTGCCTATAGTGCCCAACGATTTGGCGGCTTGCCCGTTGAGCCAACAGATCAACCCTTGGATGTGGTCGTCACCGAAAGCGGCCTTCACCATGCTGCGCTTGCGCAAAACACCAAAGGGGACTAGGGGTTTCCCCATGAAATGCCTTTTCTTAGGAGATGTGATGGGCCGCGCGGGGCGCGCCGCCATCACCACCCATCTGCCGCGTCTGCGCGAAGACTGGAAACTTGATTTCGTTGTTGTGAATGGCGAGAACGCCACTTCGGGCATGGGACTGTCGGGTGGGCATGCGAAAGATATTCTGGCGGCTGGGGCTGATTGCATAACTTTGGGCGATCATGCGTTTGATCAAAAAGATATGTTTGGCTTTATCGAAAATGAGCCGCGCGTGATACGGCCCCTGAATATCTCGAAAGCGGCACCTGGACAGGGCGCGCGTATTTTCACAGCCCCCGGTGGGCGCAAAGTATTGGTTGCGCAGGCCTTGGGTCAGGTGTTCATGAAACACCCTTATGATGATCCCTTCTCAGCCCTTGATCCGATCCTAAAGTCGCATCCTTTGGGCGGCATGGTGCAAGCGGTCATCGTGGATTTCCACGCTGAAGCGACATCCGAGAAAATGGCCATGGGCCATTACTGCAATGGCCGCGCGAGCCTTGTTGTGGGCACCCACACCCATGTGCCGACCGCAGACACGATGATCCTGTCAAATGGCACCGCCTATCAAACAGATGCGGGGATGTGCGGCGATTATGACAGCGTGATCGGGATGGATAAGGCCGAGCCGCTGCGCCGTTTCCTGACCCACATCCCAAAAGAGCGTTTCAGCCCTGCCCTCGGTGAGGCGACCTTATCAGGGGTATACATTGAAACCGATGACCGCACAGGCCGCGCCACTGTCGCGCGCGCGGTGCGGGTCGGCGGCAAGCTGTCTCAGGCAACTGCGTGAATAGGGTGCTTGCGCTCTCCTGATCAGATGGGGAAGATGGGGCTGTGGGCGGGCTGACCTTGGCCCGCACAAGCGAGGGTGCCAATGCTAGACTTGGGACTGACACCAACGGGTGAGGCGATTACAACCCTGATCATTTTGGTTGGGATGTTCATCCTATTCCTGCGCGAGACCTACCCGACCGAGGTGGTGGCCATTGGTGTCGTTGGCCTGCTCCTGGTCACGGGTCTTTTGCCCTATAGTGATGGCTTGGCGGTTTTGTCGAACCCCGCACCATGGACAATTGCGGCCATGTTTATTGTCATGGGGGCTTTGGTGCGAACAGGGTCGCTTGATCGGGTGACGCGTTTGGCGGAAACCACGGCCAAAACGCATCCGAAATTGGCGGTGACGCTTTTGCTTGGTTTTGCGGCTTTGGCCTCGGCCTTTATCAACAACACGCCCATTGTGGTCATCATGATCCCGATTTTCGTGCAGGTCGCGAAAATCCTCAAACAATCTGCGTCTAAACTTTTGATCCCGCTGTCCTATGCCGCAATCATGGGGGGCACGCTGACATTGATCGGCACATCAACCAATCTTTTGGTCGATGGGGTGGCGCGCAGTCAGGGATTAGAGCCTTTCACGATTTTTGAGGTAACCCCGCTTGGCCTTGTCGTGGTCGCATGGGGCATGATTTACCTTGCCTTAATCGGGCGGCATCTGTTGCCTGATCGCGCCTCTATGGCCACGCTTTTGGGTGGCAATCGGGCCAAAATGAAATTCTTTACCGAAGTGGCCATTCCAGAAGACAGTGCGCTGATCGGGCAAAATGTCACCGAGGTCGAGCTGTTTACCCGAGACGGGGTGCGTTTGATTGACGTTTTGCGCGGGGATGCCTCGCTGCGGCGCAACATGGACGGGGTCACGTTACAGTTGGGCGATCGCGTGGTTTTGCGCACCGAGATGGCCGAGCTGTTGGGGATGCAAAGCTCAAAAGACCTGCGCACGATTGATAAGCTGTCTTCGGTGGAAACCACCACTGTTGAGGTTCTGATTACACCTGGGTGCCGCATGGTGGGCCGATCCCTCGGGTCTATGCGCCTGCGGCGGCGCTATGGCGTTTATCCATTGGCAGCGCATCGGCGGAACCAAAATATCGGTCGGCAATTAGATGACTTGGTTGTGCAAGTGGGCGATACCCTGTTGTTGGAGGGCGATCCCGCCGACATCCAACGCCTTGCAGCTGACATGGACATGGTCGATGTCTCAACCCCATCCGAACGCCCCTATCGCCGCGAGAAAGCCCCAATCGCGCTGTTGGCTATGGCAGGCATCGTGGTTTTGGCCGCGCTGAATTTGGCCCCTATTTTGCCCTTGGCCGTCTTAGCCATGGCCGTGGTTCTGATTGCGCGCTGCATTGACGCCGAGGAAGCGTTCTCTTTTGTCGAAGGACGGCTTTTGGCTTTGATTTTCGCCATGCTGGCTGTTGGCGCAGCGCTTGAACACACGGGCGCCATCGAGCTTTTGGTTGGCAGTCTTGCCCCTTGGCTTGAAAATGTGCCGCCCGTGGTTCTGATTTGGACAATCTACTTCATCACAACACTTCTGACGGAACTGGTGTCCAATAACGCAATCGCCGTGATTATGGCCCCGATTGCCATCGCGCTTGGGCAAACGATGGGGGTGGATCCGCGCCCCTTGGTCGTGGCGGTGATGATTGCAGCCTCTGCCTGTTTTGCGACGCCGATTGGATACCAGACCAATATGCTTGTTTACGGGCCTGGGGGCTATCGCTTTACCGACTATCTCAAAGTGGGTATCCCTTTGAATATATCCTTAGGTGTCGTGGTCTGTTTGACCATTCCTCTGCTTTGGCCACTGTGAAAAGGATGGTTCTTGATGACACGCAATTTTGCACTTGTGCCTTTGGTTTTTGCGCTTTGTGCTTGCGCGCTTTCCCAAGCGAACCCAAACCCTACGGACATCCGCCTGTCGCGTGGTGACTTAGAAGTGCGAATGAGTGATGGAACAACCTGCACCGCAACCGCGCCCGAAGCGGATGTGACGCTGTGGCAAGGGGCGCTTGAGGGCTGCCCTGATGGCTTTGGCTATGTGGTTGAGATTGACCCGCGCAGCAATATCTTGCGCCGCGTGGTCGAATTGGTGGTCAAATCGGTGGCACCCGAAGCAGAGCTTCCCCCAGTGGCAAGCGTGACCATCACAGATGCGCGGGGCCAGACCTACGAATTTGTATCACCCCGCCCCGTGGCTCCCATTCGCTGATCATCCCGAAAGCCGCGCTTGCGCAATCTGGGCCGCAGGGCTAAAACCCCGCGCGAGTTTCAAACACAAGGACGCATGCCATGGCAGGCCATTCAAAATGGGCGAATATTCAGCATCGCAAAGGGCGGCAGGACAAGCTGCGCTCTAAGCTGTTTTCTAAGCTGGCAAAGGAAATCACCGTTGCCGCGAAGATGGGCGACCCCGATCCTGATAAAAACCCACGTTTGCGCCTTGCCGTGAAAGAAGCGAAGTCAAGCTCAGTGCCGAAAGACGTGATTGAGCGCGCGATCAAGAAATCGCAAGGCGGCGATGCGGAGAATTACGAAGAAATCCGTTACGAAGGCTATGGCCCCAATGGCGTTGCGGTCATCGTGGAAGCCATGACAGACAACCGCAATCGCACCGCATCAAATGTGCGTTCGACCTTTAGCAAGAATGGCGGGAATTTGGGCGAAACAGGGTCGGTTTCCTTTATGTTCGACCGCAAAGGTCAGGTCAGCTATCCCGCCTCAGCAGGGGATGCAGATAGCGTCATGATGGCCGCAATTGAGGCCGGGGCCGAGGATGTCGAAAGCAGCGAAGATGGTCATATCATCTGGTGCGCCGACACCGACCTGTCGGATGTTTCGACCGCCCTTGAGGATCAATTGGGGGAATCGGAAAGCACCAAATTGGTCTGGCGTCCCCAGACGACAACACCGCTTGATCTTGACGGGGCGCAGAAGCTGATGAAGCTGATTGATGCGCTTGAAGATGATGACGATGTGCAAACCGTCACAGCGAATTTTGAAATTCCTGACGAGATCATGGATCAACTGTGATCTGATCTGCCCGCATGAGAATTAAAAAAGGCTGGCCATGTGGCCAGCCTTTTTTGCACCTTATTCAGCGGCGTGTTGGCCCTGCCCGTCAGCGCCGGGTCTAACCAATTTTGTAATATCCAAAATATGCAGCAAGGGCAGGTCAGCAGGAAATTCGCCCTCTTCTGCCAAACGGCTGGGAAAACCCACCACATGACACCCCGCATCTTGTGCGGCATAGGCCGCGGCACCGCGATCAACGATTGCCAAAACCTTGTCTGCTGGAACCTCTAGCGCCCTGATGCAGCTTTGCATGGCCTCAGGATGAGGGGCGTGGCGGGTGACATCGCCGCGCAGGATCACAGCGTCAAAGGAAATTCCTTCGCGGGCACGGGCCGTTGCCCCCAAAAGCGCGCGCACAGGCATCAAATCCGAGCGCGAGACAAAGCCAAGACCCCGCCCCCCATGGGCCGCAGCGCGCAGCACATCGCGCACACCCGAACGCAAATGAATGTTCTGAGCCAGTTTCGCTGCAAAGATTTTCTGGTGGGTCGCATCAAGTGCATCAGCACGATGATCTTCACCATGCAGCGCCGCATAGGCCGCCGCCAAATGACGATGCCCCACCTCATGGGTCAGGGATGCATATGTTTCCCATGACCAGAACCAATCTAACCCATGGATCCGAAAGGCCGCGTTCCACGCGGCAAGGTCAAGCTCTGCACAATCGGCCAATGTGCCAAGCCCGCCAAAAATCACCGCATCATAGCCCTGCAACCAGTCAGACATTCACCGCAACTCCTTTGGTTTGACTGAAGCAAATCAACGTAAAGGAACAATGAAATGGCCGACCTTTCTGCATTGCAGCGTGGCAGGCTGGTGCGCGCTTGTGCAAAAAACAAGCGCGATGCCCAAGAAACAGGCAATCCAAAATTCACCTACTTTGTTTGCGGCACCGCTGGCGTGATTTGACGGCGATTCAAGACCGCTTCGCGCCATGTGATAAAGGAAATCGAGCCAATGATAATCGCCCCACCGAAAATCACATAGGGGTCAACCGCCTCGCCAAACACGACAGCCCCCATCGTGGTCGCCCACACAAGTTGAAGGAAGGTCACAGGCTGCGTGACGGTCAAAGGTGCAGCTGCAAAGGCCAAGGTCATGGTGTAATGTCCCGCCGTGGCAAAACAGGCCACAAGGAACAGCCAAAAAATCTGTTCCCATGTGGGTGTGATCCAAACCGCAAAAGCAAAGGGGGCAAGGCCGATGGTCACTGTGACCGACAGCATCCCAACCACCACTGCTGCATCAACCCGATCTGCCATGATCTTGGCGACCAAATAGCCGCCTGCGAAAAACAGGGCCGTGAAAATCATCGCGAAATGCCCCATCGATAATTCGCGAAAGCCCGGGCGCAAGATTACAAGCGCCCCGACAAAGGCCAAAAGCACCGCAAGTGCGCGGCGCAGCGCCATACGCTCGCCCAAGAAAAGCACTGCCATAACAGTGACATAAACAGGGTTCAGATAGTTCATCGCGGTCACTTCAGCGATTGGGATTTGCGTCATCGCATAGAACCAACAAATCACGCCCAAACTGTGCAACGCGCCCCGCAAAGAAAACAGCGCCAGATCCCCCCGCGTCAGGCGCGCGCGCAAAATGGGGCGGATCATCGGGATCAAGAAACCCAAGCCTAAAATATAGCGCAAAAAGGCGGATTGTGCGGGCGGGACATCACTGCCAACATGTTTGACCAAGGCCGTCACCAGAACGAAACAGAGGCCCGTCAACAACATCCACGCCATCCCAATCACGGGGCGCGTGGCTGTTTCTTTTTTGAGGCGTGGGGTGGTCGTCATAGCGCGCATGATGCGCCAATCTCAAAAAACCACAAGCCGCAAAATCCCGCGGGCGTCACGCGATGAAAGTCTTGATTTACCTTCGCATTATTTATAATTATGCCTAATAATTCTATACAAATGCAGGTTTGCCATGTTGGATTATGCTGCGCTTGCGGCTTTTGCTGCTGTCTTGCGGACTGGGTCTTTTGACGCGGCCGCGCAAATCTTGGGCGTCACGCAATCGGCTGTGTCGCAGCGCGTCAAAGCATTGGAGGAACGGCTTGGGTGCAATTTGGTGCAACGCACCCGCCCGGCCCGCCCAACCGAAGCGGGCCAAAGGATGCTGCGCCACATTGACGATGTTACCCTTATGGAAGCTCAGCTGATCAAAGATTTAGGCCTGCTTGCGCCCAATATCAGCGCGCATTTCCGCATCGCTGCCCCAAGCGAGGCGATTAATGGCCTGCTCCTGCGGGCTTTGGGACGCGCGCAAATGCAAAATTTTGAAATCGTGCAGCGCAATTCTGACGATGTGTTGGACTTATTACGGCGCGGCGAGGTGAATGCAGGGATCACAAGCCGCCCTTTGTCGATTTCGGGTGTGGCAAGCTATAGTTTGCCCCCGATGGAAATTGTCGCCTGCGCAAGCCCTGCAATGGTGCGCAATTATCCAGAGGCTGCCATCCTAAAGGCCCCGCGTCTGGTCACCGCGCCAAAATCCTCTCTGCCCGATATTTGGGCCAAGGCACATTTTGGCAATAAGCATGACGCGTTTGGCCCTGCGCGGATCATGCCATCGCTTGGGGATTGCGTGATTGGCGCACAATCGGGGCTTGGCTGGGTCGCGGCCCCGCATGACATGCTCAAAGGCCCCCTTGAAACGGGTAGTTTGGTGCAAATAGGCAGCGGCAGAGCGCGGGCCGAAAAAGCGTTTTACTGGCATCTTCAACAGCGACTTGAAGAGGCCTTTACCCCCCTCATCACAGCCCTGAACGCAGAACCCGCCTGAACGCAGGTTAGGCGGGAATGATCCCGCCTTCAACGGCCAGTTCACGCATTTTCTTTTGCAGCTTTTCAAAGGCACGCACCTCGATCTGGCGCACGCGTTCGCGGCTGACATTGTATTTTCCAGACAGCTCCTCAAGGGTGACAGGCACATCTTGCAGGCGGCGCTGCGCGAGAATCTCACGCTCGCGCTCATTCAAAACTTCCATGGCCTGCTGCATCAAGGCCATACGGCTTTGATACTCATCCCGCTCGGCGTAATCTTCGGCTTGGTTAGCATCCTCATCTTCAAGCCAGTCTTGCCATTGCGTGGCACCCTCGCCATCGCTGCCAATCACCGCATTGAGCGAGGCATCCCCACCCGACAGGCGGCGGTTCATTGAGATCACTTCATCCTCAGTCACACCCAAATCTGTGGCGATTTTGGCGACATTCTCGGGGCGCAAATCGCCCTCCTCCAACACGCCGATCCGCGCCTTCGCCTTGCGCAGATTGAAGAACAGCTTTTTCTGTGCTGATGTCGTACCAAGTTTTACAAGGCTCCAAGAGCGCAGGATGTATTCTTGGATCGCCGCGCGGATCCACCACATCGCATAGGTGGCGAGACGAAACCCTTTTTCGGGATCAAAACGTTTGACTGCCTGCATCAGGCCCACATTGGCCTCAGAGATCACCTCGGCCTGCGGCAAGCCATACCCACGATACCCCATCGCAATTTTAGCCGCCAAACGCAGATGCGATGTGACCAATTGATGGGCGGCTTCGGTATCTTGATCTTCCGCCCAACGCTTGGCCAACATGTATTCTTGTTCGGGCTCAAGCAGGGGGAATTTGCGAATTTCCTGCAAATAGCGGTTCAACCCCTGTTCGGGGGAAGGTGCTGGAAGATTTGCATAGCTGCTCATAAGCATAGGATCCCTGATTTTCGTCTTAATTTGCACGATTTTTTTTAAGAAACCGTGAATGTAACGATGATTAACTTCATCTCAGATGGGAATTTTTATCCCCCATTCAAGGGGAAGCGTGCAGAAAGATCCTAGGCCTACCCCCGCAACCAGCAGCAAACAAGGCATACTGCCATTTTTTATAGCAAAGCTCACGCGGATATGATCGCAATGCGTCCCACCCCTTGTCACGAGGCAGCCACGACATAAGCTAAAGCTCAACGCGTGACGAGGGACAAACCATGCTGAACACCACACAAGGATTTCGGGGCGCCGTGACAGCCCCCCATCATTTGGCCGCACAGGCAGGTCAGGATATTCTCGCCGAGGGCGGCAGCGCCGTTGAAGCGATGGTGGCCATGGCCGCAACAATAGCCGTGACCTATCCGCATATGAACGGGATCGGCGGCGATGGGTTTTGGCTGATCAAACGCAAGGATGCCCCTGTGCAGGCGATTTTTGCAGGGGGCCACTCTGCCGCGTTGGCAAGCCGTGCGTGGTATGAGGCCGCTGGTTTCACCGATGCAATCCCCACCCGCGGCGCCAAGGCCGCGTTGACTGTTCCAGGATCGGTGGATGGGTGGCGCGCCGCGCTCGAAGCCGCCCCAAGCGCCACCCCCCTGCCCCTGTCGCGTCTTCTTGAGCATGCAATCTATCACGCCGAGGCAGGCTTTCCTGTCAGCAATAATCAATCCCAGTGCATCACAGACAAGATTGACGGGCTGAAAGATGTGCCTGGATTTGCGGATACCTATCTGTTTGGCGGTGCAATCCCTGTGGCAGGTGCGCGGTTTACACAACCTGCTTTGGCGGCAACGCTGCGCCAGATCGCGCAAAAGGGCATTGCAGATTATTATCACGGCGATTTGGCCAAAACCCACGCGGCCTTTCTTGAGGCCCAAGGCAGCCCTTTGCGTCTTGAAGATTTCACCGCCTATAGCGCCCGTGCGGTGACACCGCTGTCGGTCAAGACATCAAAAGCCATGCTTTACAACATGATCCCACCCACCCAAGGGATGTCATCACTGATGATTTTGGGGATTTATGATCGCATCCAAACATGGGCGAAAGAAGGGGTCGCGCCTATTCACGCCCTGATCGAAGCCACGAAGCAGGCCTTTATTCTGCGCAATCGTGAATTGGGTGACCTCAGCGCCATGCGGCAACCGCCCGAGACGTTCTTGCAAGATCAGGTGCTAGACGATCTGGCAGGGCAAATTGACCACAAGCGCGCATTGCCATGGCCCTATGAGCCAAAGGACGGTGATACAATTTGGATGGGGGCCAGCGATGCGGAAGGCACATCTGTGAGCTTCATCCAAAGCGTCTACTGGGAATTTGGGTCAGGCCTGACCTGCCCCGACACGGGCGTGTTTTTCCAAAACCGTGGCGCAGGCTTTGGCATGGGCGATGGCCCGAACCAAATCGCGCCGCGCAAAGTGCCATTTCATACCCTCAACCCCGCAATGGCCGTGTTCGAAGACGGGCGCGTCATGGCTTATGGCACGATGGGCGGCGAAGGACAGCCACAAACCCAAGCGGCGATTTTTGCGCGCTATGCCTATTTGGGTCAGGAATTACAACAGCGCCACGATGGCTGTTGGGGCGAACATGGGGCGATGCAACGACCTCTCTGAAACTCGAGGCACGGTTTGGTCCTGACTTGATCACGGCTCTTTCCAATATGGGGCATGAGACAGAAATCTTACCCGATTACAGCGATTTGGTTGGTCATGCGGGCGCGGTTGTCACCCATTTGGACGGCCTGGTTGAGGCCGCGACCGACCCCCGCGCAAATGGCTTGGCCTTGGCGCGCTAAGCTAAGGTTGCCTCAAGGCGAGTGACGAGGGTTGCCATATCCTCGGGCAAATCCGCCTCAAAGCGCATCCATTCGCCACTGGCAGGGTGTGCAAAGCCAAGCGAGGCAGCGTGCAGGGCCTGACGCGGAAATTGGTTCACGGCACCCGCAAGCTCGGGCCCAAACAGCTTTTCCGAAACCCTACGCCGCCCGCCATAGACGGGGTCCCCCACAAGCGCATGACCTGCATGCGAAAGATGCACGCGAATTTGATGCGTGCGACCCGTCTCTAGCCTGCATTCAATCAAGGCCAAGGCATCGTGATAGTTTTGCAAGGGTTTGACCCGCGTCACAGCGTGACGCCCCCCTTGGAACAGAACCGCTTGACGTTGACGGTCAGTTTTATGGCGCGCCAATTGGGTGGTGATTTTTAGGATATTACCATCCTCAAAACTTGTGCCACGCACACCTCGCAGGCGGGGATCAGCGGGGTCAGGGCTGCCATGGCAGAGCGCGATGTAATGCCGCTCGGCACTATGGGCGGCGAATTGGTCGGCCAGCCCATGATGCGCACGATCTGATTTCGCAATGACCAGAAGGCCCGATGTGTCCTTATCGATGCGATGCACAATGCCTGGCCGCTTTTCGCCGCCCACCCCAGATAAATTGCCGCCAAAATGATGCAGCAGCGCATTCACAAGCGTGTGGTCAGGACTGCCTGGTGCGGGGTGGACAACCAAACCTGCGGGCTTATTCACCACAATCAGATCGTCATCCTCGTAGCAAATATCAAGCGGGATATCCTGAGGACGGGTTTCCACCTCTGATGCCTCGGCCACGCGAATGGTGACCTGATCGCCCTCAACAACACGCGCGCGGGCATCTGTGATTGTTGCGCCATTGATCGCGACATCCCCTGCCGCAATCAACCGGGCAAGCCGGGATCGGCTGAGCGCGGCTTCTTCTGGCACATCGCGGCCAAGTGCCTTATCAAGACGAGGTGCAGGCTCTGGCCCAATCTCGAAACTAATGATGCGGAGTTCCGCCATGAACACGCCTTCCTCAGGTGACGATCCCCAATCTGCCGCGCTGCCATCCCATCTGGTCTGGCTGCAGCGTATGGTTTGGGTTTTGACCCTTGTGATGATCTTGGGCCTGATAACGGTGGTTTCGGTTTTTGTCACCCGTTTCCCAAAGCCCGCGCAAAATGAAATCGCCCTTCCAGCTGACCTTACCCTGCCCGAAGGGATCACAGCAACGGCCGTGACCTTTGGCGATGGGTGGATTGCGGTGGTCGATCAAGGCGCGCAGATCATTGTGTTTGACGCGACCACCATGGCCGAAATCGGACGGTTGGACATCACAACCGCGCAGTAACGATAGACAGGGAGAGAGAGATGGTACCGCCTCCCCGGCTTGAACGGGGGACCTCTGGATCCACAATCCAGCGCTCTAACCAACTGAGCTAAGGCGGCACTGTCGGCGGAAATAGCCCCCTCGCGCCGCGATTGCAAGGGGTGGATGACGCGGATATTGTCATTCATGGCGCAAAGGATTAGGGCCTTTGCCGCAAGGGGCAATGCATCCGTGCCTTTTGTCATCTGGAGAGGAAGAGATGAGTATCAATAGCGAAAGCGATATCGCCGCGAATCTACAGATCGGGCCAACAAGCCTTGGGATGGTGCGCATCTATGTCGAGGCCGAAGGTGTCGACCTTCCGCTTGATTTCGATCCTGACGAGGCAGATGAAATCGCCGAAGAATTGCGCCTTGCTGCCGAAGCCGCACGCAAATCGCGCAAATAATCAATAACGCCCCATCGGGTCGCGCATCCGCGCCAAGCGCCGCGCGGCGGTCTGCGCCAGATCATGCGTGATCTTTTTGCGCCGCGCAGGGGCCAGTTTTACCTCTGGCCCCATGCGGATCACTTCGGCATCGTAATCATCCGCAAAGATCAGCCCAGTATCCTCGGGCAGAATTTCGGTTGGGAAATCGGCATCAACCGCCCAGAAATAACGGTCACACCATTCGAGGTAGCCATCCCATTTGCCGTCACTGCGGAAATCAGCCACGCCTGATTTGCACTCGATAATCCAAATTTCACCTTTGGGCCCAAGTGCGATGACATCCACACGCTTGCCCCGTTTGGGGCAAAACTCCTCCAATGTGGTGAAACCAAGCCGCGCGAAATGCCGACACACCCCCCGTGCAAGACGTTGGCCTGCGGTCATTATATCGGACGGGTGCGGATCAGAGGCAGTCATAGTCACATGATTGGAACAAATACGGAACAAAAGCAAGGCTTAGGTCGATCCTGCCCCACTTGTCGAAAGCCAAGGAAAGACCTAAGTGATGTGGTGACGGTTCTGCGCCATTCGTATCTGTGGCAACATTCCGGTGGCCTTAATCATTTCCGAGGGAGCTGGCTCTGTCACGGCCCTGGTCGCGTTACCTGGCACCCACCTGTATATACAGGCTCTCGGGAATTACGCCTCTACGGTGGATGCGGTTCCGTCACCTCAGCCTTAAACTTAGCCGCGCTTATCCTCACGGATACGAACGGGAATTGGCTGCATCTCGGGGGTAAAGGCCCGATCACGGCGACCCTGATCGCCTTTGTCCTCATCTGATAGGGTCATAATGCGATACCCGACTTGCGCCGAACCGAAGGTAATGGTGCAAAAGATATAAAGCATCACAACGGCAAGAACCCCATCAGCGCTGTTCAGAACCAGATGACGCAGATTGGCAAGGTTGAAACCCAACAGCATCGCAACAAAGGCAAAGGCAATCACGGCACCAATGGCCGCGTGGCGTAGAATCAAACGGATATGTTCTGGCATCTCGCACCTCCCTTTGCAGGATAATTTGGGAATCCCTAAAGAGAGGTTAGCGCAAAGAAACGCCAGTGCAACTGCGATTCCTGCGACAGATCGGCCGCATGGCTTTGGCGGTTAAAACGCCTCGGGGCGTGCTTCGCGGGCGATATGATCTAGCACGGCGTTCACGAATTTTGGTTCGCGTCCTTCGGGAAAGAACGCGCGCGCAATATCTACAAATTCCGTGATGATGACCTTGGGCGGTGTATCAGACCCAACCAATTCCGCCCCAGCCGCGCGAAACAAAGCACGCAAGGTGGGATCAATGCGGTCAATCGGCCATTTTGCAACCAAGGCGCGATCAGTCATTTGGTCGATCTTGGCCTGACGCGCCACAGCATCCTCAAGAAGCTGGGTGAAAAGGTCGATATTGCCCTCAGCCATTTCTTCGCCATCGAGAACCGCACCAAAGCGATGCGCCTCGAATTCGCGGCGCACGGCGTCCACGCTTTGGCCAGAATGCTCCATCTGGAAGAGGGCTTGCACCGCATATAGACGGGCTGCCGATTTCATCTGCCGCGCATTTTGTGGGGCAGTCTCTCGGCTAGGGGTGTCATCTGACGGGGTGCTCATCGGGCTTGTATCAATCCTTGGGGCGCAGCATCTCGCGCGCGCATCATCTGTCATAAGTTGCGCCGCATCTAAGGTGCTTCGCGCGGCGCGTCAACGCAGAGAGGTGTTAACCTCTCCAATCCTGCAATCGGGCGACATAGCGCGCGAGCATATCAATCTCGATATTCAGGCGCGCACCCACCGCCATTGCCCCCCATGTTGTGACCGATTTCGTGTGGGGGATCACATTCACGCCGAACACATCGCCGTCCACTTCGTTCACGGTCAAAGATGTGCCATTCAGCGCGACCGATCCTTTTGGCGCGATAAATCCGGCCAAATCGCGTGGTGCGCGAAATCGCATACGGGTGGATTGGCCTTCGTCATACATTTCAATCAATTCAGCCACGCCATCCACATGGCCCGAAACGATATGGCCCCCCATCTCATCACCCAAGCGCAAGGCCCGCTCAAGGTTGATGTGATGCCCCTCGACCCAGTCCGAAATCGTGGTTTTCGACACGGTCTCGGCCGAGATATCGACCGCGAACCAATCCTCACCCAATGACACAACCGTCAAACAAACGCCGTCACAGGAAATCGAAGCCCCGATATCAATGCGTGTCGTGTCATAATGTGTAGAAATGCGCGCACGCAAATCCCCGCGCGGCTCTAATACCGTGACCGTTCCGATATCTGTGATGATGCCAGTGAACATCGGCCCGCCTTTCGTTTGAGACCCTCTTTGTCCCTCTGCCTAGCGCCGCCCCTGCCTTAGAGCAAGAGCGTGCCCCAAAAGCTGCGCCAAATTTGTGCCACAATTCAGCCCTACTGCAACCACCATCTAAGCGCATGATTTTCGTGGGATGTGCCCAAGCATCCTCAAAATAATAAGGCTCGGCACGGGCGGTGCCACTCTCTATTCCCCAATGCGCGCTTTGTGCGCGCCTCCCCTTCGGCGTGTAAAAGGTTACGATGCAGCGCAAGTTTCTTTTTCTTCAGGGGCCTCACGGGCCCTTTTTTTCGGAACTTGCGCAGCAATTGACCGCGGCGGGCGCAATATGTCATCGCATCGGGTTTAATCGCGGCGATCAGGCATTTTGGCAAGATCGCAAGACCTATACCCCCTATCTTGAAGCGCCTGATGAATGGCGGACATGGCTAGCCACGTTTTTGCGCGAGACACCCTTTAGTGATCTTGTTCTCTATGGCGACACCCGTCCAATCCATGCCACGGCCATCGCACTGGCCAAGGCACAGAAAATGCGGATCCATGTTTTTGAGGAAGGGTATCTGCGGCCCTATTGGGTCAGCTATGAACGCGGGGGGGCCAACGGAAACAGCCCGCTGATGGATATGCCGATGTCGCAAATCGAAGCAGCGGTGATCGGACGCGAACCCGACTTGACCGATATTCCTGCCCGTTGGGGGCAATTGTGGCACCACATTTACTATGGCGCAGTCTATCATTGGTATGTCTTAGCGTTGAATCGCGCCTATCGGCAGTTTCGCCCCCATCGCAGTCTAAGCGTGGCGGGGGAATTCCGCCTTTATCTGCGCCGTATGACCCTTGCGCCCTTTATCTATTTGCACCGCCATTTCGCCACCCGCCGCCTGCAATGGCAAGGACGCCCTTATCATCTGGTTCTTTTGCAACTGGAACATGATGCCAGTTTTCGAGATCACGGGCCCTTTGCCAATCAACGCACCTTTTTGCAGGAAGTGATGGCAGGTTTTGCCAAGGGCGCCCCCTTACATCATCATTTGGTGTTCAAAGCACATCCCCTCGAAGATGGACGCAGCCCGATCCCACGCATCTTGCGCGATCTAGCGCGCGAGTATGATCTCACAGGGCGTGTGCATTTCATTGATGGTGGCAAATTGGCCGCGCTTTTAGACGAGGCCTGCTCGGCCCTCACTGTGAATTCAACCGCCGCACAACAGGCGTTGTGGCGGGGTCTGCCGCTCAAGGCCTATGGAACCGCAGTCTACAGCAAACCCGAATTTGTTTCCAACCAAGACACGGCATCCTTCTTCGAGAACCCCGCAAAACCCAATCACGCAAGCTATTTGCTTTTTCGGCAATTCTTGATGGAAAGCTCGCAAATTCGTGGGTCGTTTTATTCCGCGGCAGGGCGGGCACAATTGCTGCGCCGCATGGGGGATTTGATGCTATCCGAGGCAGACCCCTATCAGAAATTACTGGCCCCCACAAAGACGCCAAAACACTAGATCAATCCTACATGATATGTTAGGATAATAAAAAAATATAATCGAGGCAGTTATTTCAGAAGGAGCCGTCACGTGTTCAAGCAGGCTTCAAAAGGGGCGCGCCTTGTCGCGCTTGTTGTTGTTGCGGCAATGCTTGCAGGGTGTTTGCCGCGATCAGGGCCAACCCGTGGTCAAATCTTTGCAGGCTCTGTTCAGCGCCAAGGCGATGCCTTTGTGGTCGAGGTGAATTCGCGTGTAACCCGCGCGACCTCAGTGACCGAGGCGCTTGGGTTCCCGACCGAGTTCATCACGGCAGGGATTGGCAATGCGGACATCATCCAACCAGGGGATGAGATTAGCCTGACCGTTTATGAAAACGTGGATGATGGCCTATTGGCAGGGCAATCTGGCAATGCCACAATCCAAGAAGTCCAAGTGGATGGCGCAGGCAATATTTTCGTGCCCTATGCAGGTCGCATTCGCGCCGCAGGCAACACGCCCGATCAATTGCGGGAAATCTTGACCCGCAATTTGGACGAGCAAACCCCAGACCCCCAAGTCATCGTGCGCCGCACTGCGGGCGATGGGTCGACTGTGTCAGTGGCAGGCACCATTGCCAGCCAAGGCGTCTACCCAATCGAGCGCCCTAACCGCACCTTGTCGGGTATGTTGGCCGTTGCAGGCGGCATGACGGGCGACCCTGATATTTCTCGCGTCACGGTTTTGCGCGGTGCGCATCGCGGAACAATTTGGTTCAAAGATCTCTATGAAAACCCAGAATTGGATATCGCTCTTCGTGCGGGCGACCGAATTCTGGTTGAGGAGGACAGCCGTTCCTTCACCTCGCTTGGTGCGACAGGCCAACAAACACGGGTCGATTTCGAGAGCCAAACGATCTCCGCAATTGATGCCATTGCAACAGTGGGTGGCCTGAACTCGAACCTTGCCGATCCAACAGGGGTTTTCGTACTGCGCAACGAGCCTGAAACCATCGCGCGCAATGTATTGGGCCGCAATGATCTGACGGGCACGCAGCGGATGATTTATGTGCTGGATCTGACCGCACCCACGGGCATGTTCGAGGCGCGCGATTTTGTGATCCGCGATGGTGACACGATCCTCGTGACCGAAGCCCCGTTTGCGCAATGGTCTAAGGTGTTGGGTGTTGTGACCGGCACGCTGTCGACTGCTGGGGCCATCACCAATTTGGCGAATGGCAATTAAAGCCTGCACCTTTGACGCACAGCCAAAATCCCCCGCCCCAAAAGGGCGGAGGATTGCAGTCACGGCGGGGTTTTTCACCAATCGCCGCATCCATCGTATCCTAACACTGGCAGGATTAACCCCAAGCCTCTGCCCCCCGCATCGCGCGGAGGCTGTTTTGGCATGGGGCAATGGCAGATATGCCGCGCGCGCCGAACGCACCGCAACGCGATGCGCGCTGCCGCTGATCCGCGTGGAGGAGGCATTTTTGCGTGGCCTTTTCCCGGGCCGCACAGGCGAAGCACCGATTGGCCTCGTGCTAGATCGCAGCGGCATCTATTATGATGCCCGCCAAAGCAGCGATTTAGAAACCATCCTGCGGCACAATCCTTTGGATGATAGCGCCGTTTTGAATAGGGCGCGCTCTGTCATCGCACGAATGCGCGCGTGCCATCTGTCAAAATTTAGCGCCACAGACCTTGATCTGCCCCCTCTGCCTGCAGGCTATGTGTTGGTTATCGACCAAGCCCGTGGTGACGCCTCAATCACAGGGGCCATGGCCAATGCTTCGCATTTTCAGGAAATGTTGGCCACCGCCCGTGCCGATCATCCAAAAGCGCATATCGTCATCAAAACCCATCCCGAAACCGCCCGAGGATTGCGGGCAGGGCATTTCACGCCCGCAGTTATAGGTGGATTTGACGATAACATCACCCTGCTTGATGCCAACTATTCGCCATGGATTTTGTTCGAAGGGGCAATCGCGGTTTATACTGTCTCAAGCACAATGGGGTTCGAGGCCATTTTGGCGGGGCATCGGCCCGTGACCTTTGGCGCACCTTTTTACGCGGGATGGGGCCTCAGCGATGATCGTCTGGGTCAAATGCCAAGGCGCAATCGCAGCCTGAGCCGCGCACAATTGGCTGCGGCGGCGCTCATCCTCTATCCAAAATGGTATGACCCCCATCACGACAGGCTGTGCAACATCGAAGATGTCTTGGGCCATCTCGAGGCCACAGCCCGCGCGTGGCGCGAAGATCGAGGCGGCTACACAGCCTATGGCATGAGCCTATGGAAGCGCAGGCATCTGCGCCGCTTTTTCAAGGGGCCAATCCGTTTCGCGCAGGGGCCCGTGAACCCCAAGAGCACGCCCCGCCCAATGGTTTGGGCCGCACGCGACAACACGAAATCCACAGCGATAAGGGTTGAGGATGGGTTCCTCCGCTCAAATGGCCTTGGCGCAAGGCTGATCCCGCCGCTAAGTCTGATCTGCGATGATCTGGGCATACATTATGATCCAAGCCAACCTTCACGCCTTGAGGCTTTGATCCGCGACACCACGCCCCTGCCTGAGGGGCTTAGCGCGCGGGTCGAAACCGTGCTGACGCTTATCCGCAAAACAGGGGCCAATAAATACGGGCTTGCTGATCCTATCACCCCTGCCCTGCCGCCCCGCGATGGACGGGCACGGGTCTTGGTGGTGGGTCAAGTGGCCGATGATGCCTCAATCCGCCATGGCGCAGGCGATATTCGCAGCGACCGCACCTTGGCCGAGGCTGCACGGGCACGATTTCCCGATGCTGTCCTGATCTACAAACCCCACCCCGATGTGGTGGCTGGCCTGCGTGAAGGGGATACAGATCTTGGGCCTTTGGTCGATCACATCGTCCTCAAGGGCAACCCCACCAAGCTGCTCGCCGAAATTGACCGGGTTATGACCATCTCCTCAACTTATGGGTTTGAGGCGCTTTTGCGGGGGGTTCCCGTGACCACAACAGGCATGCCCTTTTATGCGGGATGGCGGCTAACGGATGATCTTTTACCACGACCCGAGCGGCGCAAAGGGGTGCAGCCTGATCTTCTTTCGCTGACCTATGCCGCGCTCATCGCCTATCCGCGATATTATGATCCGATCATCAATAGCCCTTGTAGCATTGAGGTGGCGCTTGCCCGTCTCAAAGATCCACAACGGCGCAGCCCCATTCTGACGGCAATGGATCGCCTAAATCGTCTGCGCAAGGCGTTTTAGACGCGCAACCATTGGCTGAGAATATCCGCCCCAACCACACGATGCGTAAGGCGCGAGAACCGTGGTGCAGCGGCAAGTTCGGAAATCCCTAAAGCACCAAGCGCGGGCTTCCCCTCGGCACCAATCAGGCTGCCTGCGGAAAATACACTGAGACGATCCACCAAATCCGCCGATAACAGACCTGCGGCCAAAGCCCCCCCGCCCTCGCAGAAAACGGAGGTCAGACCTGCATCCCCCAACGCCTGCAATGCGGCGTTCAACTCAAGATGCCCCCCTTGGGACTGGGCAAGCGGGATCAAATGCGCCCCTGCCTCGCCCCAATAGGCACAGGCCTCATGCGGGGCGTCTTGGCCATGGACAAGCCAAAGCGGCGCCTTCGCGATAGAGGCTTGCAAGCGCCCCCCACGCGGCAAATCTAACCTGCGCGAAAGGATAACGCGCAACGGCTGATGCGGGCTGCCAATATCGCGCAAGGTGAGGTCAGGGTCATCGGCCCGCGCGGTGGCGGCACCGATCATCACGGCATCATGGCAGCCACGCATGACATGGGTCATACGCCGCGCTTCAGGACCCGTGATCCAGCGGCTTTCGCCACTGGCCGTTGCGATGCGACCATCAAGCGTTGTTGCCAGTTTCAAATGCACCAAGGGCCTGCCGCGTGTCACACGCATGAAAAACCCTGCATGGGCCTGCGCAGCTTCGGGCGCGGCAATATCGGTCGTCACAGATATACCCGCGTCACGCAGCCGCGCGATGCCCTGCCCCGCGGTGCGCGGGTCGGGATCATCTTGGGCGATGACCACACGGGCCACCCCTGCCTCGATCAAGGCCATGCTGCAAGGCGGGGTTTGGCCGTGATGATTGCACGGCTCAAGCGTAACATAGGCAGTCGCCCCCCGCGCGCCTTCCCCCGCTTGTGCCAAGGCTTGCGTTTCGGCATGTGGCCGACCCGAAGGTGCGGTCACGCCCCGCCCGATGATCAAGCCATCTTTAACAATCAAACAGCCAACAGCAGGGTTTGGCCAAGTGCGACCTTGCCCGCGCTGTCCGAGTGTCAGCGCGGCCCGCATGAAGCGTAAATCTTCTTCCTGCGATGCCGCGTTCATTGCGGCTCACCCCTCAGGGGGGATCGGCGGGCGCAATTCAGCAACGAAATCTTCGAAATCATCCGCAGCTTGGAAATTCTTATACACGCTCGCAAAGCGCACATAGGCGACTGTATCAATCCGCGCGAGGCTTTCCATCACGATCTCACCGATGGTTTTCGATGGAATATCCGTGTCGCCGATGCTTTCCAAACGCCGCACAATGCCAGAGATCATTTGATCAATCCGCTCAGGCTCGACCGGACGCTTCTGCATAGAAATACGAATGGAGCGTTCAAGCTTATCGCGGTCGAAATCTTCGCGCTTACCATTGGTTTTCACGACCACCAAATCGCGCAGTTGCACCCTTTCATAAGTGGTGAACCGTCCCCCACAGCCTGGGCAGAGCCTACGGCGGCGAATGGCGACATGGTCTTCGGCGGGGCGGCTGTCTTTGACTTGGGTGTCAACATTTCCGCAAAAGGGGCAACGCATGGTGGTTCCTTATCCCTGCTCAATATCCTGCATCTGGATGCTAGTTATCCACAGCCAGTCTAGGGGAATCAATAGGGATTGGGTAGAGGCAGGTTCAAACTACTGCATTTTGCGACAAAACTGCGCTTTCCAAGATCTCGGACGGAAGCAGAAATCTTGCCGATGAATCGCTTGACACCTGCGGCGAAGGCCCGTATCCCCTCGCGAGATTAAGGGGCGTGGAGCCTTCCGCGCCCTTTTATAGTTATACACCGTTCTTATGACGAGGATGATCCAATGTCACGCGTCTGCGAATTGACTGGCAAGGGGCCGATGTCTGGCAACAATGTCAGCCATGCCAACAACAAAACCAAGCGCCGCTTCCTGCCAAACCTGACGGAAGTGAATTTGGGCTCTGAAATTCTTGATCGCAGCTTCAAACTGCGTGTTTCCAACTCTGCTTTGCGCACCGTAGATGCGCGCGGCGGTTTGGATGCTGTTCTTCTGCGCGCGAAGGATGACGTCTTGTCGCCCCGCGCCTTGAAGATCAAGCGCGAGATTGCCAAAGCGCAAGCTGCGCAAGCCTAATCACCGCTTATCGAGATCCTGACCTTCGCGGGTGAGGATGCTGCAAGAAACGCCCCCGACCCTTGGTTGCGGGGTGTTTCGTTTTATGCGGCAACGCGACACCATCGCGCAGGGCCAGACATTGTTTTTTGTGGTTTTGATTGGCGCCATGATACGCAAGGCTTCCAATTGGCTGATGACAGCGCTGATTGCGCTGATGGTGCTAACGAGCAGCGCCCATGCCATGGCGCGCGGTCAAATGGTTTGGGGCGACTTAACGACATTATGCCTCGGGGCCGAGCAGGTCTGGATCGCCACCGATGCGCAGGGCTTGCCACTTCTGGATCAAGACGGGGCGCCTGTCGCGCACAAACACGCCTGCCTTGATTGCCATCTGGCCCATGCCGCCCCGCTGATCCTCAGCCCTGCTTGGCAGGCTAATGCAAGCTATCATAAATTTGACCAGACACGCGAAGCCCCCACCCTAATTGGGGCCTCTCTCCCCCGCCACAAACAGGCCCGCGCACCCCCCATCCTTCTGTGAGTTCAACCCTATTTGAATTTCAACACAGATCTGGATGGAGATATCCAAAATGAAAAAACAGTTTTTCCTCGCGGCAGCCCTCTGCGCGCTGCCCTCTTTCGCGTTGGCCGATATGGTCGTCAGCGATGCCTATGCCCGCAGCACAGGCCCCTCGGCCCCCACAGGTGCGGCCTTTATGCAAATCACCAACGATACGGGCCAAGATGACGTCATCACGGGCGTGACGTCAGATGCGGCTGCCAAAGTCGAGCTACACACCCATATCGCCGATGGGGATGGGGTGATGCGTATGGTGCATGTCGAAGAAGGGTTTCCCATTGCAGCAGGCGAAACCATCTTCCTAGAACGTGGCGGCAAGCACGTGATGTTCATGGGGCTGAATGCACCGATGGAAAATGGTGCTGAGATCGAAGTGACGTTCACCTTCGAGACGGCAAGCCCGCTGACAGTGACCATCCCCGTTGATCTTGATCGCATGCCCGAAGGTCATTCCATGAGTGGCCACGGGTCGATGGGCGAAGGCCATAACAACTGATCCCGCAAACCCGCGCAGGCAGGGCATGTGCTTGCGCGGGTTTATCATCTGAGCCCTCTTTCCTATTGGCCCGCCTTGCGCTATCTGACCGCTTACTGCACGCATAGCCTAGGGCCAACATGACCGAGCTTTCTCGCATTCGTAACTTCTCCATCGTGGCGCATATCGACCACGGCAAATCCACCTTGGCGGATCGCCTGATTCAATTGACAGGCACAGTGGCCGAGCGAGATATGAAAGAGCAATTGCTTGACGCGATGGATATCGAGCGCGAGCGCGGGATCACCATCAAGGCCAATACTGTGCGGATTGAATACCCTGCCAAGGACGGCCAGACCTATGTTCTGAACCTGATCGACACGCCCGGCCATGTCGATTTCGCCTATGAGGTCAGCCGCTCGATGCGGGCGGTGGAAGGGTCGCTATTGGTTGTGGATGCCAGCCAAGGGGTTGAAGCGCAGACCTTGGCCAATGTGTATCAGGCGATTGAAGCGGATCATGAGATTGTTCCCGTTCTCAATAAGATTGACCTGCCTGCCGCCGAACCTGAACGGGTTTGCGAACAGATCGAAGATGTGATCGGGATTGATGCCTCGGACGCGGTCATGATTTCCGCGAAAACGGGTTTGGGCATCCCTGACGTTCTAGAGGCAATCGTCACCCGCCTGCCTGCACCCACAGGTGACGCGAATGCACCGCTAAAAGCGATGCTGATCGACAGCTATTATGACCCTTATCTGGGCGTGGTCGTTCTGATCCGCGTTGTGGATGGCAAGATCAAAAAGGGCGACCGCGTCCGTATGATGAAAACGGGCGGGCTGTATCAAATTGACCGCCTAGGCGTGTTCCGCCCGCGGATGGAAAATATTGCAGAGCTCGGGCCAGGCGAGATCGGGTTTCTGACCGCCTCCATCAAACAGGTGCGCGACACCCGTGTGGGCGACACCATCACCCATGATAAAGGCGGCTGTGCGGCAGCGCTTCCTGGGTTCAAGCCCTCGATCCCTGTGGTGTTCTGCGGCCTTTTCCCTGTGGATGCCAATGACTTCGAAGACCTGCGCGATGCGATTGAGAAATTGGCCCTCAATGACGCAAGCTTTACCTATGAGATGGAAACCTCGGCCGCGCTTGGGTTCGGCTTCCGCTGCGGGTTCTTGGGTCTTTTGCACCTTGAGGTCATCCGCGACCGTCTCGAGCGTGAATATGATATCGACCTTATCACCACCGCACCTTCGGTGATTTATCATGTGCATATGCGGGATGGGTCGATGGTGGAATTGCACAATCCCGCCGATATGCCCGACCTGACCTATGTCGATCATATCGAAGAACCGCGGATCAAGGCCACGATCCTTGTGCCTGATGATTTCTTGGGCGATGTCCTGAAACTCTGCCAAGACCGCCGCGGGGTGCAGCTTGACCTCACCTATGCGGGCAACCGCGCGATGGTGGTCTATGATTTGCCGCTGAACGAAGTTGTGTTTGACTTCTACGACCGCCTGAAATCGGTCACCAAAGGCTATGCCAGCTTTGACTATCAGATGACGGGCTATCAGCAGGATTACTTGGTCAAAATGCAAATTCTGGTGAATGATGAGCCAGTTGATGCCCTATCGACCATGGTGCATCGGGACCGCGCCGAACAGCGGGGCCGCATGATGTGCGAAAAGCTCAAAGAGCTGATCCCCCGCCATATGTTCAAAATCCCGATCCAAGCCGCGATTGGCGGGCGCATCATCGCACGCGAAACCTTGGCCGCGCTGCGCAAGGACGTGACCGCAAAATGTTATGGCGGGGATGCCACCCGCAAGCGGAAACTCTTGGATAAGCAGAAAGCGGGCAAGAAGAAGATGCGCCAATTCGGCAAGGTCGAAATCCCGCAAAGCGCGTTCATCAACGCGTTGAAGATGGATGATTGAGCATTAATCAGAGCGTTTGGTTCAGTAATTTTTCAAGCGATGCCAATCACGCACAGGTCGTGCCAATGGTAATAAGACAATGCGTCCTAGAACTACCACCATCAAAAAATTGGTCGGGGGCCAATGCTAGGTCCCAGTTAACCGCTTACAGTGCCTTAAGTTACGCTCAACCACTTAGGGCGTAGGCAGGCAAAATTATGCACTGCGTATGAAGCGGGCTAAGGTAGAAAGCTGCTCTTTTCCTCGCCTAAGATTGGCAACCCAGCGAACCTCTCTATCGGCACAATGTACGGGATTGGTCTTACATCCGAAAAAAGGTCCGCTAATAGCTCGGCATCGCGCAAAGCGCCTTCCAACTCTTCAGGCTGCCGCTGGTGGGCGAGCAGCTTCCGTACATCACCAGTTATGCTCATCGCTTCCTCCCTCACAACGGAACATTGTGACTATGTAGCATGAATTCCGTACGCATACGATCCACAAAACCAGTTAAAGGATCGTTATATTCTCGTATGGCATTTCGCAGTGCCTCATCATCAGAATAATCGTCAATCTCAATTCTTAGATCAGTAAGCTTTTTCACGTCTAGGCTCCGTCCGTGAGATCGCCACATTCGATGATCGGCTAAATCCCGCGCAATCTGCTCAGCGCGTTCGGCTTTTTCGTGTTCAGTGACTGGCGCCCCACGATTTGTAGTGCGATGTTGCGTCCAATTGCGGAACTTGTACTCCACTAACCACTTCTTAAGAAGTTCTATTGAGAGCTCACGAGCTTGCTCGAAAAGTGCAAGTTTAGCGAGATCAAGGCTTTTCAACATTACAACGTCGGCTGGTGCAAGCTGCCCCTTAACCGTCAACTCTTGCACTTTATCAAGGTATCCAAGCGCTGGCACGTAGTCTCCAGTATCTGGGGTGGGCACTTGAGGATCAATCGGACCTAAGGTTGATGCATAGTCCATATAAATCTTGTCACCAGACATACAAAATATTGTTCCTGCCGACATCGCAACGTCCGGCACGACGAAGTTGACTGTATTGTAATGCTTACGAAGGACCCCGACCATACGTTCTGTGGTTTCGGCTGACCCGCCACCAGTTCTTAGTATCACAGATATTGCGTTGTCACTACGTTTGCTTGCGCGCTTTACCTGTTCAACAAAATCGCGGAAGTATCGAAAATACTGAGGGTATATGCTTCCATGATAAAAAATTACGTCTGACTCCAGCACGCCTTCAAGTTTTTGCGCTCGGTTGTTCACAACCTCGAAGATCGACCTGTCAAAATGATCGGGTGTCATGATATGCTCAGTGTGACGTCTGTTTGTTGTTAAAAATATATATTTTTTTTGTAATGACAACATCGGAATCATTGCCCGTACGCCCCAAGCTCGCGCTCCAATCAAAAACTACCGCATTAGCAACTCCAGCGATGAGCATTGAAGCGCAGGGTAACAAACAGCTATCCCTCCCGCGTCCAATACTCCCACGCCCTTTTTGTAGCCAACTGACCCGCGGCTTTGCCTTGACATCACGGCCCCGCGCGCGCTCTGATGAGGGGGCGCAACAGTCGGGCCAGCGGCTTTGCGCAGTGATGGGGGTAAATGGTGGCCTTGTGCTGCGTCGGAAGTAGGGTCTGGGGCCACGCTTTCGGCGCAGGTCATATTTTCTCAATGAATTGACCAAAATCAAGGCGGACTGGCCCCACCTCTGCCATCCTGCCCTCATGGGGAACGCGCCTCATGCGATAAAGGGGGTGTTAGATGCGCCTGTTCTTGCTTTTGTTCACATTGGCCGCGACAGCTTTGGCGGGGATCGGCGTAACAGCTGTGTTGGCCGCAGGTCTTGACGGGTGGCAGCCGATTGCCATTGCCGCAGGGGGTGGTGCGGTCATTGCCTTGCCCGCTGCGTGGATCATAGCGGGGCGTATTAAGGCATTAACCTGATAGGAACGGAAAAGAGATGTCAAAACCACTGGGCTATAGCGGCACGCAGATTGCGCTGCATTGGGGCATAGCCGCCCTGATCATTTATCAATTCGTCTACCACGAAGGCATTGAAGAGGCCTATGAGCAGGCGCTTGAAACAGGCGTTTACGCGCAATCCTTGGGATGGGCGAGCCACGCCATTCCTGGGATTTTGGTGCTGCTTTTGGTGATCTGGCGGCTTGTTCTGCGCCTGCGGCGCGGCGCGCCTGATGCCCCCGCAGAAGAGCCCGCGATTTTCGCGCGGCTATCGCATCTCGCCCATTGGGCCTTTTATGCGCTGATGCTGGCCTTGCCAATCACAGGGATGCTGGCATGGGGCGGTCAGATTGAGGCGAGCGCCGAGGTGCATGAGGTTCTCAAGTCGCTTCTCATGCTTTTGGTCTTGGTGCATGTGGGCGCGGTCTTGGTGCATCAATTTGTCTGGAAGACCAATATCATGCAGCGCATGAAACGCGCAGGTTAGCCTAAGAACACCTTGAGGCTTTCCACAAATTCCCGCGGGGTGTCAGCATGCAGCCAATGCCCCGCTTGCGGAATTTTTGCGAATTTCGCATTGGGAAACAGCGCCTTAATGGCGGGGCGATGCTCGGGGCGGACATAATCGGAACGCCCGCCCGACAGGAACAAGATATCCCCCGCAAAGGGGGTGAAATCCCCCTCAGGCCAGCTTGTGATCTTCGCCATTTCGCGCGAGAGAACATCTAAGTTTAGCCGCCACGCCTGTGCCTTAACATCCAGCGATTGCAGCAAAAACGCGCGCACCCCTGCATCGTTCACATGGGCCTGCAATTGGCGATCTGCATCCCCGCGTGTCGCAACCGCACTGAGATCAACTGCGCGCATGGCATCAATCATCGGTTGTTGCGAATGGCCATAGGTCACGGGGGCAATATCCGCGATCACGGCGCGGCGGATCAAATCGGGCCGCGTCAGAGCCAGCATCATCACCGCCTTGCCTCCCATCGAATGGCCAACCACATCGGCACAGGCGCCATGCGCCTCGATCACTTGGGCCAGATCATTGGCCAGATCAGGGTAGCTGTGACTGTCATACCATGGGCTTGCGCCGTGGTTGCGCATATCAACGGTGAGGCAATGCCGTTCGACCCGTTTCGCAATCACACCCCAATTGCGCGCTGATCCATAAAGACCATGCGCGATTAAAAGAGGCGGGCGATCCTGCGGCGTGCCATGTTCGACAATGTTCAACATAGGCCGCTTCTTAGGGGATCCCCCGCCCCTTGGAAAGGTGACTTAATGCGCGGGCGCCACAAAGGTGCCATTGCGCAAATCCGCAATGGCTTGGCGGATTTCGTCTTGGGTATTCATCACAATTGGCCCATGCCACGCGACAGGTTCTTCAATCGGTGCACCCGAAATCAGAAGGAACCGCACACCTTCAGGCCCCGCCTGCACAGTGATCTCATCGCCTGTGCCAAATCGGATCAAGGTGCGATCGCCCGACATATCGCGAATGTTCACTTCTTGCCCCATGACCTCTTTTTCCAAAAGCACGCCTGTGGGTTGGCTTGCATCCGCGAATGCGGCTTGGCCTTCGAAGACATAGGCAAAGGCGCGGCGATAGGTGTCGATGCGGAAGGTTTTCTTCACGCCCGCAGGGATCGAAATATCCAAATATTGAGGATCAGCGGCAATGCCATCAACGGGGCCCTTCTTGCCCCAAAACTCCCCAACGATCACTTTGACGCGGGTGCCATCATCATCAATCACCTCTGGGATTTCTTGCGCGGCGACATCTTGATAGCGCGGATCTGTCATTTTCATAGATGACGGCAGATTGCCCCACAGCTGAAATCCGTGCATTTGCCCTTTGGCGTTTCCGAGCGGCATTTCTTGGTGCAAGATGCCCCGCCCTGCGGTCATCCATTGCACCGAACCTGCCCCCAATTTGCCAGTATTGCCAAGGCTGTCTGAATGCTCAACCGTGCCTGCCAGCACATAGGTGATTGTCTCAATCCCACGATGGGGATGCCAAGGGAACCCTTTCTGGAAATAGGCGGGATCTTCGTTACGAAAATCGTCAAACAACAAGAACGGATCAAGTTCGGTTGGATCTTGAAAGCCAAAGGCGCGGTGCAAATGCACCCCTGCCCCTTCCAACGTGGGCTTTGCGCTGCGCGCTTCGACAACAGGACGGATCGACATAAGCTTTCTCCTTCTCATGCCCCTTAAGATCTTTGGGGCGTGTCGTGAGTGAAACTAGGGCGCATCCCGCACCATGACAATCTGCACAAATCCGCAAAAAGATGTGCATCTTTGCGAGGGCCGATATTCCATGTATGAGCGGGGAGCAGATTTCAGCGAAAGGAATGCTTCGTGGCCAAGAAACGCGCCCAAGACGAGATTATCGGCTATATCGCCCCCAATATTGCCCGCCGCAGCTTTGCGGTGTTTTGTTTGGGTGGCCTAGGGTTTCTTCTGATCATGATTGCGGCCACAAACCCGCCCCAACATATCTTCTGGCTCTTGCTGTTGATTGTGTTTGGCGTGGGGTCATTGGGGATGACCTATAAATTGTGGGAAGCCTCATCGCACAAATTGATCCTAACCCGCGAATGCCTACGCGAAGAGAATGGCCGCGTGCTGTTCCATATAGACAATGTCGAAAGCGTGGATCGCGGGTTTTTCGCGATGAAGCCCGCGGGAGGCTTTATCGTCTTTTTGCACAAACCCGAGGAAGGGGGTCGCGTTTATGCCCCTGGTCTTTGGCGGCGTTGGGGGAAATCTGTGGCTGTTGGCGGCGTCACATCCGCAGGCGAAGCCAAGGCCGTAGCTGATTTGATCAAAATCATATTGGCGGAGCGGGATTTGGGGGCGAAATCCTAAAGCGCGAACCCGCCCCCGAAAGAGGTCATAACCCTTTTGCGCGATAGCTTGCCGCCACACGAGCAATGGACACCAAAAATCCCGCCATCCGCAAATCAGGCACATCGTGGCGATCGTGCCAGACCTCGCGCATCGCCTGATAGGCGGTGCGCATCGTATCATCGAGGCCCGAACGCACCAATTCCAACTCTCCTGCGCCGCGCAGATATTTTTGTTTGAAATCGGGCGACAACGTCCAACCAATGCCCGTGTCGCGCGACAGCCGCTCCAGCTCATTTACGATCAATTCATGGCGGCTTTCTTCTTGGCGGCGCTGCATCCGACCAAATCGGATATGTGACAGGTTCTTCACCCACTCGAAATAGGACACGGTCACGCCACCCGCATTGGCGTAAAGATCAGGAATAATCACCACGCCCTTTTCGCGCAGCACATCATCCGCGCCAGCGGTGATCGGGCCATTGGCCGCCTCAATGATGAGCGGTGCTTTGATCCGCGCGGCATTGGACAGGTTAATCACCCCTTCAAGCGCTGCAGGGATCAGGATATCGCACTCAGCCTCAAGCGCAGAGGCGCCATCCTCGATGAAGGTGCCGCCTTTGAAATCACGCACACCGCCCGTGGCAACGATATGTGCGCGCAGGGCTTCGATATCCAAACCCTGATCATTATGAACCGCGCCATCGCGTTCGATCACATGGGTAATCTTTGCGCCATCCTCATCACGCAGAAACAGCGCCGCATGATAGCCCACATTGCCCAAGCCCTGCACAATGATACGCTTGCCCTCAAGGTCGCCCGATAGATTGGCCGCCTTGATATCCTCTGGATGGCGAAAGAATTCCCGCAAGGCATATTGCACGCCTCGCCCTGTGGCCTCGATACGGCCTTGAATACCCCCCGCATGAATGGGTTTCCCTGTAACGCAGGCCTTTGCATTAATGTCGGTTGTGTTCATGCGAGCATATTGATCTGCAATCACCGCCATCTCACGCTCGCCCGTGCCCATATCTGGGGCGGGCACGTTTTGACTGGGGTTGATGAGATCACGCTTGATCAACTCATAGGCAAAGCGGCGGGTGATGCGGTCGAGTTCATCTTCATCCCATTCGCGCGGGTCAATGCACAGACCACCCTTCGAGCCACCAAATGGCGCCTCTACAAGCGCACATTTAAACGTCATCAGGGACGCCAAGGCCTCAACCTCATCTTGATTGACATTGGGGGCATAGCGGATGCCACCTTTTACAGGTTCCATATGCTCGGAATGCACCGAGCGATAACCTGTAAAGGTCTTAATTTCGCCGCGTAGCTTAACGCCAAAACGCACCACATAGGTGGAATTGCAGACGCGAATTTTCTCCTCCAATCCGGGGGAGAGATCCATCAACGCGGCCGCACGGTTGAACATCAGTTCAACGGATTGACGAAAACTCGGTTCATTTGCAGGGATGCTGGCCATAGCTGTTCCTTCCTTAGACAGCGAACAAAACGGCGCGGGTGCGATTAAATTTACATATCCCCCCTCATCGCACCCAAACTTTGCCAAATCATGACACTCAAAAAGGGTTTGTGATCTGTGTCACACTTCGAACCCTACGCCTTGCCACGAAGATTGCAAAAAACTTCGTAAACTCTTCCCGTAATCGCCGCATTTTCGCCGCTCTTTGAGGACATGACAGGAAAGCCTCCGCCAAATCTGCGGTGGGTCAGGTCAATGGATTGAGGATGATGCAGGGAAAACCGAAAACGGCACAGCTTTGCCGCCATGGTTTGGGCGCGAACCGATTCTGGCGGGACGAGCAAGGATCGGTCACGATCTTTGTGGTGCTGTTGACGATGGTCATGGTTAGCCTTGGCGGCTTGGCGGTGGATGTGATCCGCTTCGAATCTCAACGGGCGCAATTGCAAAGCGCGATTGATCGTGCGGTTCTTTCTGCGGCAGGCACCGCCAATGATGAGGCCGAAGTTTCTAGCATCGTCACACAATATTTGAACGCGCAAAACATTACGCCCTCGCGATTAACCCCTGATTATTTCATCCAAGATGGTCGGCGGATCACAGGGGTGCGCGTAGAACAAGATGTTCGCACCTATTTCTTGCGCTATTTCGGATTCAACACCTTGCGGGCAGAGGCCAATTCGCGGGCGGAACAGAATATTCGCTCAGTCGAAATCTCGCTGGTTCTGGATCGCTCAGGTTCCATGCTGGACAATTCCAAGTTGGACTGGATGAAGACCGCAGCGACCAATTTCGTGACAGAGATGCTTGGAAATAACCGAAGCAGCGATGTGGTTTCGATCTCAGTCATTCCTTTCAATGATCGCATTGTTGCGGGGACTGCACTGGCGGGCGTGTTCAATTTTACCGAAGAACACTCCTTCAGCACCTGTGCCAAATTTCCAGATGACAGTTTCTCATCGGTTGCGGTCACCCCATTTGACCCAATCGAGCGCACCATGCATTTCGATTATATCTACCAATATAATTGGATACCCTTCGCACAGGCCTATTGCCCAACGGATGACGTGAACGCGATCTTGCCTTGGTCTAACGATGAAGCCGAGATTAATGCCCATATCCAAGGCTTGGTGGCAGAAGGTTTTGCGCGACCTGACCAAGCGTTGAAATGGGGCGCGGCCCTGCTTGACCCTGCGGCACAGCCTGCCGCGGCAGTTCTGGCCAGCGATGGCGAGATTCCCGCGAGCTTTGCAAATAGACCAACCGCTTATAGCAATGACGCGTTAAAGGTCATCGTCTTGATCGCCGATGGCATGGCCAGCGGTGAAAGCCCTGATGTGGCACAACAATTCAAACGCGGATTTGCGCCCATCTACCGCTTTGAAGCGGGCGGTGTTGTGCGATGGTCAACCTATCATGCCGCGGCTGGTCGTTATTATGTCACAAGCGGCGCAGCCCCCTTTGATACCGCAGGCACATGGCAGTCTGAGCCCTTTGGCGGTGCAGCAGCGCAGCAACTGACGTGGCCTGAACTTTGGGCAACGCGGACATCAAGGTCGATCCTGTTTGACTTTTATTACCCGATGACAATCCGCGCGGCCCTAGACGGCTTGGTCGGATGGGGCAACGCGTATGATGCGTATTTTAACTTCAGCGACAATGCGATCTCTCTGGCCGATACGACCGCCCGCTCAAACCAGAATTTCGAGACCCTCTGCGCGGCAGCTGCGGCGCGTGACATTGTGATCTTTACGATCTCGCTGGATGCGACTGAATCAGACGCCGCTATATTGCAAAATTGCGCTGCGACAACCTCCAACCATTACTTAACGCGCAGCAGCAACCTGACGGATGCTTTCGCCTCGATCTCCGAGGCCATCGGTATGTTGAGGCTGATTGAATGAAACATCTTCACACATGGATCAAAGACGAGAGCGGCGCTTCGACCCTCGAATTCGTGCTCTTATTTCCCGTGGTCTTTTCGGTGTTTTTGATGTCGCTTGAGACATCCATCATCATCGTGCGCCAAGCTATGTTGGAACGGGCGGTCGACATCACCTCGCGGAGCTTACGCCTCTCTTCGCGACTTGATCTGACAACTGACACAGTCGCAGACATGATCTGTGACAAGGCACGGATTATCCGGAATTGCCACGAGACAATCTCTCTCGATCTGCGCTCGATTGTGCGGCCAAGCTATGTGCTGCCTTCACGCGATGCGATGTGTATCGACCGCAACACCCTGCTACGTCCCGTGACGCGGTTTGAGCCAAGCCAGACCTTGCCCAATGAATTGATGCTTCTGCGCGTCTGTGTCGAGATTGATCCGTTATTGCGGGTTTCGGCCTTGATGGCCCAAATCAATGGCGACACCAGCGGGCGTTTGTTCATGGAAGCAAGCACGATTTTCGTGTCTGAACCCATCACTGAGGTGGCCCAACAATGAGGCGCGTAATTAAAAAATTCCTGCACCAAACACAGGGCGCAATCGCGATTGAAGTCGCGCTTATCCTGCCCGTGTTGATCGCCATTATCGTCACTTGCTTGGCGCTGTATGACGGGTTTCGTCATTACACCATGACCACGCGCGCCAGTAATGTTTTGGCAGAGTCCATATCGCGCATTGAAGCCGTTCTGACCCCTGAGGATATTGAGGGATTATTGAACGTGTTTCGCTACATGACCCATCAAGAAACAGGCACGTCTTTGCGCGTGTCGCAGTTTAAGCGGATCAATGATGAGGTAACGCTAGATTGGTCATATGGGGCAGGCGATCTTGCAGCAATGGATGGCGCCACCGCCATCTCAGCCCGTTCACGCCTTCCCGCCTTGCCAGAGGGCAGCCACATCTTGTTGGTCGAAACCCGCTTTGTCTACGAGCCGATTTTGAATTTCGATATGCCTACGCGGGTGTTCGACAACTTCATGCCAACACGGCCTCGATTTGGGGATCGGGTGATCTTTTCCTTGGCGTCTGGTGCGCAATACTGCGTCAGCAATTGCAACATCTCAGAAGGGATCGGGATGGAACCTGTCCCTGCGCCCGAGGGCGAAGCGCCCACCCTGCCCCAGCCCTAGGTGATACTGAAAGAGTCGGCAAAATACCCGAGTTTGTCGCAACTTGACGAAACCCTTCTGCGCTGCTGTCCTAGGGTGAGCTTAGGGACAAAGGGAGAGGTCAGATGCGCTATTCAGGCCTTCGTGTGATCAGCGAAGGATTGCGAGGGCAAAAATCATGGACGCGCGCGTGGCGCGATCCTGCTCCAAAAGCGCAGTATGACATGATTATCATTGGCGGTGGCGGCCACGGTCTGGCAACCGCCTATTACCTCGCCAAAAATCATGGCATCACAAATATTGCCGTGCTTGAGAAGGGCTATTTGGGCGGTGGCAATATCGGTCGTAATACCACCATTGTGCGCGCAAATTACCTACTTGAAGGCAATTCTCAATTTTACAGCCATTCTCTGAAACTGTGGGAAGGGCTAGAGCAAGACCTGAATTACAATGTCATGCACAGCCAGCGCGGCATCATCAACCTGTTCCATTCAGACGGGCAACGCGATGCCTTTGCGCGGCGCGGGAATGCGATGATCAATCAAGGCGATGATGCGATCTTGTTGGATCGTGATGAATTGCGGCGCATGATCCCCTATCTCGATTATGATCAAACCCGTTTCCCAATTTTTGGCGGGCTCTACCACAAACGCGGCGGCACAGCGCGCCATGATGCGGTGGCTTGGGGCTATGCCCGCGCGGCGGATCAACGTGGTGTAGACCTCATCCAGAATTGCGAAGTCACAGGGATTGATGTGCATCAGGGCCGCGTCACGGGTGTCCAAACCACGCGGGGTGCCATTAGCGCACGCAAGATTGGCGTTGTGGTGGCGGGACGCAGTTCTCAGGTGGCCGCAATGGCAGGTCTGCGCTTGCCCATTGAGAGCCATGTGTTGCAGGCCTTTGTCACCGAAGGGCTAAAGCCCGCAATTGACCATGTGATCACTTATGGCATGGGGCATTTCTATATCAGCCAGTCTGACAAGGGCGGACTGGTCTTTGGCGGTGACCTTGATTTTTATGCATCCTATGCCTCGCGCGGGAACCTGCCCACTGCAGAGCATGTGGTGGAAACAGGTATGACTCTCATGCCGATGATCGGACAGGCCAAAATGCTGCGCTCTTGGGGCGGGATTATGGATATGTCCTCGGATGGCAGCCCCATTATCGACAAAAGCCCGATTGAGGGCCTCTATTTGAATTGTGGGTGGTGTTATGGCGGCTTTAAGGCCGTGCCGGGATCGGGTTATGCCTTCGCACATCTTATGGCCACAGATCAGCCGCATCAAAGCGCCGAGCGCTATCGCCTCGACCGGTTTGAGACGGGGCGGGGCCTCATGGATGAAGAAGGCCGCGGCAGCCAACATAATTTGCATTAGAGATCGAGACGGTTATGCGTATCCCCTGCCCCATTTGCGGCCAAAGAGACAGCCGCGAATTTCGTCCCAAAGGCGATATCACATATGCAGATCGCCCTGCGGCTGAGGCGGGCGCGGCGGAGTGGCACAGCTATCTGCATTTGCGAGACAATCAACCGGGCCAAATCGTTGAGATTTGGCGTCATGCACACGGCTGCGGGGCGTGGATATCTGTCACTCGAAACACAGTCAGCCACGCCATCCTAGGGGCACAGTTGCTCCGCGATCGAGGGCAAGATCATGCGGGTTGAGGGCAAAGGACGGATCAATCGCGACAAGCCGCTCAATTTCACCTTTGACGGCAAAACCTATCAGGGGTTCGAGGGCGATAGCCTTGCCTCTGCCCTTCTGGCCAATGATGTCGCATTGGTCGGGCGCAGTTTCAAATATCACCGCCCTCGCGGGATCGTGACGGCAGGCTCGGATGATCCAAACGGCTTGGTTGAACTGTCACGCGGGCCATATGGGGCCGCAATCCCGAACACACGCGCCACGATGCAATCCCTCTATGAGGGGCTTGTTGCGCACAGTCAAAACCATCTCGGGCCGCTTGGGTTTGATCTTTTGGCCGTGAATGATCTGGCCGCGCCCTTCTTAAGCGCGGGGTTTTACTACAAAACATTCATGTGGCCGCGCCGCTTTTGGGAAGCGGTGTACGAACCCCTGATCCGCCGCGCAGCGGGTTTGGGCCGCTTGTCCCGCGAGATGCAGGCAGAACCATCTGAAAAGGCCTTTGGGCATTGTGATCTTCTGGTCATTGGCGCTGGCCCTTCGGGCCTGACTGCCGCCCTTGTCGCGGCTGAAGCGGGCGCGGATGTGATCCTTGTTGACGAGAACACAGAACTCGGCGGCAGGCTTTGGCTTGAGGATGCTGCGATTGACGATATGCCTGCGCAAACTTGGCTCGCGCAGATATCGGCCAAGCTTTCTGCAATGCCCAATGTGCGGATCATGCCGCGTTGCACAGTCACGGGGGCCTATGATGGTGGCACCTATGGCATGATCGAGCGCGTGGGACTTGAGCAGGCCCCAAGTGGCACTGTGCCGCGCGAATGTTTCTGGCGCATCACTGCGCGCGCTGCGATTTTGGCCACGGGCGCGGTTGAACGGCCCATTGCATTTGCAGACAATGACCGCCCGGCCATTATGATGGCAGGCGCAATGCGATCCTATCTCGACCGCTACGGCGTCTTACCAGCGCGCAAAATCGCGCTGTTTGTCAGCACGGATCAAGGACATCGCGATGCGCTTGCCTTGCAGGCCGCGGGGGCAACCCTTGCCGCCGTCATCGACCCGCGCAGCGATGCACCTGCGCTTGGCGATTATCCCCTTTATCGTGGTGCGGAGGTCGTGGCGACACGCGGCCGCACGCGTATCTCGGGCATAACCATTCGTGATGCCGCGGGAAAAACCACCGATATGGACATCGGCGCTTTGGGAATGTCTGGGGGATGGAACCCCAATATTCACCTTGCCTGCCATATGGGCGCCCGCGCAATTTGGAACGCGGAGAAATCCTGTTTTCTTGCCCCTGAGGGCGCGGTGCCTGCCCTGCATTACGCAGGCAGTGCTGCAGGATATTTCAGCACTGCCGAGTGTTTCACCTCGGGGTTTGCAGCGGCGATCAATGCCCTGTCCGAATTGGGCCTGACGGCCCCTCATACGCCCTGCCCAATCGCCCCCGCTTCGCGCGAGACAGCGAGGCCCCATTGGGTGGTTTCTGGCAAAAAGCGGGCATGGATAGATTTCGCCAATGATGTGACCACCAAAGATATCCGCCTTGCCGCGCAAGAAGGGTATCAATCGGTCGAACATATGAAGCGCTACACGACCCAAGGAATGGCGCCCGATCAAGGACGCAGTTCAAACACGACCGCGATTGCGGTTTTGGCAGATGCCACGGGTCGTGGAATTTCCGAGACTGGCACGACAACCTATCGCCCACCTTTTGTGCCCGTGTCCCTTGGTGCGATTGGCGCAGGCGCGCAAGGCAAAGGGTTTGCACCCGAACGCCTGACCACCAGCCATGCAGCAAGTGTTGCTCGCAATGCCCCGATGGTGGCCACGGGCCTGTGGTATCGTGCGTCCTATTTCCCACAAAATGGCGAGACAACGTGGCTGCAATCCTGCAACCGCGAGGTGGGCTATGTGCGCAATGCGGTCGGTGTTGTCGATGTTTCCACTTTGGGCAAAATCGCCGTGTCTGGCCCGGATGCCGCGCGGTTCCTTGATTTTGTCTACAGCAATATGATGTCGACCCTGCCAGAGGGGCGTGTGCGCTATGGTTTGATGCTGCGCGAAGATGGGTTTGTTATGGATGACGGAACCTGCGCGCGCGTAGGCCCCTATAACTATGTGATCACCACGACAACCGCCGCCGCAGCCGAGGTCATGGCGCATCTGGAATTTGTGGCGCAGGTCTTTTGCCCTAATTGGAAACTCAGCCTGACTTCTACAACAGAGGCTTGGGCGCAATTCGCGGTTGCAGGGCCAAAGGCGTTCGACCTCGTGGCGGGTCTGACCAAAGGACTGCGCCGCGATGAATTGCCCTTTATGGGATGGGTCGCGCGGGATGTTTTGGGCGTGCCTGCCCGCATTTTCCGCATCTCTTTCTCAGGCGAGGAAGGGTATGAAATCGCGGTTCCCGTGGGCTATGGCGCAAGCCTTTATGACGTGCTTTTGACCCGCGCCGAAGCGATGGAGGGCGGGCCTTATGGGGTCGAGGCCCTCAACGTCTTGCGCCTTGAAAAGGGCTTTATCACCCATGCCGAAATCAATGGCCGCGTGACCGCGGGTGACTTGGGCATGGCGGGGCTATTGTCCAAGAAGAAAAGTGATTTCATCGGCCGTGCAGGCGCAGCGCGCGAAGGGCTGCTTGACCCTGCGCGCCCTGCATTAATCGGGTTGCGCCCTGTTGATGGCCAATCAAAAATTCTTGCAGGCGGGCATTTGTTCGAGGCCGATGCAAAACCCAGTCGGGAAACCTCAAAAGGCTACGTATCTTCCGCCTGTTTCTCGCCGACCTTGGGCCATCCAATCGCACTTGGCTTCTTTGTGGATGGGCGCGCACGACATGGGGATCAAGTAAAAATGGTTGATCATCTGCGCGGGCAAGAAACCCTTTGCGAGATTTGCCCGCCTGTCTTCTTTGACCCTGACGGAGGGCGGATGCGTGACTGATCTTTCCCTAGCCCCAGTTGTAACGGGCCCCAGTGAAATCTCTCATGGCGCGATGCAGCTCAGCATTGATGCCCCCCAAAACATCACGGCACTCTTGCCCCATCCAAACTGCCTTGATGCGGTGAACACGATCCTGAAATCTGATTTGGGCCTAAAATTTCCTGCGCCTAGTGAGGTCGTCACACACGACACACTGCGGCTGATTTGGAACGGGCTAGATCATGCGCTTCTTTTGGGGACTTCAGCCCCCCTCGCCCCCTTGGCACCTTACGCGCTTTTGGCAGATCAAAGCGGGGCTTTGGCGCGGTTCACGCTGACAGGGCCTGATCTGGCCGAGGTTTTGGCGCGGCTTTGTCCGTTGGACCTGCGCCCCACCGCCTTCGGGCCATGGCGTTCTGCGCGCAGTTTATTGGGCCATATTGATGCGCTATTTGTGACATCCGATGACGAAGGTCACATCGAGATATTTGTGATGCGATCCATGGCGCAATCCGCCCTGACCGAACTGACCCATGCAATGCAAGGGGTGGCGGCGCGCAGATCAGCCGCACTATGAGTTTGCCCACAGGGTTCTCCACAGAGGATCACACGGCGGCATCTGGACAGCGCCCGCGTTCGCGAAGATACTCGCCCCATGAGTTTGCCGCCTGGATTTTTGGATGAATTGCGCACCCGCATCTCGCTGTCGCAGGTGGTCGGGCGCAAAGTCATGTGGGACAACCGCAAATCCAATGCGGCCAAGGGGGATATGTGGGCCCCTTGCCCCTTTCACCAAGAGAAAACTGCATCCTTCCATGTCGATGATCGCAAGGGGTTTTATTATTGTTTCGGCTGTCAGGCCAAAGGCGATGCAATCAGCTTTGTGAAAGATACTGAAAATGTCAGCTTCATAGAGGCGATTGAAATTCTTGCGCGTGAGGCAGGGATGCCCATGCCAGAACGAGATCCACGCGCACAGGAAAAATCAGACGCGCGCGAGAAATTGGCACAGGCCACCGAGGCGGCGGTGCAATTCTATAAGCTACAGTTGAAATCCTCTGCGGCCCGTGACGCGCGGGATTATCTTGAAAAGCGGGGCCTAGATGAAGCCACGCTTGCACGGTTTGAAATCGGCTTTGCCCCATCAGCACGGCGCGGGACCTTTGAGGCATTGCAGGCCAAAGGTATCGCTGCCGAGGATATCATCACCGCAGGGATTGCCAGCAAACCCGATGATGGTGGCGCGCCTTATGATGCGTTTCGAGATCGGATCATGTTTCCCATCCGTGATCCGCGCGGGCGCTGCATCGGCTTTGGCGGGCGCGCGATGGATCCGAACGCACGCGCCAAATATCTCAACAGTCGCGAGACACCTCTGTTCGACAAGGGGCGCGCCTTGTTCAATCACGGCCCCGCCCGCGAAGCCGCGGGCAAGGGCCAGCCTTTGATCGTGGCAGAAGGCTATATGGATGTCATCGCGCTATGGCGTGCAGGGTTTGAGGCGGCGGTGGCCCCGCTTGGCACCGCCATCACCGCCGATCAATTACAACTCATGTGGCGCATTTCGCCCGAGCCGATCATCGCCCTTGACGGCGACAAGGCGGGCTTGCGCGCCGCAATGCGCCTGATTGATCTAGCCCTGCCCTTGTTGGGTGCGCAAAAATCCCTGCGGTTTTGCATCCTTCCTGAGGGCCAGGACCCTGATGATCTGATCCGTGCCAAAGGGCGCGGCGCAATGCAAACCCTGATTGAAGGGGCGCAGCCCTTGGTCAACCTCTTGTGGCAACGCGAAACCGAAGGCCGTGTTTTTGACAGCCCCGAACGGCGCGCCGAGTTGGACAAATCTTTGCGCCGCGCCACGGCACAGATCCAAGATCCTGATTTACGCCACCACTACGATACAGCATTCAAAGACCTCAAATGGCAGCTGTTCCGCCAAAAACGGCAGAGTTCCGCAGCACCTAAAACAGCCCGCAGCCCCCGCAAGGCTGGGTTTATGCGCCCTGACCTCCCTCTCGAACCTTTGGCGGAAACCCGTGCCTCGGCCCTCGCATCAGGGGCAATTAGCGAAAAAGATCTGCGTTGGTCGGTCATCTTGGCGTTGTTGTGTCTTTACCCCGCCTTGCTCGATCATTTTGAGCCGCAGCTTGACCGACTGCACCCTGAGCTGGAGGAATATCGCCGCCTGAGCGCGCATCTTTTGGGGACGCGATGCCGTGACAAAGAAAGCCTTAACCAAGAATTAGAGGCTTTTGGGTTATCTCCCCTTCTTGAAAATCTGCTCTCAATGGGCCATGTCCGCATTACACCGCCCGTTTTATCGCAGGGCGCCGAAGACAAAGCACGAGACTGCCTCACGGAGGAATTCGCGAAACTGGCCGCGTGGCATGGGATCGACCATGAAATGGCCGAAGCCCTTGAGGGGTTGGATCGCACCGAAGACGATCCGCACCTGTCATGGCGTTTAACTCAGGCCTTAAAGACGTTACAACAAGCCACAAAGCCGAAAAGAAACGACCAAGCGGATGCCAGTGAAGACACATCTGCATATTCAAACCGCCTGCGCCACTTGATAGAGGAGCGTGTGTGGGAGAAGAAAAAACGTTAATCCGCTTTGCGAATCACTGATTCGCACTACAATGATTTCAGGTGCAAGCGTCAGCCGACCTTGGCCGAGCTTGAACGAAAAGGATAATCGCCGATGGCCAAAGACAGCGATGACGGCAAACCCGAAGGCGAAGAGACCGAAATCGGTCTAGATATGAGCCAAGCTGCCGTCAAAAAAATGATCGCCGAGGCCCGCGCGCGTGGGTTTATCACCTATGATCAATTGAACGCTGTCTTGCCGCCTGAACAGGTCTCCTCTGAACAGATCGAAGATGTCATGTCGATGCTGTCTGAGATGGGCGTGAATATCATCGAAGATGATGAGGTCGAGGACGAGGAAAACAAATCCTCTGGCGGTGAGTTGGTGGAAACCTCCACCTCGCGCGAAGTGGCCTTGGCCAGCAGCGAGACCGAAAAGCTGGATCGCACAGATGACCCTGTGCGGATGTATCTGCGCGAAATGGGCAGCGTTGAGTTGCTCTCGCGTGAAGGTGAAATTGCGATTGCCAAGCGCATTGAAGCGGGCCGCAACACCATGATCGCAGGGCTTTGTGAAAGCCCCCTGACCTTTCAGGCGATCACCATCTGGCGGGACGAATTGCTAGAAGAAGATATTCTTCTGCGCGATGTGATTGACCTAGACGCCACATTTGGCCGCTCAATCGGTGAAGAAGATGACGATGCGCCCGTGGTTGGTGGTTTGGATGGCGACAACCGCGACAGCGGCAGTGCTGCATCAAACCAGAGTGACGAACCAGAATTGGACGCGGACGGGAACCCAATCGCCCGCGATGATGACGAGGACGAGGACGATCAAGCCAATATGAGCTTGGCCGCGATGGAGGCCGCGCTTAAGCCACGCGTTTTGGAAACCCTAGATCGTATCGCCAATGATTACATCTATCTGGCCGAAATGCAGGACAAGCGTATCTCGGCCACGCTGAATGAAGATTCGAGCTTTGATTCGGGCGATGAGGCCACCTATCAAAAACTGCGCGGCGAGATTGTGGAATTGGTGAATGAACTGCACCTGCACAACAACCGTATCGAGGCGCTGATTGACCAGCTTTACGGCATCAACCGCCGCATCATGTCGATCGACAGCGCCATGGTGAAACTGGCGGATCAGGCCCGCATCAATCGCCATGAATTCATCGAGGCCTATCGCGGCTATGAACTTGACCCCACATGGGTGGATCGCATGGCTGAAAAACCTGGCCGTGGGTGGCAAGCCCTGATGGAACGCTCCCGCGATAAGGTCGAAGACTTGCGCGCCGATATGGCCCAAGTTGGTCAATATGTCGGCCTTGATATCAGCGAATTCCGCCGCATCGTGAACCAAGTTCAAAAGGGCGAGAAAGAAGCGCGTCAGGCCAAGAAGGAAATGGTCGAGGCGAATTTGCGCCTCGTGATTTCGATCGCCAAGAAATACACCAATCGCGGCCTGCAATTCTTGGATTTGATCCAAGAGGGCAATATCGGCCTGATGAAGGCGGTGGATAAATTTGAATATCGCCGCGGCTATAAATTCTCGACCTATGCGACATGGTGGATCAGGCAGGCGATCACGCGTTCGATTGCGGATCAGGCCCGCACGATCCGTATCCCTGTGCATATGATTGAAACGATCAACAAACTGGTGCGCACAGGCCGTCAGATGTTGCACGAAATCGGCCGCGAACCCACGCCCGAGGAATTGGCCGAAAAGCTGCAAATGCCGCTTGAGAAAGTGCGCAAGGTCATGAAAATCGCCAAGGAACCTATTTCCTTGGAAACCCCGATTGGCGATGAAGAAGACAGCCAGCTTGGCGATTTCATCGAAGACAAGAACGCCGTGCTACCGTTGGACAGTGCCATTCAGGAAAACCTGAAGGAAACCACAACCCGCGTTCTGGCCTCGCTCACGCCGCGTGAGGAACGCGTGCTGCGGATGCGCTTCGGCATCGGGATGAACACCGATCACACGTTGGAGGAAGTCGGCCAACAATTCAGCGTGACCCGCGAACGCATCCGCCAAATCGAGGCGAAAGCCCTGCGGAAGCTGAAGCACCCCTCGCGGAGCAGAAAGCTGCGGAGTTTCTTGGATCAGTGAGGAGAAATGCGCCCCTTTGGGTGCATTTCTATTAGCCCCAAGAACGGGTTAGTTTGCTTACCTCTGTCAAGACTTGTTCAATATTCAAAAGCTTAGCGCGTGTATCAAGTTCGCTGGAAACGCCTTCTGTCCAACGTCTCCAGATTAGTTCAAGCCAATCTGGTAAATTTTCAGGCCAATTTAATCCTTCAAAGATCACTTTGAAAGCTTCGTTTTTTGAAAGCTTGTTTGGATTTTTTGTCAGTTTCCAATCCGTGTCATCGATTATGAGTGACTGACTTTTTCCGACTACCTCTAAAGTATCCTGGGTCATTATAAATGTAATGAATTGTTGTTGGCTATAGCCCATCGGCTTTATTGATAACTCAATCATTGAATGATTTCCCTAGTTGAATTTAATCAAGTAACAACAGTATCACACTGATATATTAAATTTACACAAATTTTATTTATGAAAAAATTTAAGTTGCAAGTGTTGTCGCAATTTTCCTTACCCGCATTGGGTTGTGACAGTGAACTGCGCCCAAACCGTCCCCAAATTCTTTAGACCCTGTGGCGGGCGCGACGATGGTCGCACCTTTAACGCCCCCGCGTGTCGGTCGCGGTAAAATCCGCAACCAATCCGTCGCGCGCCGCCTTTCCCCTTCCCCCCATCGCCCGTAGCCGCTAGATGCCCGCCATGACCAATCTCCGCCGCCTTCTAGACCAACTGTCTTTCCCGATCCTGATCGTGATGTGCCTGACACTCGGCCTCGCGCCCTTCACGCCCGAACCCCATATCTGGGAAAAGCTGAAATTGCTGGCGGCGGGTGGGTTGACGCAGGCCATCGATATCTTTGATCTGCTGCTGCACGGCCTGCCTTGGCTTTTGTTGATCGCCAAAGTCGCGCTCATGCGGAAAACGGCCTAAGGGGCCATTTTTCCCAAAATCTCCGCCGCCGCCGCATCGGGGCTGATTTTGCCCTCTGCCACATCACGCGCGCGGGTCTCGATGGCGGCGCGGATCGTTTGATCCTCGCGCAATCGCGCCAATAGCCCCTCGCGCAATTCTGTCTCGAACCAATGGGCCGCTTGCGTGGCGCGGGTTTCTTCCCAGATGCCCGCCTCCCTTCGCCACTGCGCCAAATTCTGCATCTCGGCCCATGCTGTCTCAATCCCTGCCCCTTCCACGGCAGAAACGGCCAGTGCCTTGGGGAACCCTTCGGGGTCTTGCGGGCGTTTGCGCAACAGCCGCAGCGCGCCTGCGTAATCGGCCACTGTGCGGGTGGCGGTGGCGCGCAAATCACCATCAGCCTTGTTCACCAAGATCAGATCGGCGATTTCCATGATCCCGCGCTTGACCCCTTGCAATTCATCCCCACCCGCGGGCGCCAAAAGCAGCACGAAAAGATCGCACATCTCGGCCACCATCGTTTCGGATTGGCCCACGCCCACTGTCTCGATCAAGACCACATCAAACCCCGCCGCCTCGCACAGCGACACCGCCGCGCGGGTGCGGCGCGCCACGCCGCCGAGGCTTGCCTGACTGGGTGAGGGGCGGATAAAGGCCGAGGGCACGCGCGAGAGCTGCTCCATCCGTGTCTTATCGCCCAAGATTGACCCGCCCGAGCGCGCAGAGCTGGGATCAACCGCCAAAACCGCCACGCGCAGCCCTGCATCGGTCAGCATCATCCCAAAGGCCTCGATAAAGGTAGATTTCCCTACACCGGGCGTGCCCGAGAGGCCGATGCGCAGCGCCTCACGCCCATGGCCGCGCAGCGCGTCCAAAAGTGCGGCCGCCTGCGCACGATGATCGGCGCGGCTGCTTTCGACCAAGGTCACGGCACGGGCAAGCGCACGGCGTTCACCCGCCAAAATCCGATCCTTGAGATCGAGAATGTCCAATTCTGCCGTCATCGGGGCTGATTACTCCTTGACCTTACAAGGGCTTTTCTGCCTGTTCGGCCAAGCTACGTCCACCCCGAAAGACTTTTGCCGCCCCATGCGCCTGCCGATTGATGATATCCTGCCTGAGCTGATCGCCGCCCTTGCACGCGCAGGCCGCGCCGTTTTGCAGGCCCCGCCCGGCGCGGGCAAAACCACCCGTGTGCCCCTTGCCTTACTGGAGGCGGGGGTGGTGCAGGGTCGTATCCTCATGCTTGAACCCCGCCGTTTGGCCGCGCGTGCCGCTGCCGAACGCATGGCGCAAACCTTGGGCGAGGGGGTGGGGCAGACCATCGGCTACCGCATGCGCGGCGACAGCAAAACAAGCCCTGCCACGCGGATTGAGGTTGTGACCGAAGGCATTCTCACCCGCATGATCCAAGACGCGCCTGACCTGCCTGACATTGGCGCGATCATCTTTGATGAATTCCACGAGCGGTCGCTCAATGCTGATCTTGGTCTTGCCTTGAGTTGGGAATTACGCGGCGCGCTTAGGCCAGATATAAAGATCTTGGTCATGTCGGCCACATTGGATGCGGCCCCCGTGGCGGCACTCCTTGATGACGCGCCCCTTGTCACATCAGCGGGCCAAGCCTTTGAGGTGCTGACCCATCATCTGCCCGCCCCCCTACCCAAGGAGACGCGGCTTGAGCGCGCGATGGCCGATCTTATCCTGCAGGCCCTGCACGAAACGGAGGGGGGCATCTTGGCCTTTTTGCCGGGTCAAGGCGAGATTGCGCGCACCGCAGCCCTGCTTGATTTACCCCGCGATATTCGCCTGCATCAACTTTATGGGGCAATGCCCTTGGCCGCGCAACGCGCGGCCATTACCCCCGAGGTAGATGGTGCGCGAAAATTGGTGCTTGCCACATCCATCGCAGAAACCTCACTGACCATTGCGGATATATCCGTGGTCATCGACAGTGGCCGCGCAAGGCGCGCGCGGTTTGACCCCGCCTCAGGCATGACACGGCTTGTAACCGAACCCGTCAGCCGCGCCGAGGCGGATCAACGCCGTGGCCGCGCGGGTCGTGTCTCGGCAGGCATTTGTTATCGAAATTGGACGAAGGGCAGCGAAGGCGCGCTACCCGCTTTCCCCCCCGCCGAAATCGAGGCCGCCGATTTGACAGGCTTGGCATTGGAATTGGCCCTTTGGGGCAGCGCGGATGGCTTGGCTTTTCTCACACAGCCCCCTCTGGGCGCCCTGGCCGAGCCGCGGGCCTTGTTGCAGGGGCTTGGGGGTTTGGACGCCGAAGGGCGGATCACGGCTCACGGGCGCGCGATGGCGGTAATGCCCTTGCACCCGCGTCTTGCGCATATGCTGTTGTCTGGGGATGCGCGCGCCGCCCGAATTGCTGCCCTTTTGGGCGAGCGTGACCCCCTGCAGGGGCAAACTTCGCAAAGTGATCTGAAGCTGCGTCTGCGCCTTGTGGATGACCCTGCAGGAAAATCCCCTGCCCTTGCGCGTATCCGTCAGGAAATGGCGCGCCTCAAACCCTTCGCCAAAGGTCGCGCATTAAGTGACGCGCAATATCTGGCTTTGGCCTATCCCGACCGCATCGGGATGCGCCGCAAGGGGGACGCCCCGCGATATATTCTTTCAGGTGGAAAAGGTGCCATCTTTGACGCAGGCGATGAATTGGCAGGCGCGCGCTTGATTGTTGCCAGTGACCTTGATGGCAACCCGCGCGAAGCCCGGATCAGGGGCGCGCTTGCCCTGACCGACGCCGAGTTGCGCGACATCTATGGCGATCAGATTGCATGGCAGAAGATTTGCGACTGGAACCCGCGCCTGCGGCGCGTTGAAACCAAGCTGCAAGAACGCCTTGGTGCGCTCATCCTAGACGAGAGGCATGACCCCAAGCCAAACCCCGAGGAGGTTGCAAAAGCCCTCTGCGCGGGTATTCGCGACCTTGGTCTAAACGCGTTAGGGTGGACACGCGGCGCAACATTTCTGCGGGCGCGCATTGCCTTCGCAGGCTTGACCGATGTCAGCGATGAGGCGCTTTTGGCACAGCTTGAAGATTGGGCTTTGCCCTTCCTCGGCACAGCGCGCACCGCAGATGATCTGGGGCGGTTCGATCCAAGCGAGGGGCTAAAGCTGTTGGTGGGATATGAGGCCTTGGCCGAGCTTGATCGCCTTGCACCTGCGCATTGGACAACCCCCTTAGGGCGACAAGTCGCGATTGACTACGGCGATGCCCAACCCGCCATTGCACTGCGCATCCAAGAGGTCTTTGGCGTGACCGAGCATCCGCGCATCGGGCCAGATCGCTTGCCCATTAAATTCACGCTGCTCTCTCCTGCGCAGCGCCCTATTCAGGTGACGCAAGATCTGCCGCAATTTTGGGAAGGCTCTTATGCGGATGTGCGCAAGGATATGCGCGCGCAATATCCCCGCCACCCTTGGCCCGAAGATCCACGCGCGGCTGACCCAACCCTGCGGGCCAAACCGCGCGGGACATAACCCTATTCTGCCGCAATCGCACGGGTGGCTTCGATGGCCTCCCACAGGCGGGCGGGGGTGAAGGGCATCTCAACCTTGGCGCCCATATCCGCAAGCGCATCATTGACCGCATTGGAAACTGCCGCCAGCGCACCCACTGTGCCTGCCTCGCCACAGCCCTTCATCCCCAACGGGTTTGCGGTTGAAGGAACAGGACGGATGGAGAAGCCGATAAAGGGCATATTATCGGCGCGCGGCATCGCGTAATCCATGAAAGTTGCTGTCAACAGCTGACCATCTGCGTCATAAACCACGCGCTCGCAAACCGCCTGACCAATCCCCTGCGCAACGCCACCATGCACTTGGCCCTCGGCCAGCATTGGGTTCATCATATTTCCGAAATCATCTACCACAGTGTAGCGATCCACGGCCATCACACCCGTTTCGGGGTCAATCTCGACCTCAGCAATATGGCACCCATTGGGATAGGAACGCCCGGGCAGTTTGACATATTCCTGCACCACACACAGATCAGCACGGCCCGCACCGCGCGCGGCCTCTGCAGCCTCTAGGAGCGTAACCACCACATTGGAGCCAGGCGCACGGAAGACACCTTCATCGGCATCGAAATTGACATCATCCGCATCAAGATGATCCGCCATGAAATCACGCAAGCCACCGATGAGGCTATCACCTGCGGCGCGCAGCGCCATACCCTGCACAGTGACCGAGCGCGATCCACCCGTGCCGCCACCCATTTCGATCAAATCACTATCACCCTGCACGATCTCAATCGCCTCAAGTGGAAGGCCCGTTTGATCATGGACAAGCTGCGGATAGACCGTTTCGTGGCCCTGCCCGTTTGATTGCGTTCCGACATAAACGCGCGCGCCGGAATCGGTGAGTTCGATCTTGGCCCGCTCATCGGGGTCGCCTAGGATTGACTCGATATAGTAACAAATCCCCGCGCCGCGCAGTTTGCCCTTGGCGGCGCTGGCCGCACGGCGTGCGTCAAAGCCTGACAGATCCGCTTTTTCCAAAGCACGATCCAAAAGCGCCCCAAACTCGCCCACATCGTATAACTCCCCCGTTGCGGTGCGATAGGGCATCTGATCGGGGCGAATGAAATTGCGCCGGCGTAGTTCGGCGGGATCCACCCCCAAGACGCGGGCAGCGTGATCCATGCTGCGCTCAAGGCAGAAAATCGCCTCAGGGCGTCCCGCCCCACGATAGGCATCGACCTGCGCGGTGTTTGTAAATACCGCACGGTTGCGGAAGAACACATTTTGAATGTCATAGGTGCCCGTCAAAACGCGAGCGAATAGGTTTGATTGGATCAGCTGCCCATATTGCGAGACATAGGCCCCAAGGTTCGACCAACTGTCCAAATGATAGGCCACGAGGCGATAATTCTCGTCAAAGCCAAGCTCACTTACTGTGACCAAATCGCGGCCGGCGTTATCGGCCAACATGGCCTCGGTGCGATCGGACATCCACCGCACAGGGCGGCCCAGATGGCGGGCGGCCATCGCGGTTAAGAAATATTCGGGATAGCCCATGGTCTTCATCCCGAACCCACCGCCTACATCGGGCGTGGTCACACGGACGTGCGAAGGATCAATGCCAAAGAATTTGGATAGATCACCTTTGGTGCCCCAGACCCCCTGACCATTTACGCCCAGATGGATACGCTCACCCTGCGGTTCCGCGAAGCACCCACGTGGCTCGATTGAATTGACGATAATGCGGTTGTCTTCGATGCGCAGACTGACACGATGTTTGGCCTGTGCCATCGCAGTTTTGACAGCCGCCTCGTCGCCATGTTCCCAATTATAGGCCACGTTATCGGGCGCCTCGTCATGCAGCGCCGCGCCGCCTGCAGAAAGATCTAATTTCACGGGCAGGTCATCAATATCCAATTCGATCAGTTCAGCCGCATCTCGCGCCTGCGCAAGGCTATCTGCCACGATAAAGGCCACGGCCTCGCCCACGAACCGCACCCGCGAGGTGGTCAGGACGGGGCGGCGCGGGGCAGCCGCATCGCTGCCATCGCCGTTTTTCACGGTGACATAGCGCATCGCATTCAGATACCCCGCCGCCTCGATATCAGCGCCCGTGATGATCATATGCACCCCATCCGCGGCGCGCGCGGCATCAAGATCAAGGGTGGTGATAGTGCCATGTGCAACAGGGCTGCGCAGCACGAACCCCACCAAGGCATCCTTTGGCGCAATATCATCAATATAGCGCCCCTGCCCCGTCAAAAGACGAGCATCTTCAAGGCGTTTTACCGATTGGCTTGATCCAAACTTTTTCATGATCCCTCCTACTGGCATGGCGCTGACCTGCGAAACGCGCCTTCGCTTATGTCGCACAGTAGCGGGCCAGATCGATCTGTCCAGTCTCGCCCGCCGCTTTCTCACGATTTCCCGTGGAGAAGCGCCCCCTTGCCCCTTGGCCTCACCCGCCCCATTGGGTAAGGGAGGCACTGAGAACCCACACGCAGATGCAGCCCGAAGGCAGATCAAATGGAAAAGACATTCGACGCAAAATCAGCCGAAGCGCGGATTTCCGCGAAATGGGAAGCAGGGGAATGCTTTAAGGCAGGGGCCAATGCCAAAGCAGGTTCCGAGGCGTTTAGCATCATGATCCCGCCCCCCAATGTGACGGGCGTGCTGCATGTGGGCCATGCGTTCAACAACACGCTGCAAGATGTGCTTGTGCGGTGGCATCGGATGCGCGGCTTTGACACGCTGTGGCAGCCTGGCACCGATCACGCAGGCATCGCCACGCAGATGGTAGTCGAGCGCGAATTGGCCAAGGAGGGCAAAGCACGCCGCGATATGAGCCGCGAGGAATTCCTCTCCCATGTTTGGGCGTGGAAAAAGAAATCTGGCGGCACGATCATCGAACAGCTCAAACGCCTTGGCGCCTCCTGCGACTGGTCGCGCGAGGCCTTCACCATGTCGGGTGCACCCAATGCGCCCGCAGGCGAAGAGGGCAATTTCCATGATGCGGTGATCAAGGTCTTTGTCGATATGTATAACAAAGGCTACATCTATCGCGGCAAGCGGTTGGTGAATTGGGATCCCCATTTTGAGACCGCGATTTCCGATCTAGAGGTCGAGAACATCGACCAGACAGGCCATATGTGGCACTTCAAATATCCGCTCGCGGATGGGGCCACCTATGAATATGTCGAGAAGGATGAGGACGGAAACGTCACCTTGCGCGAGACGCGCGATTATATCTCGATTGCCACCACACGGCCTGAAACCATGCTGGGCGATGGCGCGGTGGCGGTGCATCCCGATGACGAACGCTACAAGCCCATCGTGGGGATGCTCTGCGAAATTCCTGTCGGGCCAAAGGAACATCGCCGCCTGATCCCGATCATCACCGATGAATATCCTGACCCGACTTTCGGCTCGGGCGCGGTTAAAATCACGGGTGCGCATGATTTCAACGATTACGCCGTGGCCAAGCGGGGCAATATCCCCTGCTATCGCCTGATGGACACGCGCGCGCATCTGCGCGCCGATGGCGCAGCCTATGCCGAGGCGGCGAAGATTGCGCAGGAAGTGGCCAATGGCGCGCGCACGCTCTCCGAGGCCGAAGTGGACGCGCTGAACCTTGTTCCCGACCATCTGCGCGGGATGGAGCGTTACGCCGCCCGTGATGCGGTTGTGGCCGAGATCACCGCCGAAGGTCTGGCTGTGATGACACGCGCCGATGATCCCCGCCTTGGCAAAGTCGCCCTGAAAGCGGATGCGGAAGGCGCGGATGCGCTGGTGCCTTTGGTCGAAGAAAAGACCATCACGCAGCCCTTCGGGGATCGCTCAAAGGTCGTGATCGAGCCGATGCTGACCGACCAATGGTTTGTCGATACCGCCAAGATCGTGGAACCCGCGCTAGAGGCCGTTCGCACGGGCCGCACGCGGATCATGCCCGAACAACACCGCAAGGTTTATTTCCACTGGCTTGAGAATATCGAGCCATGGACGATCTCGCGGCAACTCTGGTGGGGGCATCAGATCCCTGTGTGGTATGATGACGAAGGCGGAATGTATTGCGCCCCAACAGAGGCAGAAGCGCAGGCGATGGCAGGCGGCAAATCCCTGACCCGCGACCCCGATGTTCTCGACACTTGGTTCTCTTCTGGCCTTTGGCCCATTGGCACGCTTGGCTGGCCTGAAAAGACACCAGAATTGGAACGCTATTTCCCGACCTCAACGCTTGTGTCGGGCTTTGACATCATCTTCTTCTGGGTTGCGCGGATGATGATGATGCAATTGGCCGTGGTCGATGATATCCCCTTCCGTGACGTTTACGTCCACGCGCTGGTGCGCGATGAAAAGGGGCGCAAGATGTCGAAATCCATCGGCAACGTGCTTGATCCCCTCGAATTGATTGACGAGTTTGGCGCGGATGCGCTGCGTTTTACGCTGACCTCCATGGCCGCGATGGGGCGCGATTTGAAACTGTCGAAAGACCGCATCGCAGGCTATCGCAATTTCGGCACGAAACTGTGGAACGCCGCACGGTTTGCGGAAATGAACGATTGCAAACCTGTTGCAGGGTTTGATCCAAAATCGGTCAGTCAAACTGTAAACAAATGGATCATCGGCGAAACCGCGCAGGCGCGTTTGGCCCATGACGAGGCGCTGTCGCAATATCGGTTCAACGATGCGGCAAACGGGCTTTATGCCTTTGTCTGGGGCAAAGTATGCGATTGGTATGTGGAATTCGCCAAGCCGCTTTTTGCCTCTGATGACGCGGCTGTCATCGCCGAAACCCGCGCAACCATGGCATGGGTGATCGACCAATGTCTTATCCTTTTGCACCCCACAATGCCCTTCATCACCGAAGAGCTGTGGGGCGAGATTGCAGATCGCCCCAAGATGCTGGTGCATACAGATTGGCCCGACTATGGCGCGGAACTGGTCGATGCCGAGGCTGCGCGCGAGATGACTTGGGTGATTTCGCTGATCGAAGAAATCCGCTCCGTGCGCGCGCAAATGCATGTCCCTGTGGGGCTTAAGGTGCAATTGCTGCAGCTTGATCTCGATGCGCGCGGTCAGGCCGCGTGGGACAATAACGCAGCGATGATCGAACGGCTTGCCCGCATCTCGGAGCTGACCCATACCCAGACCATGCCCAAAGGCGCGGTCACAGTTGCGGTTGAGGGCGGCACGTTCGGCCTGCCCGTGGCTGATCTGATTGATGTGGCCGAGGAAAAGGCGCGCTTGCAAAAGCTGCTGGATAAGTTGGCCAAGGAAATCGGCGGGCTGAAGGGCCGCGTGAACAACCCCAAATTCGTGGCAAGCGCCCCCGAAGATGTGGTCGCGGAGGCCCGCGAAAACCTTGCGGCCCGTGAGGAAGAAGAAGCCAAGATTAAAACCGCCTTCGCGCGTTTGGCGGAATTGTGCTAAGATGAACGCGGCGGCGCACGAGCGCCGCTGCTGCGTCAATCACAGTGCTGAATGTGCAAGGAAGGGCTTGGTAGCGGAGGAGGGACTTGAACCCCCGACACGCGGATTATGATTCCGCTGCTCTAACCAACTGAGCTACTCCGCCAGAAGCATCGCGGAAGTAGGACAAGCGGGGGCAAGCGTCAACCTCAAAATCGAAGCGCCTGCGCAGTTTTTCAATCCACCCGCCCGCTTGGCTCAATCGCGAGATCCTCCAAGATTGGACAATCGGGGCGGTGATCCCCCGAACAGCGCGACACAAGATCGGCCAAGGTCGCCCGCATCGCGGCCAATTTGGCCATTTTCGCATCAATATCCTGCAAATGTTGTTGCGCGATCTCTTTCACATCGGCGCTTGCGCGCCCGCGATCCTCGTAAAGGGCCAAAAGCGCGCGGCATTCCTCGATGGAAAACCCCAATTCACGAGCGCGCCCAAGAAAGCCCAGCTTATGCACATCTTGTTGCGAAAAACTGCGGTATCCGTTTTCACCGCGCGCAGGCGCAATCAAACCAATTTCCTCGTAATAGCGGATGGTTTTGGCGGGCAGCCCCGTGGCCATGGCCGTTTGCGATATATTCATCAATGCCCCCCCACATGACGCAGGCGTAGCGCATTCATCACCACAAAGACCGAGCTTGCCGCCATCGCGCCCGCCGCCAACATCGGGTTCAAAAGCGGCCCTCCGATCAGGGCCAATGCCCCTGCTGCGACAGGGATTAACGCCACATTATAGCCAAAAGCCCAAAACAGATTCTGCCAAATATTACGCAAAGTGGCCCGCGACAGGGTCATGGCATCCACAACACCCCATGGCGCGCCAGACACCAGAACCACATCTGCCGCCTGCATCGCGATATCGGTGCCACTGCCAAGCGCGATGCCCACATCTGCCTGCGCCAAAACAGGGGCGTCATTGATCCCATCACCGACAAAAACAACGCGCTGCCCCGCCTTTTGCCACGCCGCCACAAGTGCCAATTTATCTTCGGGCTTGAGGCGAGCATGGGCTTCTGTGATGTCCAATTCTGCGGCAAGCGCATCAACCGCAGGCGCCGCATCGCCTGAAAGAAGCGCGATCTTCAGACCCATGTTTTTCAACGCGTCAATCGTGTCTCGGGCATCTTTCTTAGCAGGGTCACGAAAGGCCAGACTGCCGGCATAGGCACCATCCTGTGCCAAGTGGATCAGGCTTGCGCCCTGAGGGGGAATGTCTGGGACACTAACACCCAACTCTGCCAAATAGGCCTCTGTGCCTAGGGCGATCTCCGCGCCCCCGACAGTCGCGCGGACGCCACCACCGATGCTGTTCTGGAACCCTTGCATCGCCGCGATGGTCAGCCCACGTGCCTCGGCCTCGGCCACAATTGCTTGGGCGAAGGGATGTTCTGATCCACGCTCAACACTTGCAGCCAAGGCAATCAGGCGATCTTCGTTCTGCGCGTTGTAACACGCCAAAAGCGCAGGCGCGCCCGTGCTGAGGGTGCCTGTTTTGTCAAAGGCCACAATGTCGGCTTGCCGCAAATCTTGCAGTGCGCGTCCCTCGCGGAAATGCACCCCCAATTCCGCAGCGCGCCCCGTTCCTGCCATAACAGAAACAGGTGTCGCCAGACCCATTGCGCAGGGGCAGGCAATAATGAGAACAGACACGCCAATCACCATAGCCTGCACGGGGGATGGGCCAAAGACCCATCAAAGCGCCGTGGTTACAAACGCCACAGCGATCACGACAGGCACAAACACCGCCGCAACGCGATTGATCAAAGATTGAATGGGCAGGCGCGTCATCTGCGCCTTTGTGACCATATCCACGATTTGCGCGAGAACCGTTTGCCCACCTGTCGCAGTCACGCGGTAAATGGCGCTGCCCGCGCGGTTCATCGTGCCGCCCACAACACTATCACCCACAGATTTCGTCACTGGAACAGGCTCGCCTGTGATCATGCTTTCTTCAACCAAGGCCTCGCCCTCGGTCACGATGCCATCGGTGGCAATTTTCTCACCTGGTTTGACGCGGATCAGATCCCCGATCCGCAGTTCAGACGCTGCCACCTGCCGCTCGGCCCCATCTTGCAAGAGGGTGGCGGTGTCAGGGCGCAGTTCCATGAGGCTGCGAATAGCTGCGCCCGCCTGACCGCGCGCGCGAAATTCCAAAAAACGTCCCAAGAGGATCAAGGTGACGATGACCGCAGCGGCCTCGAAATAGATGAAACGGCTGGCTTCTGGGATTAAGTCTGGTGCGAATGTGACCACGGTGGAAAAGGCCCACGCCGCCGTGGCCCCCATCGCAACCAAGGAATTCATCTCTGGCGCGCCGCGCTGCAATGCAGGCACCCCTAGGCGGAAAAACACAGCACCGGGGCCAAATAAGACCAAGGTGGTCAGGGCAAATTGCACCAGACGGGTTGTAAATTCTCCAAAGGTCGCGACCTGCCAGTGATGAAACGCGGGAAAAAGATGCCCGCCCATCTCCATGATAAAAACAGGCAGGGTCAGGAGCGCCGCCAAGATCAACTGTCGCTTTAGCAGGTGCCCTTCATCCTCTGCGCTGCTCTCGGACTGCACCTCTGCCGCCGGTGTCTCAGGCAGGATTGGATAACCTGCTTGACGCATCATATCGGTCAAATCGGAAAGGGCCAAATCGGGGGCCGCGGTGACATAGGCCTCTTTCATGGCCAGATTGACTTCGGCTTTGATCACGGCGGGATAGGCATTCAAGGCTTTTTCAGCGCGGGAGGCGCAGCCCCCGCAACTGAGATTTTCCACGGCAAAACGCCAGTGATTGGTCTGCGCAGGGTCAAGCGCAACGGGATACCCCGCCTTGCGCATCGCTGCATCCATCGCCGACAGATCAAACTCTGGCGTGGCTGTCACTTGGGCGGTTTTGGTGGTCAAATTGACCTGAGCAGAACGAACATGCGGCAAGGCCGCAAGCGCCTTTTCCGCCCGCGCAGCACAGCCCCCACAAGAGAGGTTCTCAACAGTCAAAGGGATCACGCGCTGCGCTTGGTGGTCTAGCATTCTAAAGGGTCACTTATCATTCAGTTGGGGCATTTCCCCGTTCAGATAAGGGTTCCAGTTACTGGAAGGTCAACCCCCTTTGATGAGTGCCTGCAAATATTGCCCATATTCATTCTTGCCAAACAACTGGGCGCGCGCGACAAGATCTGCCGCCGAAATCCAGCCTTTGTGATAGGCGATCTCATCGGGGCTGCCCGTCTGCAAACCTTGGCGTTTTTGCAATGTATAGACGAATTCCGAAGCCTCGAGCAGACTGGCATGAGTGCCTGTGTCAAGCCACGCATACCCGCGCCCCATTTGGCAAACATCCAATTGCCCATCGTCAAGATAACTTTGCAAAAGCGAGGTGATCTCCAACTCACCCCGCGCCGATGGGGTCACCGATTTGGCGCGCGCAGGTGCCGTGCCATCCAGAAAATAGAGGCCTGTCACCGCATAATTTGAAGGCGGCACTTCTGGCTTTTCGATGATTTCGCGCACGCGGCCCTCAGCATCAAACCCGACCACGCCATATCGCTGCGGGTCTGACACATGATAGCCAAAGACAGTGCCACCTGCTTTGTTATGATCGGCCTCTTTCATCAATTCAGGCAATCCGTGACCGAAGAACAGGTTATCACCCAAAATCATCGCCGAAGGTGCCCCTGCCAAGAAATCCTCCGCCAAAAGATAGGCTTGGGCCAGACCATCGGGCGAGGGTTGTTCAATCCAGTCCAACCGAATGCCCCATTGGCTGCCATCGCCAAGGGCGCTTTTGAACTGGGCTTGATCCTGCGGGGTGGTGATGATCGCAATCTCGCGGATATCGGCCAACATCAGCACCGAAAGCGGGTAATAGATCATAGGCTTATCATAAATCGGCAAAAGCTGTTTCGAGAGGGCCATGGTAATCGGATAAAGCCGCGTTCCCGTGCCACCCGCCAAAATGATGCCTTTGCGTGCCATAGATCCCCCGTGCGTTCCGCAAGCCTGATGTCAGCTTATGCCATGCAGGGGGCAAGGTTGAAGCAGAAACTTCAACGGAATGAGGCGGCCACCTGACCGCCCCTTCCGATAGATTACCCCACCACGTTTTCGGCAGGGCCGTATGGATAGCCCGTAATGTCCTCGGCCCCATCCTTGGTGATGATCAAAATATCATGTTCGCGATAGCCGCCCGCGCCTGCCATCCCCTCGGGGATTGTCAGCATCGGTTCCATGGAAATCACCATGCCTTCTTCGAGAACAGTGTCGATATCCTCACGAAGCTCAAGACCTGCTTCGCGGCCGTAATAATGGCTTAACACCCCAAAGGAATGGCCATAGCCAAAACTGCGATATTGCAGCAAATCGCGTTCCGCGAAGAAATCATTGATCGCATGGGTGATCTCAGCACAGCTGACACCCGGCTTCATCAGGCTCATACCCAATTCATGCGCCTCGATATTCGCCTGCCAATAACCAAGGCTTGCCGCATCCACTTCGCCCACAAACATCGTGCGCTCAAGCGCGGTGTAATAGCCCGAGATCATTGGGAAGGTATTGAGGCTCAGGATATCGCCGCGCTGTAAAACCCGCCCCGTGACAGGGTTATGCGCGCCATCGGTGTTAAGCCCCGATTGGAACCATACCCAAGTGTCCCGATATTCGGCATCGGGAAAGCGTTTGGCGATTTCTAGCTCCATCGCATCGCGCCCTGCCATGGCGACATCAATCTCACGCACCCCCGCCTTCACGGCGTCCCGAATGGCATAACCGCCCACATCGGCAACTTGCGCGCCTGCGCGGATCAACTCGCGCTCGGCGACAGATTTCACCATGCGCTGGCGCATCGTAGCAGGCGCAACATCGGCGGTGGATTTTGGTGCCAAGAACTCAGTGAGAAGCGCAAATTGGCTCAAGACCAGATGATCGGCTTCGTAACCAACTGCCTTGCCCTGCCCCGCCACATGGGCCACGGCGCGCCAGTAATTGTTGCGCTGCCAATCGGTATAGGTGATCCCATCACAGGCACAGCGCCGCCATGGCTGCCCCGCATCAATACCCGCAGAGATCACGACCGCCTCAGATGCGGTCACAACCAACGCGTAGGGGCGGCCAAAGGCACAGTAGAGAAAACCCGAGTAATAGGCGATATTGTGCATCGAACTCAGCACAACCGCATCCAGGCCTTGCGCATCTATAATCGCGCGCAGCCCCATCAGGCGGGCGTCATACTCAGCTTGAGAAAACGGAAGAATGGCTTTTTCGCCATTGTGGAAACGGAAGAATTCAGGTCGCTGCATCGCCGACCCTCCTTTGACAGAAGACCCCGGCGTTCAGGGCGGTTAAGGTCTGCCATAGGACGACGCCATCGTCCCCAACCTCGTGGCACTATCTGCCGCGAAAGCCTTGAGTCGCGCAAGTCCCCTCTAGCGGCCTAGCACGCCTTCGGGCTAAGGTTTTGCCATGTTGAGCTATTTTCTCAATCGGGCGCTTGCGATGATCCTTAGCCTTGCCGTGGCAAGCGTGGTTATCTTTTGCCTCATTGAGGTGATCCCCGGTGATCCTGCCAGTTTCATGCTTGGCCTAAATGCCACAGACGAGGCGGTTGCAAACCTTCGGGCGGAACTGGGCCTCGATGGGGGGCTTCTGCCCCGATATCTGGCATGGGTCGGGGGCATGGTGCAGGGAGATTTTGGCCTATCCTACACCTATCGCGTGCCCGTAGCCGATTTGATCCAAGATAGGCTTGCCGTTTCACTGCCCTTGGCCATTTACGCGCTGATCCTGTCAACTGCCCTCGCGATCCCTGTGGGGGTGCTGGCCGCGGCCAAGCGCGGCGCATGGCCCGATCTTGGGGTGATGGCGGCTGCGCAAATCGGCATTGCGATCCCCAATTTCTGGTTTGCAATGCTGTTGGTGCTGCTGTTCGCGATACAATTACAATGGGTGTCGGCGGGTGGATTTGCGGGATGGGACAGCTTTGGGGCGGGGCTCGCCTCGCTCACGCTGCCCGCCTTCGCCTTGGCCCTGCCGCAGGCGGCCATTTTGGCGCGGGTTTTGCGTTCGGCCCTCTTAGAGACATTAGAGCAAGACTATATCCGCACCGCCCGCGCCAAGGGCCTAAGCCGCAGGCAAACCCTATGGCGTCATGCCTTGCGCAATGCAGGCATTCCCGTGATGACGATCTTAGGCCTTCAATTCTCGTTTCTTCTTGCGGGCGCCATTATCATCGAAAATGTTTTCTTTCTTCCTGGGCTTGGTCGCCTGATCTTTCAGGGCATCACCCAACGCGATTTGATCGTGGTCGAGTCGGTCACTATGCTGCTTGTGTTCGCCGTGATCCTTGTAACCTTTTTGGTTGATCTGGCCTATGCCGCCCTTGATCCTAGGCTGCGCAGATGAAGGTGCAGCGATCCTTGATCATTGGCGGTGCGATCAGCCTGTTTTTCCTTGCTCTCGCCTCCCTTAGCCTCCTCTGGGTGCCCCATGAGGTCACAAGCCTTGCGATTGCCAATCGCCTGCAAGGGCCAAGCGCCACCTATCTGCTTGGCACGGATCAATTCGGGCGCGATGTCCTATCTTTGCTGATGGTGGGCGCGCAAACCTCTATTGCGGTGGCGGTGGCGGCCATTGGCATTGGGGCAGGCATTGGCGTGCCTTTGGGTCTGCTGGCAGCCGCACAGCATGGGCGCTTTGGCGATGAACTGATTATGCGGGGCAATGATCTGATCTTTGCCTTTCCCGCGTTGGTGATCGCCATTCTGATCACTGCAACCTACGGCCCCTCAGCGTTTAACGCGATCCTTGCAATTGGCATTTTCAATATCCCCGTCTTTGCCCGCGTGACCCGTGCAGGGGCGCTGCCACTTTGGACATTGGATTACATCCTTGCCGCGCGTGTGGCGGGAAAATCCAAGTTTAGGATCAGCCTTGAACATATCTTGCCCAATATTCTGAACCTGATCATCGTGCAGGCCACGATCCAATTCAGCCTTGGGATTCTGGCTGAGGCCGCGCTCTCCTATGTTGGGCTTGGGGCGCAACCGCCAACCCCCAGTTGGGGCCGCATGTTGGCCGAGGCGCAAACCATGATCTACACCCATCCGATGCTGGCCATTCTTCCCGGGGCCTGCATCATGGCCTTGGTTCTTGGCTTGAACTTGGCGGGGGATGGGCTGCGCGATCACCTTGACCCAAGACTGGAGCGCGCCCTGAAATGACCGCTTCGCCCCGCCTTGAACTGAAGAACCTGACAATCACCCATGACGAGGGTGCATTGGTTTCTGATCTTTCCCTGACGCTCGCCGCGCATCGGATCACGGCGTTGGTTGGGGAATCTGGATCAGGTAAATCGATGACGGCGCTGGCGATTATGGGCCTATTGCCCCAAGGATGCTGCGCGCAGGGTTCGGTTCTGCTCAATGGCACTGACAGTCTCTTGGGCCTGTCAGATCAAAAAATGTGCCAGTTGCGCGGTCGAAGGATTGGGATGATTTTCCAAGAACCCATGACCGCGCTGAACCCCGTTATGCAAATCGGCGCACAGGTCGCCGAAACCCTTATGGTGCATCGCATCACCCCCAATCGGCGGGCCGCAATGGCGCAGGCGCGCACCGTTTTAGATCGGGTTGGCTTGGCGCAGATCGCGCTTGATAGTTATCCGCATGAGCTGTCTGGCGGACAAAGGCAGCGCGTGGCCATTGCCGCTGCGATCGCGGCAGCGCCCGATGTTTTAATCGCGGACGAGGCGACAACCGCGCTTGATGTCACCACACAACAGGGGATTTTAGCACTTTTGAAAACCCTCGTTGCCGAGGATGGCATGGCGCTTTTGCTGATCACGCATGATCTGGCCGTTGTGGCCTCGATGGCTGATGAGGTGGCGGTGATGAACCAAGGCCGCATCATTGAAAAAGGCGAGACAAAGCGGCTTTTGTCCCGCCCGCGCGACCCTTACACCAAGGCGCTCTTATCCGCCGCCCGCCCCGCCCCAAAAGAGACCGAACCCCTGACAGGCGAGACACTCTTATCCGTGGAAGGCGTCAGTCGCATCTATCCGCCCAAACGCCTAGGCTTGCGCAAATCTGAACCCTTCGTTGCGGTGCGTGATGCAAATCTTACCCTTAGGCGAGGGGAATGTTTGGGGATCGTAGGGGGCTCTGGATGCGGAAAATCCACGCTCGCCCGTGCCATTTTGGGGCTAGAGGCCGCGCAATCAGGGAGGATTGTCTTAGACGGCACAGAGGTGCATCCGAACATGCCGCTTGAAAATCGGCGACGTCTGTCAATTGTGTTTCAAGACCCCTATGGCAGCTTTGACCCCCGTTGGCGGGTGGGGCGCGTGATCGCGGAACCGCTTGATCTGCAAAATGTCCCATCTAATGAGGTCACATCTCGCGTTGCGACTGCACTTGAGCAGGTCGGGCTTTCGCCTCAGGATGCGCAAAAATACCCGCATCAATTCTCAGGCGGGCAAAGACAACGCATTGCCATTGCCCGCGCGCTGATCACGCGACCCGATATCGTGGTGCTTGATGAGGCTGTTTCTGCCCTTGATGTCTCCGTGCGCGCACGGGTTTTGGATTTGCTAAAATCACTGCAACAGGAATTGCAGCTTTCGTATATTTTCATCACCCACGATCTCACGGTTGTGGCCCATATGGCCGACACTATTGCGGTGATGGAAAATGGGGTGATTGTCGAACAGGGGCCAGCGCCCCAAATTCTATCTGGCCCCAGACATCCTTATACACAAAACTTACTCAACACCGCGCCCCGCTTGGACGCGGCCCCAAAGAAAGGGACAGTTTCATGAGGCTTGCAGGAAAAACCGCAATTGTAACAGGCGGCGCATCGGGATTTGGCGCAGGGATCGTGCGCAAATTCCGCGCCGAAGGGGCCGAGGTGATGATTGCCGATCTCAATGGCGCGGCAGCCCATGACATGGCCCAGGCCACGGGCAGCCTTGCCCATGAAACCGATGTCGCCAAGGGCGAGAGCGTGGCCGCCCTCGCCCAATCTGCGCTTTCCGCGTGGGGGCGTATTGATATTGTTGTGAACAATGCGGGCATCACCCATCTGCCGCAGATGATGGAAGATGTTACCGAGGAGATGTTCGACCGCGTCCTCGCGGTGAATGCGAAATCTGTTTATCTGATGGCCCGTGAAATCGTTCCGCATATGAAAACTGCAAAAGCGGGCGCCATCCTCAATATTGCTTCAACTGCGGGCCTCAGCCCACGCCCCAAGCTGAATTGGTATAATGCCTCCAAGGGCTGGATGATCACCGCAACCAAGGCGATGGCGGTAGAACTCGCCCCGCAAGGTATCCGCGTCAACGCGCTATGCCCTGTGGCGGGGGAAACCCCGCTGTTGTCCAGTTTTATGGGCGAGGACACGCCCGAAATGCGGGAAAAATTTCTATCAACCATCCCCTTGGGCCGGTTTTCCACGCCCGAGGATATGGGCAATGCTGCCTGCTTCCTGTGCTCGGATGAAGCCTCAATGATCACAGGTGCCGCCTTGGAGGTTGATGGCGGGCGCTGCATCTAAGGGGATGGCGATGTTTGAGAAAGGCGCGAAAAACTTAATCACCGATGTCGCGGGCCTATATGTCGGCCACGCTCAGGATGACGTGATCAAAACAGGGGTCACTGTTCTGACAGCCGAGCGCCCCTTTGTGGCAGGGGTGCATATCATGGGCGGTGCGCCTGGCACGCGAGAAACGGCGCTCTTATCGCCTGAGCGATTGGTGCAGGAGGTGGATGCACTGGTTCTCGCGGGCGGGTCTGCCTTTGGCCTTGATGCGGCCTCAGGTGTGATGGATGGCTTGCGGGCCGCGGGGCGCGGCTTCGCCGTTGGCGATCAGCTTGTGCCAATCGTGCCCGCCGCAATTCTCTTCGATCTGATCAATGGCGGTGACAAAGCATGGGGTCAGAACCCCTATCCTGCCTTGGGACGTGCGGCGTTTGAGGCAGCATCCCCTGATTTTGTCCTTGGGACAGTGGGCGCAGGAACAGGGGCGCTGACCGCTGACCTCAAGGGTGGGCTTGGCTCAGCCTCGGTCACCTTTGACGGGATCACGGTGGGCGCTCTGGTCGCTGTCAACGCATTGGGCCGCGTGACTATGGGCGATGGCCCTCAATTCTGGGCAGCCCCATTTGAATTGGGTGCAGAATTTGGCGGGCTTGGGACAGGGGCGCTTGGAACAGGGGCGCTTGGGACAGGGGCGTTCGATCCATCCGCACGCCCCTTGGTCAAAGGGCATCGGGACGGGGCAACCACCATCGCGATTGTGGCGACAGATGCTGCATTAACCCAAGCGCAAGCCACCCGCATGGCCACCGCCGCGCATGATGGCATGGCGCGCGCGATTTACCCCGCGCATACGCCGATGGATGGGGATTTGGTCTTTGCAGCTGCAACGGGCGCGCAGCCGCTGCGTGATCCGCTGATGGACACGCTACATTTGGGAAATGCAGCTGCCCTGTGTCTGAGCCGCGCGATTGCCCGCGCGGTCTTTGAAGCCACCCCTGCCGCGCATGATCCCCTGCCCACATGGGCCGAGAAATTTGGCTGATCATTCAAAAAGCCCCGTTTGCGCAGGCGGGGTAGGAACGGGCAGCCCTAGATGCGCAAAGGCCGATTGCGTCAGCATCCGCCCCCGCGGGCTGCGCGCGATCAGACCTTGCTGCAAGAGATAGGGTTCAACCACCTCTTCGAGCGCATCGCGGCTTTCGGAAAGGGCGGCTGCAAGCGTTTCAATCCCAACAGGGCCGCCGCCATAAGACTCCGCAATTAGGCGCAAATACCGCCGATCTGCCCCGTCAAGCCCAAGCTTATCGACCCCAAGCCGTGTCAGAGCGCGATCTGCAATCGCCGCCGTTACGCGGCCATCCCCCTCGACCACGGCGAAATCGACCACGCGGCGCAATAAGCGGCCTGCAATGCGCGGGGTGCCGCGCGCACGCTTGGCGATCTCGCGCGCGCCTTCCTCATCCGCAGGGGCGCCCATCAGGCGCGCACCACGGGTCACAATCTGCTCCAACTCGGGCGTGTCATAATAAACCAGACGCGTGGGAATGCCGAACCGATCCCGCAAGGGTGTGGTCAACAGCCCCAAGCGGGTAGTGGCCCCGATCAAGGTAAAGGGCTGCAATTCGATGCGCACAGATCGCGCGGCAGGCCCCTCACCTATGACCAGATCCAGTGCAAAATCCTCCATCGCGGGATAGAGCACCTCTTCGACTGCGGGGTTCAGGCGGTGAATTTCGTCAATAAACAAAACATCACGCGGCTCAAGATTGGTGAGGATCGCGGCCAAATCCCCCGCTTTTGCCAAAACGGGGCCAGAGGTCATGCGAAAATTCACCCCCAATTCGCGCGCCATAATTTGCGCCAAGGTGGTCTTGCCCAAGCCGGGGGGGCCATGAAACAGCACATGATCCATCGCCTCACCGCGCTTGCGGGCACTTTCGATAAACACCCGCAAATTTGCCCGCGCTTCGGCCTGACCAATAAACTCGGTCAGAAGTTCAGGACGCAAAGCGCGATCTTCGCGCAGATCATCCTGCGGGTGCGGATCGGGGCGCAATGTTGGATCAGGCGTGCTCATATCACTCCTTCGGGGCCAAAAGGCGCAGTGCCGCGCGGATCAGCGCAGGGGTCGTGTCGGCCTCATCTGCCGCGCGCGCAACCGCACTTGCCGCGTCAGAAGGGCCATAGCCCAAATTGGTCAGGGCTGAAATTGCCTCAGCATGACTTTGCGCATCGGCCTGCGCGGTTGCAGGCGGCGGCGGTTCCGCAGGGGTGGATACAGGCCCCTGCGGGCCGTCCACCACGGGCGCAGGGGCATTCTGCGTCAAATCATGGGCCAGACTACCGCCCATCGCCATCAAAGCGGGGCCTTTATCCTTTAGTTCATTGACCACGCGCTGCGCCAATTTCGGGCCCACACCAGGGGCCGCTTTGACCGCGCCCCAATCCCCAATCGCAATGGCGCGGGCCAAGGCCTCTGTGCCAAGCGCGCCTGAGATTGCCATCGCAGCTTTGGCCCCCACGCCCTGAACAGACACCAGCAAACGATGCCACTCACGATCATAGGGGGTTAAAAACCCAAAAAGCTGCAAAAGGTCTTCGCGCACCAGAAGTTCGGTGTAAAGGCTTGCCACTTGCCCCGCATTCGGCAGGTTCGCAAGAGTGCGTTCTGAGCAATGAACCACATAGCCCACGCCGCCGACATCCAAAAGCACATGGTCACTGGCGCGGTAATCCACGCGACCTGTCAATTTCCCGATCACAGGCTTGCCCCCACTGCATTCATGATCCGCCTTTGCGATTGCGCATGATGGGCATGACATATCGCAATCGCCAAAGCGTCAGCAGCATCAGGGGATTTTGGCGCGCATCCGGGCAATTGCAGGCGCACCATATGTCCAATCTGATCTTTATGCGCGTGCCCCACCCCAACCACGGTTTTCTTTACTGTGTTTGGCGCATATTCAGCCACAGGCAAGCCTGCCTTGGCAGGGGCCAACATCGCAACACCACGCGCCTGCCCCAATTTCAACGTGGCCACCCCATCACGATTGACGAAGGTCTGTTCGACCGCCGCACAATCTGGTGCAAATTCGGCAAGGACGGCGATTAATCCATCATATAGCGCCAAAAGACGCGGGGCGAGATCATCGCCCACCCCTTCGACAACGCCATTTGATATATGGCGTAGGCGCGGGCCATCCGCCTCGATTACGCCCCACCCAAGATAGCGAAGCCCTGGGTCAATACCGATGATACGCATGGCCTGCTCGCCCTTTGTGGTTCTTTGCGTCAGCTTAGCCCATCAATAGCACGAAACAAGAACATTCAACAAGCGGGGCGTGCCAATCACCCCAGATAACGCAGTGTCAGCGCCGCCCACTCCCCATGCTCGGACGCATAAACCCGCTCGAACCCTGCCGCCAGATAGGCGGCAGTGACGTCCTCAGCCTGCTCCAACAAAAGGCCCGACAAGATCACATAGCCGCCCTGCGCGGCATGACGCGCCATATCGGGGGCCAGTTCGATCAGTGGCCCCTTTAGGATATTGGCAAAGATCAAATCAAAGGGCGCACGGGCTGCAAGGGTGGGATGATCAAACCCTGCGGCTTGCACAGCCTCGATCCGATCTGCGAGGTCATTTGCTTGGGCGTTTACACGGGCGACATCAACCGCGATCTCATCAATATCCGAGGCCAGAACAGTCTGCGGAAAGACCCGGGCGGCAGCCAAGGCCAAGACCGCCGTGCCACAACCAATATCAACCACATTTTTGAAAACATGGCCCTCAGTGAGCAGGCGATCAAAGGCAATCAAACATCCAGAGGTGGTGCCGTGATGCCCTGTGCCAAAGGCCATTGCGGCCTCAATCAGCAAGGGCACGGCATCGTTTGGAACTGTATCGGCATCATGGCTGCCGTAAAGATAAAACCGCCCCGCGCGCACAGGGTGCAATTCACGGCGCACCTGCGCGACCCAATCAGTTTCGGGCAATTCTGAAACGACAAATTCCCGCGCGCCATGCGATGCCGCCAAAAGCGCCAATCCGATTTCATCAGGGGCATCAAGGAAATAGCCGCCCACCTCCCACCGGCCAGAGCCATCTTCGATCTCAAAAACCCCTACGCCATAGGGCGCGGGATCAAGGGCCTCTATAGCCTCACCTAAGGCTTCGGCGGCGGATTTAGCAGGCAATGTGGTAAAGGCGGTAAAGGTCGTCATAAGCACCCTATTTGATCACGGTGGTGATGGGCGCAGCCACGGGTAAACCGCGCCGCGCAAGTAAGGTTTCATTCCCCGCCTCTGGATGACGCGGCACCAAAAGCGATAAGGCGAAAGATGTGGCAGCCATCCCTGATGCAAGCAGGAACACCGCAATCGGCGAGGTCAGCCAGATATACCCCAAGATCGCAGGCAAGAACACCGCAGCGATATGGTTGATGGTGAAGGCCACAGCGGCCGTAGGCGCAATATCAGCGGGATCTGCGATTTTCTGAAAATAGGTTTTGATGGCGAGGGCCAACGCGAAAAAGATATGGTTGCCGACATAGAGCACCGCCGCCATACCCACGCCCCAATCAAAATGATAGAGGCCCGCATAAAGTAAGAAAATCACGAACAATCCCGCATATTCAAACATCAAGGCCGCACGTTCCCCAAAAAAGGCAACAGCACGACCCAATAGCGGGGCTGCGATCATATTGGCGACCAATGTGACCATGAACAGCGCGGTGATCTCATGCACGGCAAAGCCATAGCGCTCGACCATCATGAAGCCTGCAAAGACCACGAAAATCTGCCGCCGCGCGCCCGACATGAATTGCAGCGCATAATAGAGCCAATAGCGGCGGCGCAGGATCATTTTGCGGTTCTGCGGGGTTGGGCCCTCGAATTGGGGGAAGGCGAAAAATGCAATCACTGCAACCAAGGCGGTAAAGCCACCTGCCACGCCATAGACCAAGTCATAGCTCAAATCATAAGCACGCCATGTCAGCACGATTAACCCATAGGCCAAAAGCGTGGCCAAAGACCCCATCGACATCAGCCAACCAATGGTCTGTGGCGCGCGCTTTTTGTCGATCCATTGCAATTGCAGCGACTGGTTGACTGTCTCGTAATAATGGAACCCGATGGAGGAGATCAGGGTTACGATCAACAATCCCCCCAAGGAGGGGAATTGCGAGGTCAGCGCCGTGGCCAGACCCAACATAACCAAGGACACAATCGCCAATTTTTGCTCGCGGATCACAAGCAATAAGGCGATCACGCCAATCGCGAGAAACCCAGGAATTTCGCGCACTGAATGCAGCCATCCTATATCGGCCCCGTCAAACCCTGCCGCCTCAATCACAAAATTATTGAGCAATGCAGACCATGTGGCAAAGGCCACAGGCATCGCAAAGGCCATCAGGAACAAAAGAACCTGCGGGCGCTGCCAGCGCGGCAAATGTGAGGTTTCAGAAAGGGGCACGAGCTTCATAGACTTTGCCATAGGCCCGAAGGGCTAGGCTTGGCAATTGAAACTTTCACCCCATACGATCTGCCAAAAGAAATTCCGCCGCCGCATCAAGGCGAATATGCGGGGGGCCAAGCCCCGCGCGCAGGCTTGATATCGGCGGGGCGAAATCTGTCACCGCGAATTCATGATCCGACCAATCCCGCGCGCCTTCGCGTGCAGGGGCAAGGATATGGTCGGGATGGTCGGGCAAGTGCCCCGCATAAAGGGCGCGCATCTGATTAGATTGCCCAACACGGCCCCGCACCAGATCAACCTCGGCCCCGTCTAGAACGCGGCTTTCCTCAACGGTGCTGCGCAGGCCTGCAATCGCCATAGCCCGCGTTTTCGCCCCCCGATAATCGGCGCGCTGTTTGGCCTCTTGCACCAAAGCCTCAAGAAGATTGGCATAGGCCTGATGCTGGGATTGATGCAGGTAATCTGCCTTGGTCGCGGCAAAAAGGATGCGATCGGTTTTTTGCCCCAAGAGTGCTGCCAAAGGGCCATTCGCGCCGTGGCGGAACACCGACAAAATACCCGCCATTGCCTGTCGCAGATCTTCTAAGACCTCAGGCCCACCTTGCATGGCGCTGAGCAGATCCACCAAAACCACCTGACGATCAATGCGCGCAAAATGCGCGCGAAAGAACGGCCTCACGATTTGCGATTTATAGGCCTCAAAGCGCCGCGCGGCCTCGCGCGCGATTGTGCCACGCCTCAGGGCCTCAATCGGCAAGAGGCAAAAGGTCAGCGCGGGGCTGCCCTGCAATTCGCCCGGCAGGATAAAGCGACCAGGGGTCAATTGGCTAAACCCCGCCGCGCGCGCCGCGTGCAGATAGGCGGTAAAACTTTGCGCAAGGGCCGAGGCCTGCATCTCATCATGGCGCGTCTCAGCCACGGCTTCGGTGGCCATCGCCAAGAAATCTCGTGCTTCGACCAAGTTCTGCGCCTTGGCGGAAATCTGCGCCAAGCTGGCCTTAGACCATTGCGCGTAGCTTTGCGTCAACAGTCCCAAATCCAGCAACCATTCACCCGGATAGTCAGTGATATCCAAATGCAAGCGGCGTGGACCCGTCAGACGCGCAAGCCGTGATTTTGGCGTGACGCGCAAGGACAAGCGCAATTGCGAAACGCTGCGCGTGCCAATCGGCCAATGCGCCTCTGGCCCCGTCATCGCGGCGAGATGGCTTTCGTAATCAAATCGCGCGACTGTATCATCGGGTTGTGGCTGCAGATAGGCCGCTTCAATCCGACCTTCGCGCTCGGGCGAGAATGCCGCCATGCGGCCCCGCTCCATCAAATTGGCCACGAGAGAGGTGATAAACACCGTCTTTCCCGCGCGAGACAGCCCTGTCACCCCCAAGCGCAGGCTTGGGTCTGAAAAGGCGCGCGTCAATGCTTCGCCCGTGCCCTCCACGCTGTCACGCAGCATATCGCCCAAAGATGATATCACGCTTGGCCTGCCCCCATCTGATGCCTTGCGCAAAGATAGGATGCCAAAGCCGCCATGGATAGGGGGTTATGGGCAATTGCATGGCGCGCGCGTTTCCGCTAGCCAAAGCCATGGCCCGTTATGCGCTCAAAGTCGAATATGATGGTCGCCCCTTTGCGGGGTGGCAACGTCAGGCTGATCAACCCTCAGTGCAGGGTGCGATTGAGGCTGCGCTTGCACAGCTTGAGGCGGATGTGCCCTCCATCGCTGCGGCAGGGCGCACAGATGCGGGCGTTCATGCCACGGGTCAGGTTGCCCAATGCGACATGGCCCAAGAATGGCAGCCCTTTCGCCTGTCCGAGGCGCTGAATTATCATTTGAAACCCTTGCCCGTGGCGATTGTGGCCTGTGCGCCCGTGTCAGAGGATTGGCACGCGCGGTTTTCCGCAGTTGAACGGCGCTATACCTATCGGCTGATCAACCGCCGCGCGCCCTTGACCCTTGATGTGGGGCAGGCATGGGCCGTCAAGCAGCCCCTTGATCTTGCCGCCATGCAAGAAGCCGCGCGCCATTTGATCGGCAAGCATGATTTCACAACCTTCCGTGCCTCTATCTGTCAGGCAAAATCACCCATCAAAACCCTTGATGAGATACGGATTGAGGCCTTCCCGCGCGGCGATGCGGTCGAATTTCAATTTCACCTGCGCGCGCGCTCGTTCCTGCATAATCAAGTGCGCTCGATTGTCGGCACGCTTGAGCGGGTTGGGGCGGGATCATGGGCGCCTGACGATGTGCGCATCAGCCTAGAGGCGCGCGATCGGGCCGCCTGCGGCCCTGTTGCACCGCCAGATGGATTAATCTTGACGGGCGTGGGGTATCCAGATGATCCGTTTAGGGGTCAAGGATCATGACCCCCACCGCTTGGCCCGTGACCCGCGAAATTGTGCTTGTGGGGGGCGGGCATAGTCACGCGCTGGTCGCGCGCATGTGGGGGATGCAGCCACTTGCGGGTGCACGCTTGACCCTTGTCTCGCCAAACCCAACGGCGGCCTATTCAGGGATGCTGCCCGGTGCGATTGCAGGGCATTACCAACAAGACGAAATCGAGATTGATCTGGTTCGCCTTGCCCGTTTCGCCAATGCCCGCCTCATCCTTGCCCCCGCCATTGGGATTGATCGAGCGGAAAAACGCCTGCATCTCGCGGGGGGCAGGTCTATTTCCTATGACATAATGTCGATTGATATTGGCATTACGACTGATATGCCCGCCTTAGCAGGCTTTGCAGATCATGCTTTGCCCGTCAAACCTCTCGAGGGGTTTGCAGCCGCATGGGAGGGCTTTCTAAACCAAGCGCCCAATCCTGCGCGCATCGCCCTTATCGGCGGCGGAATTGCGGGGGGTGAGGTCGCCATGGCCGTGGCGCACCGCCTGCGCGCCACAGGGCGCAAGCCCGAGGTGACGATATTTGAGCGGGCACAAGCGTTGCAAGAATTGCCTTCGCGCGCGGCACGGCTTTTGCGACAAGACTTGCGCACCCAAAATATTACCCTGCGCGAGGGCGTTGAGATCACCGAGATCACCGCGCAAATGATCCATCTGCGGGATGAGCCTCCGCTGCCCTTTGATTTGATCCTTGGCGCGGCAGGCGCGCGGGCGCATCCGTGGCTGGCACAGACAGGGCTTGCCCTGAAAGATGGGTTCATCCGCGTGGGCGCCGATCTGCGCAGCGTGACAGACCCCGATATTTTCGCGACAGGGGATTGCGCGCATTTTGATCATGCCCCCCGCAGTAAGGCGGGCGTTTATGCGGTGCGCGCGGCAAAGCCCCTGTTTCACAATCTGCGCGCGGCTGCGATGGGGCGCAGTTTGCGCACCTACCAGCCGCAACGCCATTATCTCAAGCTGATTTCCTTGGGCGATAAGCGGGCCATTGCCACGCGCGGGAGGGTGGCTGCATCCTTTCCCTTTCTGTGGACGTGGAAAGACCAAATTGATCGCAAGTTCATGCAACAGCTGACGCAGTTGCCTGAGATGGCGGCACGACCGCAACCGCCACAAGACCACGCACTTGGCATAATCGAGGCCATGGGGCCAAAACCGCAATGCGGCGGCTGTGGCGCGAAACTGGGCCAAGCCGCGCTTGAGGCCGCCCTGCCCCCACCCCCAACCCACCGCAAAGACATTGAGATTGGGCGGGGGGATGATGCGGCGGTGCTGCATATGGGCGGCGCGCGCCAAGTGATCAGCACAGATCATCTGCGCGCGTTTTGCAATGACCCTGCAGTGATGGCGCGCATCACTGCCATTCACGCACTTGGCGACATTTGGGCCATGGGGGCCGCCCCGCAATCGGCCTTGGCAATGATCACCCTGCCCCCCTTATCAGAACCGCTGCAAAGTGCTTGGTTGACCGAAATCATGTCAGCCGCCGCCGAGGTGATGTCAGCGGCAGGGGCCGATATTATCGGCGGCCATAGTGCGGCGGGGGCGGAACTGAGCATCGGGTTCACAGTCACAGGTCTTGTTGCAGATCGCGCAATCGGACTTACGGGGGCGCAAGCAGGGGATGCGCTGATCCTGACCAAACCCATTGGCACAGGGGTTCTTCTGGCGGCAGAGATGCAAGGATTGGCAAAGGGCCGCGACATTGCGCGGCTTTATCAGGGGCTTACGACACCGCAGGGGGCGGTGGCGGATATTCTCGCCCCCCATGCCTGCGCCATGACCGATGTGACGGGGTTCGGCCTTGCAGGCCATATCATGAATATCGCCCGCGCCTCGGGCGTGGGGGCGCAGATTTGGCTTGATCGAATTCCTCTCTATCAAGGCGCGCTTCATTTGGCGGCAGCGGGGTTTCAATCGACCCTCTACCCGCAAACCCGCGCGCATCTTTTGGGGCAAATACGGGGCACCACATCGGGCCCGCACGCCGATTTGTTATTTGATCCTCAAACCGCAGGCGGGCTTTTGGCAGCCTTGCCCCAAACCGCCCTGCCAGAGGTGCAAGCGGGACTTCAGGCCACAGGCCACACCGGATGGGTTATTGGCGAGATAACGGATCAAACTGGCAGGCTTGAGATCAGTTGAGGGGATTGAACCACAGCCCCCAAGCCGCTAATCCCGTGGCCTATGACCCAAGATGCAGTCACACCCTATTTCACCCGCGCTGATGGCAGCTATCTCTTCGCCCGTTGGGGTCGGCCTATCGCCCCTGTAGTGTTTGGGGTTGAGGATGCGACCGTGTCCATCGTCAAGGGCGCGCTTGAGGCGGTTGTCGCACTCGCCGGCCACCAGATGGCCGAGACAGATCCCGAACTGGGCGCGAATTTCATGATGTTTTTCATCCGTGATTGGGACGAGGTGCTTGCCACACCCAATATGGATCGCCTGCTGCCCGATTTGGCCGAGATCATTGCGCGGCTCAAATCGGTAGATGCCAATCAATATCGCGCATTTCGGTTTGATGCCGATGGTGGCATCAAAGCGGCCTTTGTTTTTGTGCGCATGGATGCGGATTTATCGCGTCTGCCCGCCGATACCATCGCGCTGTCACAAGCGGTGCAGACGATTTTACTTTGGTCGGATCAAGCCTTTCTAGGGCACTCCCCACTGGCCGCAGGGACGGATGGCGCGGCGCGCCTGAAACCTGAAATTGCAGCGATTATTCGTGCAGGCTATGATCCTGTGATGCCCGTCTGTGCGCAAGACAGCACGCATGGCCTACGCATGGCGGCACGGGTGGCTGTCTTGGAGCATAGAAATTGAGCATGACGCATCACTGGCCCATCCGTGTTTATTACGAAGATACCGATCTGGCGGGGATCGTCTATTATGCCAATTACCTAAAATTCATCGAGCGCGCCCGCAGCGAGATGGTGCGCGACCTTGGCATTGATCAAGCGGCGCTAAAGGCCACCCAAGATATCGTATTTGCCGTGCGCCGCGTTGAGGCTGATTACCGCGCGCCCGCAAAATTCGATGATGAATTGGTGGTTGAAACCAAAATTCTGCGCGCAAGCCCTGTGCGCTTGGAATTGAGCCAAGATGTCATGCGCGCAGGCACCGTGATCTTTGCCGCCAAAGTCACCCTCGCCACCATCAATGGTCAAGGCGGCGTGGCGAAACTGCCGCCCGAAATGCTGTCGAAATTCTGCTAAGCCCTGAGCGCAAGGATTTGCCAATCACGCGGGCTTGAGCGCGCGCCCATTCCCAAGTGATTTTGAACCTGATATAGGGGAATGTGACCCCATACTGAGTGCCGCAAAAAGAACGGCGCCGATTTGGGGGTGCTTTGCCCAAAAGGCAAGGTCGGGCATCGAGGCAAATAGAAAGAACGGGCATGGACGCTACAACGCTTAGCATGGCGCAAGAGGCTGATTTCACCCTCATGGCGCTGTTTTTCCGCGCATCCTTTATTGTGCAGGCCGTGATGATCGCACTGATCGTGGCCTCAGTTTGGGTCTGGGCGATCACGATTAACAAATTTCGGATTTATCGCCGCGCAAGGCAAAACACAGCGGATTTTGACGCAGCGTTTTGGTCGGGTCAGCCGCTTGATTTGCTCTATGATCAAATCGCCGAAAGCCCGCAATCAGCCGCGGAACGTGTCTTTGTGGCGGGCATGGCCGAATGGCGCAACTCGCTGCGTGACGATGGCGCGCTCATCCCTGGAGTGCAGCAGCGCGTGGATCGCTCAATGGATGTGGCGATTGCCCGCGAAGCAGAGCGCCTAACCGCAGGCTTGACCTTCCTTGCCACAACAGGCGCAACGGCACCATTTGTTGGCCTCTTTGGCACAGTTTGGGGGATCATGCGATCCTTCCAAGAAATCGCGATTTCTGGCAACACATCCCTTGCCGTTGTGGCGCCTGGTATTGCCGAGGCCCTACTGGCTACAGGTCTTGGCCTATTGGCCGCGATCCCTGCCGTGATTTTCTACAACAAACTGTCGTCCGACTCAGATCGGATCATTGCAGGCTATGAGAGCTTTGCAGATGAGTTCTCCACCCTCCTGTCAAGGCAGCTTGACTGATGGGGGCCTCGGTTGCGCAAAAATCGGGCGGCGGTCGCAGACGCGGCCGCAGACGGGCGGGCAGCAGCCGCGCCATGTCCGAAATCAACGTCACGCCTTTCGTGGACGTGATGTTGTGCCTTTTGATCATCTTTATGGTGGCCGCCCCGTTGATGACTGTTGGTGTGCCGATTAACCTGCCAGACACTGCCGCAGAAGCCCTGCCGAGTGAGGAAGAAGAACCGCTCACTGTAACCATCGCCCCCGATGGGCGGGTGATGATCCAAACCACCGAAGTTTCGCGGGATGAACTGGTCACGCGGCTGTTGGCCATTGCAGGTGAGCGCGACAGCACGCGCATTTTCCTACGCGCGGATGGCGCGATTTCCTATGAGCAAGTGATGCAAATCATGGGCGCGCTGAATGCGGGCGGCTTTCGCGAAATTGGCCTTGTGACCGATGCGGGCGGGCCTGCGCTGGATGGCGCGGCGGGCAGCGGGCCTGAGGGGTAAGTTTGATGCGGCGGGAGCTTTATGTCTCGGCTGGGCTGCACATCGCGCTGCTCTTATGGGTGGCGTTTGGAGATATTTTGTTTCACCGCAACACGGAAACCGATTTTCAGGTGACGGGCGTTCAAATCATCTCAACCGCTGAATTTGAGGAACTCACCCAAGCGGCGAGCCTGCCACCTGCGCCCGAACCTGCGCCAGAGCCAACGCCAGACCCCGCACCGCAACCCGAGGTGCAACCACAGCCCCCAGAAATCAGCGCGCCCCCTTTGGGTGCGGAGGATGCGCCCCCGTCAGACACGCCAACACCTGAGGCCGCGCCGCGCGTGGCACCAACACCCGCGCCCGCACCGCCGCCTGATGCCGAAATCGCGCCGACTGTTGTCGAGGCAACCCCTGAGCCTGATACGCAAAGTGAAACACCCGTTGAACAAGAGGTGGCCCAAGCCCCCGAAGCCGCAACGACCCAGATCGTAACAGAGGCCGAAACACCCGCGGCAAGCCTTGCACCGATTGCGTCACCAGTGCCGACCGCACGGCCACAGCGCCCCACACCCGAACCAACACCCGAACCAGAGCCGCAGCCTGAACCTGAACCCGCGCCTGAACCTGCTGACCCGCTCGTTGATGCGATTGCGGCGGCGGTTGCAGATGCGGTCAGCGCCCCTGCGACACCCTCCGTCCCCTCTGGCCCGCCCCTCAGCAGTGGCGAGGTGGATGGTTTGATCGCCGATGTGCGCGCCTGTTGGAATGTGGGCGCGCTATCCTCCGAAGCGCAGCGCACAATTGTCACCATCTCGGTCACCTTGGGCCAAGATGGGCGGCCAGATGCGGGGTCTATCCGAATGATCGACAGTTCTGGTGGCTCGGATGCATCGGTCTCCCAAGCATTTGAAGCAGGACGCCGTGCAATTTTGCGCTGTGGCGCAAACGGGTTTAACCTGCCCCCGGAAAAATACGACCAATGGCAAACCATCGAGATGGTCTTCAACCCTGAACAGATGAGGCTGAGATGAAGGCGCAGTTGATTACAGTTTTTCGCGGCTTGGGGCTGTGCCTTGCGCTTGGCGCAAGCAGCCTACCCGCATGGGCCCAAGGTGCAGGCGGGCCTTTGCGCATTGAGATCACCGAAGGTGTGATTGAGCCGCTCCCCTTTGCCCTGCCCGTCTTTATCGCGGACACGCCTGATATGGCTGATGCCGCCCAAGATATCACGCGGGTGATTGCCGCCGATCTGCGTGGCACAGGCCTGTTTCGCGAAATCCCAGCCGAGGCCCATATTTCCACAATCACCAGTTTTGACAGCCCCGTGCAATTTGCCGACTGGCAAGCCATCAATGCCCAAGCCCTGATCACGGGCTCGGTGGGCCGCACCCCAGAGGGGCAGATGGTTGTGCGTTTTCGGCTTTTTGATGTGTTCTCGCAACTGCCACTCGGGGATGGGCTGCAATTCGTGGCAACGCCCGAAACATGGCGGCGCATGGCGCATCGGGTGGCAGATCAAGTCTATAGCCGCATTACAGGCGAAAGCGGATATTTCGACACACGCGTGGCCTTCATAAACGAGGAAGGCCCCAAAAACGCGCGGCTCAAGCGTCTGGCCCTGATGGATTATGACGGCGCAAATGTTCAATATCTAACAGATAGCAGCGCGATTGTTCTTGCGCCCCGCTTTTCGCCAGATGGGCGCAGCTTGCTCTATACATCCTATGAAAGTGGCACACCGCGCATCTATCAGATGGATATTGCGAGCGTGACCCACCGTCCTTTGGCCGATCTTCCTGGAACCATGACCTTTGCCCCGCGCTATTCCCCTGACGGGCAGCGCGTTGTGTTTTCGGTCGAACGGGGCGGAAATAGCGATATTTATATGCTTGATTTGGTCACGGGCACGCAGACACGTTTGACCGAAGCGCCTTCGATTGAAACGGCGCCAAGCTTTTCACCAGATGGCAGCCAAGTCGTGTTTGAAAGCGACCGCTCTGGCAACCAGCAGCTTTACATCATGCCTGCCACGGGTGGCCCTGCGCAGCGTATCAGCCGCGGCAGTGGTCGTTATGGCACCCCCGTCTGGAGCCCGCGCGGCGACTATATCGCCTTCACCAAACAAGAGGCAGGGCGGTTCCATATCGGCGTGATGCGCATTGATGGCAGCGAAGAGCGTCTTTTGACAGCGTCTTTCCTTGATGAAGGGCCAACTTGGGCGCCGAATGGGCGCGTGGTTATGTTCACCCGCGAAACTGCAGGCACAAATGGGGCGCCTGCGCTTTATTCGGTCGATATTTCGGGGCGCAACCTTCAGCGTGTCGCGACACCAGGAATGGCGTCCGATCCCGCTTGGTCGCCGCTGTTGCAATAACCCGCACGTGATTGGCCAAATCATTATGCCCGATTCACAACGCGCTTTGGACATGTTACACAGGGCCAAAGCGGTGCCCACAATCGGGGTGGAATGACCTGCCCCCTGTCTTAGGAATGTAAACGATGAAACTTTTGGTAAAATCAACTTTGATGGTTGCGATGCTTGGTCTTGCAGCCTGTTCGCAAGCAGGGCTTGGCGGCAATGGTGCAAGTGGCCAATATGGCGCTGGCGCAGGCGGGAATTACGACCCTGCAAGCCCCGAATATTTCAACCAAACCATTGGTGACCGCGTGTTCTTTGCGGTCGATCAATCGAACCTGTCGGCTGAGGCAATTGCGACCCTAGACCAACAGGCAAACTGGCTGTTGAGCAACCCAAACTACACCGCGATTATCGAGGGTCACGCGGATGAACAAGGCACGCGCGAGTATAACCTTGCGCTTGGCGCGCGCCGCGCGGCATCGGCACAGGAATATCTGATCAGCCGTGGGGTCGCGCCCAATCGTCTGTCGACCATCTCTTATGGTAAAGAGCGCCCGATTGAGATTTGCTCGAACGAAGCGTGCTATAGCCGCAACCGCCGCGCGGTGACGGTGATTGCCGCTGGTGCGGGGGCCTAAACGATATGCTCAAGCGGGCGCTGATCTGCGGGGTTATGGTCATTGGCCTTGGGGGCGGCATGCCCCCCCAAGCGGCCTTTGCCCAAACTGACCAAGCCCAAAGCCTTGCCGATATTCGGCAAGAGCTATCGGTGCTTTACTTCGAGATACAGCGCCTCAGGCTTGAGCTCTCAACAACGGGCGGGCCAAGCCTGCCCGCAGGAACGGCGAACCCGCTTTCGCGGCTTGATGCCATTGAGGCGGAATTGCGCCGTATGACCGCCGCAACCGAAACGCTGCAATTGCGCATCGAGGCGATTGTGGGGGACGGCACCAACCGCATTGGTGATCTGGAATTCCGCCTGTGTGAATTGGAACCTGACTGCGATATCGCAACGCTGGGCGATACGCCCTCCTTGGGCGGTGTTGCCCCCAGTGGGGACACAGGCACGCCCTTGGGCCAAGGCAGCACCCTTGCGCCCGCGCCAAGCACCGGCGGGGCCAGCGATGGCCCGCAATTGGCCGTTGCCGAACAATCGGATTTTGACCGCGCCCTTGCGGCCTATGATGCGGGCAATTGGGCAGAGGCCGCGCAAGCCTTTAGCCGCTTCGCAGAAACTTATCCGGGCGGCCCATTATCGGGCGAAGCACATTTCCTGCGCGGTGAGGCCGAAGTCCAGCAAGGGGCTTGGAGCCGTGCAGCCCGTGCCTTTCTTGACAGTTTCTCAGGCAGCCCCGATGGCGCGCGCGCGCCTGCGGCCTTGGCCCGCCTTGGGCAATCCTTAGGCGAATTGGGCCAAATTGAGGAAGCCTGTATCACGCTGTCGGAGGTCGCTACGCGCTATCCAGAGGCACGCAGCGAAATTGCGACTGCCGAAGCAACGCGCGCGGCGCTTGCGTGCAATTGAGCCTGAGCGATAAATTTCACAGTGAGATGGCGCGGCTATGCCCCGCGCCTTTACCGCCAGTTTTGGCCATCATGGTTTCAGGTGGCAGCGATAGCCTTGCCTTGATGATGCTGGCCCATGACTGGGCCGCAGAGATGCGCCAAGACCCTGACAATGGCCCCGTGACGCTGATTGCGATTACTGTGGATCACGGACTACGCCCCGAAAGCGCCGCCGAGGCGGAAGGGGTGGCGAAAATCGCGCATGATCTTGGGATTGATCACGTCACCTTGCAATGGAAATGGGATGGCGTGGGCAACTTACAGGCCGCCGCGCGCGCTGCGCGCTATAGTCTTGTTCAAGAATGGCGCAGACGCAAACGGCCTGAAATTGGCGCGATCCTTGTGGGCCATACCCGTGATGATCAGGCCGAAACCTTTTTGATGCGCCTATCGCGCGGATCGGGCGTTGAGGGGTTGGCCGCGATGAAAGCCTTGCCGCTCTCGCATAAGGCCGCAGATGCGGCAGGGGCTGCCCCGGTTATTCGCCCAATCCTTTGGGCGTCCCGCGCTGATCTGCGTGCGGCCCTGCAAGCGCGCGGGATGCAATGGATTGATGACCCCTCAAACGATAACGAAGATTATCTGCGCGTGCGCACGCGCAAGGCGATGCGCGATCTGGCCGAAATTGGTCTTGATGTCGACACTCTCACGCGCACGGCAGACCACATGGCCCGCGCCAGCGTTGCACTTTGGGCGCGCGCGGCGGATGTGGCCCGCGATGTTGTCACCGAGCCCTATCCAGGCATTCTGCGGTTTGACCTGACACGCCTTGAACGGATTGAAGAAGAAACCCAATTGCGCCTCTTGGCACATGGGATTGGGTGCTTGACCCAAGCCCCCTACAGGCCCCGCCTCAGCAGCTTAGAGGCCTTGGCAGAAGCCGCATATGCGGGGCGCGGGGCAACGCTTCAAGGGGCGCAAAGTTTTGTGCAAGATGATGCGCTGATCTTGGTGCGTGAATTGCGCGCAGTGGCCGATTATGAATGCCCTGCAGATGGGGCGTCAGCATGGGACGGGCGGTGGCGCATCAAAGGGCGCCGTTTGGGCGAGGCGGTGATCCGCCCCTTGGGCGCGCAAAGCCTTGCTGCGCTTGAGTTGCCAAAGGGTTTGCCAAAGGCCGCGTTTCAGTCTTATCCCGCGCTTTGGGCGGGCCAAGCCTTGGTTGCCGTGCCCTATTTGGCGCGCGAGGGACTATGCGCGCCGCAATATGATCCATCGGCAGAGTTCCACCGATCCATATTATCGCATTGAAGTCAGCCAAAGCTTCCTTATCTTAGAGGGAACGCAAGCGCGCATGTGGCGCGGCTGCCGCGAAAGCGAGGAGAATTCTCTTGGGCAATGCTCGTAATATCGCCTTTTGGGTCATTTTGTTTTTGTTGATCCTTGCGCTGTTCAATCTGTTCAGCGGCAACCAGTCATCGGTCAATGCCCGATCAGTGGCTTATTCTGATTTCATCTCTCAAGTCGAACAAGGCTCGGTGAGCACGGCAACGATAGATGGCGAAGCGGTGCAGTTCACCACTTCGGAGGGCACATTTGAAACCACCCGTCCTGCGGACAGTGACATCGCCACCGCCTTGATTGACCAAGGGGTGCGGGTCGAAGTGCGCCCACAGGAGCAATCGGGATTCATGTCCATTTTGTCGCTGTGGTTGCCCGTTCTAGTTCTCATCGGGATCTGGATTTTCTTCATGAATCGCATGCAAGGCGGCGGTCGTGGCGGGGCAATGGGTTTTGGAAAATCCAAGGCGAAACTGCTGACCGAGAAGCATGGCCGCGTCACCTTTGACGATGTTGCGGGGATTGATGAAGCCAAGGAAGAATTGGAAGAAATCGTTGAATTCCTAAGGAATCCGCAGAAATTCAGCAAGCTTGGTGGCAAGATCCCCAAGGGCGCGCTGCTTGTCGGCCCTCCTGGAACGGGTAAGACCTTGCTTGCACGCGCCATCGCTGGCGAGGCGGGTGTGCCCTTCTTCACCATCTCTGGCTCTGACTTTGTCGAGATGTTCGTGGGTGTCGGCGCAAGCCGCGTGCGCGATATGTTTGAGCAGGCCAAAAAGAACGCGCCTTGTATCGTCTTTATTGACGAGATTGACGCGGTCGGGCGCTCGCGCGGTGTTGGCTATGGCGGCGGCAATGACGAACGCGAGCAAACCTTGAACCAGCTTCTGGTTGAGATGGACGGCTTCGAGGCCAACGAGGGTATTATCATCGTAGCGGCGACCAACCGCCCCGATGTTCTTGACCCTGCCCTTCTGCGTCCAGGTCGTTTCGACCGTCAGGTGCAGGTGCCCAACCCAGACATCAAGGGACGTGAAAAAATCTTGGGCGTTCATGCGCGCAAAGTGCCTCTTGGCCCGAATGTCGATCTGCGAATCATCGCACGGGGCACGCCAGGCTTTTCGGGCGCTGATTTGGCCAATTTGGTGAATGAAGCCGCTTTGATGGCGGCCCGCGTCAATCGCCGCTTTGTCACGATGGAAGATTTCGAGAATGCCAAAGACAAGGTGATGATGGGGGCTGAACGCCGCTCAATGGTGATGACTGAGGATGAAAAACGCCTTACCGCCTATCACGAAGCGGGCCACGCGGTGGTTGGATTGAACGTGCCGCAGCACGATCCAATTCACAAAGCGACAATCATCCCGCGCGGTCGTGCCTTGGGTTTAGTTCTCTCCCTGCCTGAACGCGATCAACTGTCCGTCAGCTACACAAAATACACCTCGAAAATCGCAATGGCGATGGGGGGCCGTGTGGCTGAGGAGTTGGTATTTGGCAAAGAGAACGTCACCTCTGGGGCGGCCTCTGACATTCAACAGGTCAGCCGCATTGCGCGCGCCATGGTCACGCAATTTGGCTATGCTGAAGAGCTAGGCTATGTCGATTACGCCAATGAGCAGCAATCTTATTTGGGCTCTTATGGCGGCGGCACGAACCATTCGGCGGCCACGCAAAAGGTCATTGACGACAAGGTCAAGGAATTGGTGGATCAAGGTTATGAGACCGCCAAGCGCATTTTGACCGAAAAGCGCGATGACCTTGAGCGTTTGGCACAAGGTCTGCTTGAATATGAAACCCTCACGGGCTCTGAGATCACCCGTGTTATCGCGGGCGAACCTTTGAACCGTGGCGATGATGGGGATGACACAGGCACAGGCGGTGGCGCCTCGATCACCGCGATTCCAAAAACCAAGTCGCGCAAACCGCGCAATGACGATGGCGGGATGGAGCCTGAACCCACGCCCTAAGCGGCCATGGTTTTCTAGACCACAAGACACCCCCCGATCCGTTTCGATCTGGGGGTGTTTTCATTTCTGCGCGCTCTGCTTCTGGCGCACCACGGCGCGAAAAGGTCGAAAACAGTCCGCGCGATTCAGAATCGCCTCCCTATAGTCGCGCTGAATTCGACCTTTTTTCTCAACCCCAAACTATGAATGGGACACGCGCATCATGGCCTTCAAAACCGACATCGAAATCGCACGCGCCGCAAACAAACAGCCAATCAAAGACATCGGCGAAAAGCTGGAAATCCCATATGAGGCGCTGCTGCCCTATGGGCACGACAAGGCAAAAGTGTCTCAGGATTTCATCAACAGACTTGAGGGCCGCGACAATGGCAAGCTGATCCTTGTAACAGCGATCAACCCCACCCCTGCGGGCGAAGGCAAAACCACCACCACGGTGGGGCTTGGGGATGGCCTTTGTGCAATTGGCAAAAAGGCCGCGATTTGTATCCGCGAAGCCTCGCTTGGGCCAAACTTTGGTATGAAGGGTGGTGCAGCTGGCGGTGGCTTGGCGCAAGTTGTCCCAATGGAAGAAATGAACCTGCATTTTACAGGCGATTTTCATGCGATTACGGCGGCGCATAACCTGCTCTCTGCGATGATCGACAACCATATCTACTGGGGCAACGAGCTGCAGATTGACGAGCGCCGCGTGGTCTGGCGCCGTGTTCTCGATATGAACGACCGCGCATTGCGCGATGTTGTGACCTCGCTTGGCGGTGTGTCCAACGGCTTCCCACGGCAGACCGGGTTTGACATCACAGTGGCCTCCGAAGTGATGGCCATCTTGTGCTTGGCAGATGATTTGGCGGATTTGCAGCGCCGTTTGGGCGATATGATCGTGGCCTATCGCCGTGACCGCAGCCCGATTTACGCACGCGACATCAAGGCCGATGGCGCAATGACTGTTCTGCTCAAAGATGCCATGCAGCCAAACCTCGTGCAGACCCTCGAGAACAACCCCGCTTTTGTGCATGGTGGCCCCTTTGCCAATATCGCGCATGGCTGTAACTCGGTCATTGCCACCAAAACCGCGCTGAAATTGGCGGATTATGTGGTCACCGAAGCGGGCTTTGGTGCGGATCTGGGCGCTGAAAAATTCATGAATATCAAATGCCGCAAAGCAGGGCTTTCGCCCGATTGCGTGGTCTTGGTTGCCACTGTGCGGGCCATGAAAATGAATGGCGGCGTTGCTAAGGCTGACTTGGGCACAGAAAATGTTGAAGCGGTCAAAAAAGGCTGCCCAAACCTTGGTCGCCACATTGAGAACCTCAAAGGTTTTGGTGTTCCTGTGGTTGTCGCAATCAACCATTTCTACAGCGACACGGATGCCGAAGTCGCCGCCGTTCAGGACTATGTGAAATCACTGGGATCTGAGGCCATCTTGTGCCGCCACTGGGCAGAAGGATCAAAGGGGATCACCGACCTTGCGACCCGAGTGGCGGAATTGGCGGATAGCGGCTCTGCTGCCTTCCAAACGCTCTATGCCGATGACATGCCACTGTTCCAAAAAATCGAAACAGTGGCCAAGCGGATTTATCGCGCGGATGAGGTTTTGGCGGATCAAAAAATCCGTGATCAGCTCAAAGCATGGGAGGATGCAGGCTATCAAAACCTGCCCGTCTGTATGGCAAAAACACAATATAGCTTTACCACAGATCCAAACCGCCGCGGCGCACCAACAGGCCATTCCTTGCCCGTGCGCGAAGTGCGTCTTTCGGCAGGTGCAGGGTTTATCGTTGTGATCTGCGGCGAGATCATGACCATGCCTGGCCTGCCGCGCGTCCCCAGTGCGGAGAATATCCGCCTGAATGATGCAGGCGAGGTTGAGGGGCTGTTCTAAGCGCCTTTTTCAATAACGCGATCCCCGCCCGTTGCAGCAGTAACGCGGTGGGGATATGTGCCTTGTCAACAGACCGAAAAACGACCCCGAATAAGGAATGACGCCATGACCGCCCATATCATTGACGGCAAAGCTTTCTCAGCCAAAGTTCAGCAAATGGTGACTGACCATGTGACCGCAATGAAAGCAGATCATGGCATCACCCCAGGCCTTGCTGTGGTGTTGGTCGGCGAAGATCCTGCAAGCGAGGTTTATGTGCGCTCAAAAGGCAAGCGCACAGTTGAGGCGGGGATGAATTCCTATGAACACCGCCTTGATGCCACAACCTCGCAGGCGGAACTGCTGGCCTTGATTGATCAATTGAACGCGGATCAATCGGTGCATGGTATTTTGGTGCAATTGCCCCTGCCTGACCACATTGACAGCGCGCTTGTGATCAATGCGATTGACCCTGCGAAGGATGTGGATGGGTTCCATATCTCGAATGTGGGTCTGCTTGGAACGGGGCAAAAGTCCATGGTGCCCTGCACGCCATTGGGCTGCTTGATGATGTTGCGCGATCATCACGGCAGCCTCTCTGGCCTCAACGCTGTGGTTGTTGGGCGCTCGAATATTGTGGGCAAACCTATGGCGCAACTTTTGCTTGGCGACAGCTGCACTGTCACCATCGCCCATTCCCGCAGCAAGGATTTGGCCGCAATTTGCCGTAGCGCAGATATTCTGGTGGCCGCTGTCGGCCGCCCCGAGATGATCACGGGTGACTTCGTCAAAGAGGGGGCTACGGTGATTGATGTGGGCATCAACCGCATCGCCACCCCTGAGGGCAAAACGCGCCTTGTCGGCGATTGTCATTATGACAGCTGCGCGGCCAAAGCCGGCGCGATCACCCCTGTTCCTGGCGGTGTCGGGCCAATGACCATTGCCTGCCTTTTGGCCAATACGCTCACCGCCTGCGCGCGCAGCCATGGCTTGCCCGAGCCCGAAGGGCTTACCGCTTAAGCGGGATCATGACAGGCGGCTGTCCCAAAACGATGGCCGCCGCATCTGCCCCCAACAGCCCCGCAAAGACGGGATCATCGGCCCAAAGACCGCCCGTATAAGCCCCAAATGCGGGCAAGATCAGGCGCTGTGCATCCATCAAAAACGCAGCGCGCGACAGGCTACGCCCACGCAAAGCCACGCGCATTTTTGGATGATAATGACCTGAAATCTCAAACTGCCCTTCAGGTAAATCAGCCCGCGCGATATGGCGCAGGATAAAGGGCGGCGTTTCAAATTCATCCAGATGTTCGCCCGAAAGATTTACAGGGCCTGCATCATGATTGCCCAAAATCCAAACCCATTTGCGCCCTGCTTGGATTGGCCCTAAACGCCGCGCCAAATAGGGCGAGAGGTTCCGCGCGGCCTCTAGGTCGTCAAAACTATCCCCCAGACAGATCACCACAGCGGGATCATAGGTGGCAATCTCTTCTGTCAATCGCGCAAGGGTTTCGGGGGTGTCATAGGGCGGCAATAACCCTGCACCACGCCGCGCCATCCGTTCAGATTTTCCCAGATGAAGGTCGGACACGATGAGAACATCCGCCTTTGGCCAATAAAGCGCGCCTTGCGGCGTAGCCAAAAGGCGTTCCATGCCAAACTGAAATTCAAGATGGGCTTGCATCGCCTATAGATGCGCCAAGCCAAAGACAGGGGCAAGTCCTCTCACCTGTGACCAAGCGCGGCTTGGGGCAGGAATTTTGCGGCTTCTTCCTCCAACAGACGTTGATCGGCAGAACCATGGACAGGGATGCGCCCCGCCTCAAGCAACAAGGGCGCTGCAAATGGGCTGACGCGGGGCAGCGCGATATGGTCAATACGCCCGCCTACGCGGGCCAACATTTCATCAATGCGACCAAAATCGACCAAACCCCGCAACGCATCACGGCGCGTCATCTCAAGTAAGATATGGTCGCTGTCATATTTGCGCAGCGTGTCATAAAGGATATCTGACGAAAACACAGCCTGCCGCCCTGTTTTCTTGGTGCCGTTCACGCTGCGCTCGATCAGCCCAGAGATCAACGCAACCGCCTTGAAACTGCGCTTCATGACGGCGTTTTCTGACAGCCACCCTTCAAAGGCCGCACGCAATAAATCAGGCGCAAAGAGCGGCCTTGGATCAGCTATGGGATCAAGCCCCCAAATCAGCGTGGCATAATCATTGGCCACAAAGCCCATAGGGGCGAGACCCAGTTGATCCATGCGATGGGTCAGAACAAGGCCAAGGGTCTGCTGTGCATTGCGCCCCGCAAAACCATGCACACAAAGATGTGCGCGGCCCTCATGGGGGTAGGTTTCCACCAGCAATCGGTCACGCTGCGGCAAGCGGGACAGCCGCGTCTGATAATCCAGCCAGTCGGCAATATGGGCGGGCAAGCCCGACCAATCGCCACTTTCCAATCGCGCCAAAATGCGATCAGAAAGTTGCAGCGAGGTTGCGAATTTCGTGCCCATGAATGTTGCAATTTTCGGCCGCTTTTGCGGGCTTGGGCTGACCTCAACCACCAATTCGCGCATACCCTCATAGCGCACGATCTGCCCCCCGATGAGGAAACTGTCACCTTGGCGCAATTGCGCGGCAAAGTTTTCTTCAACCTCGCCCAAAGGTGCCCCGCCGCGCCGTTTGGCCATGCGCACTTTCAACCTGTCGGTTTCGATAATCGTGCCAATATTTTGGCGGATGCGCGCCGCACTGCGTGGATCTCGCAAAGCTAGCGTCCCATCGGGCCGCGTGACCAGTCTTTGCCAGCGATCATAAGCGCGCAGCGCGTAGCCACCTGTCGCGCAAAACTCCAAGGCGCGGTCAAACTCGGCACGGGTTACTCCCGCATAGGGCGCGGCTGTTGTGATCTCGGCATAAAGATCATCGGGTGCAATCGGCCCTGCACAGGCAGAGATCAAGATATGCTGGCACAGAACGTCCAACCCGCCCTGACGGATGGGGTCATCTTCAAGCCCACCATCGCGTACCGCCTCAAGCGCCGCTTGGCATTCGAGATATTCAAAGCGGTTGGCGGGCAAAATACGCGCCTTAGATGCAAGATCAAAGCGGTGCCCCGCGCGCCCGATACGTTGCACAAGGCGCTTAACCTCTTTGGGCGCACCGATTTGGATCACCAGATCAACATCGCCCCAGTCGATCCCCAGATCGAGACTGCCTGTGCAGACGATTGCGCGCAGGCTGCCCTCACTCATCGCGGCCTCGACCTTAGCGCGGGCCTCGCGCGACAGCGCGCCGTGATGGATGCCAATCGGCAGGGTGTCCTCATTGGCCTGCCACAATTCATGGAAAAACAGTTCGGCATTTGCGCGGGTGTTGTGAAAAATCAGCGTAGCGCGATGGCGTTTAATCTGGTCATAGACCGCCTGCACGCCATATCGCCCGCCGCCCCCCGCCCATGGGGGCGGGATATCCGCCTCAAGAATGGCGATATCGGGCGCGGGGCCTTGCGGCGCGGTAATGATCTCAGCCCCGCCGTCAGGCGCCAAATAGGCCGCGATTTGAGAGGGCTCTTTTACTGTGGCGGACAAACCCACACGGGTCATCTGGGGGGACAACCGCGCAAGCCGCGCGAGACACAACATCAGTTGATCGCCCCGTTTGCTGTCAATCAGCGCATGAATTTCATCGAGAATAACCCGCTTCACCGAGGCAAAAATTTTATCCGCCTCAGGATAGGACAATAACAGCGCAAGCGATTCAGGCGTGGTCAGCAAAATCTGAGGCGGGTCAGCGCGTTGGCGCCGCCGCATATGGGCCGATGTATCACCCGTTCGATCCTCAATACGAATATCAAGGCCCATCTCGGCAACAGGGGTCTGAAGATTGCGCCTGATATCTGCCGCAAGCGCCTTAAGCGGCGAGATGTAGAGCGTGTGCAGCCCTTGTTTGGGTGCATGGATCAAATCCACAAGCGAAGGGAGAAAGCCCGACAGGGTTTTGCCCGCGCCCGTGGGGGCGATCAAAACCTGCGCAGGTGATGTCGCGCGCAGCATCGCGCGCTGATGCGGGTGCATCTGCCATCCGCGCGCAGCGAACCAATTGTCAATTTGGGCAGGCAATGCGTCCATACCCCGATCATAGGGCGGCCCGCCTGCCCGTCCAATCAAAGATCAGATTTGCGCCGCGCCTAAGGCAAGATAAAGGATCAATGTGCCCGCTAAGGCCACGCCCATAGGAAACAATTTGCCAGCCTCCCAACTGGCCCATGTTGCGGTAGCCTTGCGGATCAAGGTGATTTTGCCCGCGATACGATGCACCAACCACGACGCCAACAAAACGCCTGCAAAAAGAACCAAAAATTGCAGCCCATCCCCTTTGGCGATGAACAGGGACAAAGCGGCTGCAAATTTTGCATCCCCCGCCCCAATGGCAATCGGGCCGATTGTGGACATCAAAAACCCAACAACCAAAACCCCCAAGGCCCAAACCCAACGCATGGCGTAAACCTCAAGCGGTAATAGAAACAGTCCCGCAACCGCGAAAATCGCAATTAGGATCAGCACTGACAGATTTGGAATGCGCATTTGGCTCAGGTCTGTCCAAGTCACATAAAGGCACAACGGTGCGGTCAGGATTAAAAAAACCAAAGCCTCAATCTGCATCAAATGTGTCATTAGTTGCGAACCCCGCTGTCTAAGGCGCGCTGTGTTGCGACAGCGGCCTCGAAATATTGTGGATGGGTATCAATGGCCTCAGCCAGCAGGCCACGGCCTAGATCAATGCGATCCTGTCGAATGGCCGCCAATGCCATCGTATAGAGAAGCTGTGCGCGCTCCACTTGGGTCATATTGACAAGCGGAAGGGTAAACTCACCTTGTGCGGCGCGCGCCAGCACAAGGTTATTCTTTGCTGTGAAAACACTTGGATCATAGGCAATCGCCTCGGTGAAGAGGCGCTCTGCCTCGGCGTGATCGCCGCGGGTCAGCTTGGAATAGCCCCAATTGTTTAAGACCGATGCGGGGCGTGTCGTCATCCCCGCTGCAGTCTCATAAAACGCATCAGCACGGCCCCAATCCTGCGCATAATCGGCCAACATGGCCTCAAGCCTGTAGCGTTCATAGGTTTCATAGGTCGGCGGCACTTGATCCAAAACGCTGCGTGCCTCATTCCACTCCCCCGCGCGGATCAAGGCTTCGGCAAAGCCAACCCGATCTTCATCAGACACTTCGGGATGGGCCAAAACCTGCCGCCATATCACGACCCCTTCCGCCGCACGCCCCGCCCGTGTCAGACTTTGCGCAAGGCCACGGCGCGCGCCAATATCGTTGGGGTTTTCCGTGGTTTGGCGTGAAAAATAGCTGATTGCATCTTCGGGGTCTGCCGAGGTCAGCATGATCGACTCTAAATTCGCGGCACCAATGGCCTGCGCCGCTTGATCGGGCTGTTCCGATTGGACAAGGCAGGCCGCCAAAAGCGGGCATGCCAAGCCAAGCAAAAGCCACCGAAACGGGGACAGACGCATTCTGAAATCCAATCACAACTGCTCGGGCGCGCTGTAATTGAGGGCCTTAAGGGGTTTGCAGCAATTCGTAACGACCACCACCCCGGCGCACCAACTCAAACGCGTCATTATTTATATCTTCATGATATACATTATTTTCCATCATTTGGATAGCCAAGCGCAAATTTTCTCGCAGCGGGGGGGATTTGCCGCCATCAAGGGCAAAAGCGGTCTCAAAAACACGGCGGGCTTGGCCAAAATCGCCACGCTCCATCAAGACAACACCAAGGTTGTTCCAAGCCGCGGCAAATCTCTCGTCCAGTTCAATGGCCTGTCGTAGCCCTTGTTCCGCTTGGCCTAAACGCCCCAACCGCAAGTTGGCCGACCCAATCGCGCTGAGGACATCGGCCGTCATGCCCTGATCGGAGGCCGCCCGATAATAGGCGCGCAAGGCCAGTTCATATTCGCCCGCCTCCATCAACCGATGGCCCACTATCAACCCATCCACCGACTGTCCCGCGGGGTCGATGACCGCGCGCGCTTCACCAGTTGCAAGCGGGTCACGCATGGGATCACCGCATCCTGCAACCAAGGTCAGGGTCAGAATGGTGATGAAACTGACCTTCGCGGCCCGCATCGCCTTAATTACCACCACTGAAATTCTGCAAAATATCGTAAATCGCAGGCCCAACGAGGATCAACAACAAGGGCGGCAAACAAAAAACCATCGTGCCCAATGTCAATTTCGTGGGCAGCTTATTGGCTTTCTCCTCAGCCCGCATCACGCGCTTGTCACGCATCTCATCAGCATAGACACGGATGGCCTCAGAAATCGAAGAGCCAAAGCTGGTCGATTGGATCAGGGTGGTGACAAAGCTACGCACATCTTGCAAATCCACCCGATGCGCAAATTCACGCAACACGGTGGCGCGGTCTTTGCCCGCTTTTAATTCATAGGCGACAATTTCTAGCTCATCGGCCAAGGCAGGATAAGCAGAGCGCAATTCTTTTGAAACGCGCACAATGGCCTGATCCAGAGATTGCCCCGCCTCAACACAAACAAGCATCAAATCCAATGTGTCAGGGAAACCAAGCTCGATTTCTTCCATACGGGATTGTAGCCGTTTGGTGACAATATAGCGGGGCAGCATGTATCCCAGAGCGCCGGGGATAACCACGCTGAGGGCAACAGCTTGGATCGATCCACCGCTGAAGAACAATCCATAAATAAGCCCTACGACCAAACCACCGACACCCAAAGCAAATTGCGCGAAATGGAAATTGCGCACCGCATCGCGATTGCGATAGCCCGCACGCACCAGTTTTAGGCGGGTTGCATCCAATTCCTTGGCATCGGTCGGCTCTAGAAATTGCTTGTAGCGATCAAGGCGGTTGTCGGTGTTCGCGATCCGCAACGCGCGCTTTTCGCCTTCCACGGGCTTTTCCGCGACACCGCGCAAATCGAGTTTCCCAAAACGATCCTTTGGCTTGATGAGAAGCACAGGCAAGGCAACAGCGATCAGAGCCACGCCCACCATGCCCAAAAGGGCCATAACACCCAGATCACCCACAAAATTCTCAACTACACGCGAGAGATCATGCCAGATTTGATTGATCATCTTTGCGCCCCCCCCTCAAACCTTGATGTTGACCATGAGTTTCATGAAAAACACGTTCACCGCCATCAGGACAAAAACCGTGATTGCACCAGGGATAAACAGGCTGCTTTGTTGAACGCCGTCAAAATAATCGGGCTTCATTAATTTGGTGGCCCCCAACATCAGCGCGGGGAAGCTCGATAGGAATTTTCCCGAAAACTTTGCCTCCGCCGTGATGGCCTGCACGCGGCGGAACAATTTAAACCGCGCGCGAATGACCTTTGCCAAACCATCAAAAACATCCGCAAGATTGCCCCCAGAACTTTGCGAAATTGAGACGGACACCGCCAGAAAGCGTAAATCCTGATTATCTAAACGATCGGCTAAATCCGCCAAACCTTGCGCCACATCACCACCATAGGCGGCTTCATCGGCAATCAGTCCCAGTTCGGTGCCAAGAGGGTCAGGGATTTCTTGGGTGATGGCAGCAAGGGCGGCACTGAACGGGTGCCCAACGCGCAAACTGCGCACCAACAATTCGACCGCATCGGGCAATTGTTCTTCAATCAGCTTAATGCGCGCCTTGGCCTTGTTTGAAATGAAACTATGCACCGCAACCGCGCCGCCAATCAGGCCCACGGCCAATTTAAGGACAAACGCCGCTTCGGTTAAGATGCTCAATGCAGCAAAAATGGCGACCGCAATGCCCAAAATCGCCATTACCAGAACCTTCAAAGTCAGGTTCAAATTTGCACGGCGACTGAGCAACAAAAGGCCGCTCAAAAACGGGATTTTTCCTGTGCGGCTTTGCTTGTTGATCTCTTTACGCAGCGTGGTCAGCACATCTTGGCGGGTCTTTCCTGCCTCAAGCATCGCCATACGGCGATTAAACTTGCTGGCTTTGGTCAAGGTCGCACCAAAAACTACCAAATAGAGCCCGCCCACGAACAAAAGCGTGCCAAGGAAAAGCCCGATATAGATCAGCGTTTCGACATTGAATTGCATGGTCTTAATCCCTTTCCATCGCTGGTCTAAACAGCGGGTTCGTAAATCTCTGGCGGCAGCTCATAACCCCATTGGCGGAACCGCTCCGAGAAATGCGAGCGCACACCACAGCCCGTGAAGCGCCCAATGATTTTTCCATTGGGCTCTAGACCAAGGCGCTGATAACGAAAGATTTCTTGCATCGAGACCACCTCGCCCTCCATCCCGGTGATCTCGGTGATGGACACCATGCGGCGGCTGCCATCTTGCAGTCTCGAGGCCTGCACAATCAGGTTCACGGCGCTGGCAATCTGCGCGCGCGCAGCCTTGAGCGGCATTTCAATCCCTGCCATGGCGATCATGTTTTCCAAACGGCTGACCGCATCGCGCGCGTTGTTTGCGTGGATCGTGGTCATAGATCCGTCATGGCCTGTGTTCATCGCCTGCAGCATATCGATCACCTCCTCACCACGGGTTTCTCCCACGATGATGCGATCAGGCCGCATCCGCAGCGCGTTGCGCAGACAGTCACGTTGCGTTACTGCACCCTTGCCCTCGATATTGGCGGGTCGGCTTTCCATGCGGCCCACATGCACCTGCTGAAGCTGCAATTCAGCCGTATCTTCGATAGTCAAGATGCGCTCTTTATTGTCGATATAGGAGGACAGCGCATTAAGGGTCGTGGTTTTCCCCGACCCCGTCCCGCCCGACACAATCACGTTAAGGCGCGTGGCCACGGCCGCCTCAAGATATTTTGCCATGTCGTCAGAAAATGCGCCGAAATTGATCAGATCCTCAATTTTCAACTTTTCCTTCTTGAATTTACGGATCGACACGAGGCTGCCATCGACCGCGACAGGTGGCACCATGGCGTTAAATCGCGATCCATCCTTTAGGCGCGCATCCACATAGGGGGTCGACTCGTCTACGCGGCGCCCCACGGCCGACACGATCTTGTCGATGATGCGCATCAGATGCTTTTCATCCTTAAAGCGCACGGGGCTAAGTTCCAATCGACCGCCCCGTTCGACAAACACACGGTTCGGGCCATTCACCAAAATATCCGCGATACTGTCATCGCGCAAAAGTGGTTCTAGCGGCCCAAGGCCCATCACCTCGTCAAACAATTCGTCTTGAATGGTTTGGCGATCTTCGCGGTTCAGCAAAACCCCCATCTCCGCCAGTTCTTCGGCGGCGATTACATTGATTTCGGCGCGCAATTCCTGCGGTTGCGCCGTATCAAGTGCGGCAAGGTTGAGGTTGTCCAAAATGCGGTGATGCAACTCGCCCGTCAATTCATCCAGCCGCGCGCGGCGTTTCATGTCGCGCTCTTGTTCGAGGGGTTTTGCAGAGATGGGCGGTGGCAGAGGTGCCGCGGCCTGTAGAGGCTCCACTTTTTCCGCACCGCTTGCGCGCGCGATTGGGGCCACACCATCCATTTGTGGTTTTTTGTAACGTGAGAACATAACCTACCCCGTCCTATGCAGCTGTCGCCGTCTGCACCAAACCGCCATGAAGGCTGGTGGCGATTTTTTGAATTTCGCGGCGCAATGGATTTTTGCGCGCCCCAATGGCCAAGGGTTCGCCCTGATCGCAGGCGCCTGCGACCTGCTTGCCGCCATCAGGCAGCAAGGTCTTGATGGAAACGTCCAAACTCTCTGCCAGACGTTTGATCCGTGACTTGCCGTTCAAATCTGTCAGCCCCGGCGCGCGGTTTAGAATGAATTTCACCCGGTCAATCGGCAGACCTTCGCCGCGCACAAGCCGCGCAAAACGCAGTGCATTTTGGGCCGAGCGCATCTCCAATTCGAGAACGGCGAAATAGATATCCACCTCGTTCAAAATCGCATCACTCCACCCCGTCAAAGCAGAGGGCAGATCAAGGATGACGAGATCAAAATTCTTGCGTGCGAGGGAAATCAAGGCGCGCACATCATCTGGCCCAATCAAATCCAAGGGCAGAATATCGGCGGGTGCGGTGAAAACTGACAGCTTGTCACGATACCCCAGCAGTGCTTGGCAAAATGCGTCACTGTCCATGCTCTGCAAATCTGATAGGATTTCTACGATCATCTCGCGGCGGGGCAGATCCAAGAGGGTCGCCACATTGCCAAATTGCAAATCCAAATCAATGACACAGACCCGTGGCGCGACCGCCCCCTTTAAGGTTGCATCAATGGTGGCCATTTCCCACGCCAGATTGACCGCAAAGGAGGTCGCCCCCACCCCCCCTGCAAGGCCATGCACCGCAAAGACAGACCCACCCAGATCTGATGGGCCCGCCAATGTGCGCGCCGTTTGTGGTGCCTGCCCCGACTGCGCAGTTGGACTTGGTGCCGTTAAGACCCGCGTCACGGCATCCTTCAACGCGCCATCAGGCAGGGGGTAAGGCACAAAATCATCGGCACCGAGTTTCAAGAATTGGTGCAACATGGCGGGGCTTACATCACCTGCAACAAGCAAGACCCGAATCCCGCGCCCTTTGGCGCGGCGGATGATCTCAGCCACCACAGCAATATCTTCCTCATCGCGATGACTGACCGCGACAGTGATCAATTTCAGGCTTTGCGCCTCAGGTTGCCCAAAATATTCCACCGCATCGGCAAAGCTAAGATCCCCCCATTTATCCCCCCAGAGGTTCTCCATATCCTCAATCAAGAGGTCAAAATGATAGACATCCCGTGCGACCGTGCAGGCAAGGGGCGGCTCAAAAGCCTGCTTTGAGGTTCCAAGTTCCAAATCCGCGCTCATCTGTTCACTTCCAACTGAACGAATATCCCGTTGACATCGTGGTTTGGGGGCCAAACCAGACGGGACATCACGACATACCCAATGCGGGCAAGGATGATGATGGCGACAAACTGCGGCGAGATTGGGGCCAAAAAGCCGAAACACTGAGGAATTTTCAGTGCCTTTGTCGAATTTTTACGAACAACCTAAGGGGTCGTTGCCCCCTGCCCTGCGGCACCGCTTAAAATATTCGTCAAAGCAGTTGGGGATACGCCCATTGTGGGCGCAGGTGCTGTCGCAGCGGCGGCTTGGCGTTCTTGCGCGGCACTGACAGTGTAGGTGATCGGATTGGTGCGCTGTGCCTGACGATGCGCCATGATATTCTGCATCGTGGGATTACCAAAGCCACCCTCATCCAACCCATCGCCAAGGGGGCGATTGAACGGCTCGCAGGCGCAGAGGGCCGTTACGGCGATCAGGCCGAAGATGTGGGACAGTTTCATCGCGCCTACTCCATCACATAGCCGTATGAGCCACTAAAATCTTGCCGCGCGACATCGCCTGCGGGGCCAGTGCGCCCCGTGCCTGCAGTGCGCCCGAGCAAGAACAGCTCGCTTTCCGTGGGGATTGTCACCCGATCAGTTGGCAAGGCGAGGGCAGAACTGGAGGTGGGCGACACCAGATGCGCCGTCACGATAATCACAAGTTCTGTCTGCTCACGCTGATAGGAGGTTGACCGAAACAAGGCCCCAATCACGGGCAAATCACCCAACCATGGCACGCGGCCAATGGAGTCGCGGAAATCATCTTGCAGCAAGCCCGCAATGGCAAAGCTTTCGCCATCGCGCATCTCGACCGTGGTCGATGCCGAGCGGGTGCGCAAACTGGGCACTTGGTTGCCCACCAAAGTGACCGTTTCACCAAGCGATGACACTTCGGTGTCGAGCTGCAAATTGATCACCCCGTCACTGACCACTGTGGGGGTAAAGTTCAATTGAATACCGAATTCTTTGAACTCAATCGCAGGGCCATTATTGGTTTGAACAGGCACAGGAAATTCGCCGCCTGCAAGGAACGCGGCGGGCTGACCTGACAGGGCGGTAAGATTGGGTTCAGCCAAGGTGCGCACAAGGCCCTCAACCTCGAGCGCCTCAAGCAAAATACCCATTTGCGCCGCACCCGCACCAAAGGTCACAGAAAGCGCGCCTTGCCGCCCCAACAGCGCCCCGTTTGAGGCAACAGCCGAAGGCAATGTCGGGTTGGCGAGGCCTGTGCCTTCGATCAAATTTCCCGTGCCTGTCAGCACATCTGACGCGCCGCCCGAAAAACTAGAGGACAAAGTTTGGCGCACATTGCGCGACATTTCAGAGAAACGCACCTGCAACATCACCTGTTGCGCGCCGCCAATCGTTAACAGATTGGACACCCGACCAGGCGCATAACGGTCAGCCAATTGTATCGCGCTTTCTGCCGCAGCCAATGAACTGGCACGGCCAGACAGAACGATACCATCATTCGCTGTGCGCACCTCGATCTGATCATTGGGCAAGATTTCACGCAGACGTTCGCGCAGTTCGGTGACATCTGGCACAACTTGCACTTCGACATTCGCAATCAACCGCCCTTCAAGCGACAAGAGCGTCATCGTGGTGCGCCCTGGGGCGCGACCAAGCACATAGATGCTTGTCTCAGACAAGGTTGCGATATCGGCAATGCTTGGGTTTGCGATGGATAATTCGGCAAATGGCGCATCGCTCTCAACAACAACGGCGCGGTTCATCGGAACCCGCAAGGTCGAGGATGTCCCCCCTTCGAGCACGCGCAAACTTTGCGCCGCCACGTGGGGCGTTGGAATGGCAAAAACCACCACAAGCGCCACAAAAAATGACGCTAATCTGGCGAAACCCCAAATCCGTATATGCATCGTGATCCTGCCTCTCTGATCACATTTTTTGTATTTTTATATATTTTATTTCAGTATGAATGAGATTACGTATTTTTGCAAGCCATCCATAGATGCCAAAAAAGTGCGGGCAAACGGCAAGGGAGATCCCTCTGCCCGCATCAGTCTGGCACTCAATTATTTGAACAGGGGACAGGCACGATTTGCACTTCGCCGCCACGGCGCGCGCGCACTGTGCAAACCTGTGGGGCCTGTGCCACCTCGGCAGGGGCGGCGGGTTCATCAACAATACCCAAGATATCATCAAGCCCTACTTCAACCATGCCGCTTTCGGTTTCATCATGCACCCCCACCAACGCAAGCGAGAGCGTGCCTGATGCCTGCGCCTGCGCCAGGGCACCAATGCGTTCTGGTGGCGCTTCTACTGTGATTGTGCGGGCGAGCATTGGATTGTTCTGATCTTGGTCAGATTGCTGATCAACCGCGATAATCTGCAAATTGGTTTGGATCAAACGCGTCACCCGTTCACCACGGCCCCCGCCCGTCCAATATACATCCACGCGGTCACCTGGTCGGATGAAGCCTGCAACGCCAGTGGTCACATCAACACTCAACGAAAAGGCCCGCATACCTGATCCAAGCCGCGAAGCAACGCCGGCATCCTCACCCGGCGCAGTGACTTTGGCGCGCAACAGCGGTTCGTGACGTTCCATAGCGCGCAGGGCAACGCGATCACCCTCAGCATCGGGCGGGAACACTTCGTCAAGTGACGTAAACGCCCCCATTGGCACAAATTCAGCGGGCCAATCAATCAAGCGCACATTGGTGCGGCTTAACGACTGACCATAGCGCATCGGCGCGGTCAAAATGACCACTTTGGTGGTTTCAATCACCGCTTCGCGCTGCTGATCGAGCGCAGTGCTATATTGTTCCATCCGATCCTTGGCATAGGTCACGGCAAGACCCGCCAAACCGATCCCCAAAAACAAAACCAATCCAAAGATGATCCGCATGGTCTATCCTTTCTCAAGTTGCCGCGATCTGTGCGCGGCACAAACTGCCTCAGACGCCTTTATCGCGGCGGATTCGGGCAGAATGATGGAAAGGGTGCGAAATCTTTGGGATGGCCCGCCGCCCCTGTCAGAGGGGGCAGAGCGGCAGGCCCCAAGGTGACCGAAGTCATCAACCTCGTGCGGTGCAAGGCGGGATCATGCATCTGACCAAAGCGCATGACACCGCCCGCCGCAGGGATTGGGTTTAAGCGTGCCATAGGGCCAGAATACGGCAAAAGATGCGCAGCCTTGCGCCAAATTGCCCTGATTTTATGAAAATGGATGAGGGTGGATTGTGAAAAGGCCGCGCCAAATATCAGCGCGGCCTTTAGAGTGAGGGACAAGGTCAGATCGGCCTAATCATCATCATCCTCGCCCTGATCGTCATCATCATCGTCATAATCGTCATCGTCATCGCGATATGAATACCGCTCATCGGTGTCATCATAGTCGTCATCTTCGTCATCATCATCGTGACTGGGCCCGTAATAAGACGGGCTGCCACCCGACATTTCAGACGATGATGCAATGCCCCCTTGCGGGAGAGACGAGGCGGGGCCTGCAAGTTGGGTGCTAAGATTGGCGGCAATGTCGGTCGTAATGACATCAATCCCATTGCTTATTGCGGTTGCTGCGGCAATGCCTGTGCCCACCATCGCCCCCGTCAAAACAACCCAATCGACTGTGACCGCACCCGTCTCGGACGCGAGAAAATCGCTAATCTTGGTCATCATATGCGCTCCAGAATTTACGTGTGATTTGTCTGTTCACCGCACGCCGTTCTGGCCGTTTGGTGAGCTAAAATCCCACGCCAATCGTGGCGCAGCCGTGACCCTTCGGCGCTTATTCTGGGCCCGTTTCTGACAATGAATGTTAAATTTTAATATGCAGGAAATGAAATGATAAGGCCGCGACCCATCGGGGCGCGGCCTTATAAATTCTTGTGCAAGTCTGTGACTTGGAGATTAGTCGTTCGGGTTGGTCACTTGCGCGCCGAGGTTGGCTGCGAGATCGTCTGTCAAGCCAGTGATGCCTGTGCTTACAGCTGCTGCCGCTGCAATACCAACGCCAACCATTGCGCCAGTCAGAACAACCCAGTCAACGGTGACTGCGCCAGATTCAGATGCGAAGAAAGATTTGATCATGTTCATAGTTTTCACTCCAGTGTTAATTTGCTGTATGTTTGCCTTGATACCTTTGGGCTATCTGGCCCGCTGATGAGCCTGTTTTGCCCCCAGATCAGGGCGGGAATTGGGCGGAGATGGGAAATTCTCGCGAAATCTTAAGGGTAAGTTAATGGCGCAAAGCATTCGGCTTGGCGCTAAATGCTTGATTTATTGAAGAAACGCGGCAAAGCATGGACCTGGGTTACGAAATTATTGGCAATATCAGTCATGCAAACGGGATTTTTGCGACTCGGGATTCTGTGCCTGTTCTTGGGCATGGGCAGCGCATTGCCTGCACAAGAGGCCACAGACCCCCCAGCTTGGCCCGAATTTAACTTTCGCCGGGTGACTGTGCCGGATGCCAATCACCAAGGGCCACGGATCACTATTCAAATCACACCGCCCGTCCCAGACGCCACGCCTGCGGCGAACCCCCTGCCGCGAAACCCGCATGATGACGGGGCCCATAGCGCATGGTTCTGGGCAGATATCCCCGATGGGCTTACGGGCGGGGTGCCAAGATTTGAGGCCGCGCTGAATGTGATCGCCAACGCACCTGATAGGCAACACGGATATAACGCTGCGGGCATGGGTGATCTGGCGCGCCGCTATGGCGCAGTGATCCTGCGCGAGACAATCGAAACGCAGGTATCCCCTGCTCTCGCCTTAGCCATTTTGGCGGTGGAGTCGGCTGGGGTCGCAGATGCCCAAAGCCGCGCAGGCGCCCAAGGGGTGATGCAATTAATCCCTGATACAGCGGCGCGCTTTAACGTAGATGATCCCTTTGACCCCGCGCAAAACATTCGCGGCGGCGTGGCCTATCTGGATTTTCTAATGGGGCGCTTCGCCCGTGACCCGCTTTTGGTCATCGCGGCCTATAATGCGGGAGAAGGGGCAGTGGATACGGCGGGTGGCGTGCCAAACTTTGCCGAGACCCGTGCCTATGTGCCAAAAGTGGCTGAGGCGTGGCAGGTGGCACGGCTGTTATGCATCACGCCACCTGAGTTGATTTCGGATGGCTGCGTTTTTGCAACCATGCAACCCTAAGGGTCAGACAATATGCGCCTCTGTTGCCGCGCGCAGTTCAGCTTCGGTGACACCATCGGCCAGTTGAACGATCTTGAGGCCGCCTTCGACCACATCCAGAACGCCCAAATTGGTGATGATACGATGCACAACGCCCGTTCCTGTCAGCGGCAAGGTGCAAGATTTCAAAACCTTGCTTTCCCCATGCTTATTGGTGTGATCCATCACAACCACAACACGGCGCACGCCTGCGACCAAGTCCATCGCGCCACCCATCCCTTTGACCAATTTGCCAGGGATCATCCAATTGGCAAGATCGCCCGTCTCAGACACTTCCATCGCGCCCAAAATTGCCATCGCAATCTTGCCGCCACGGATCATCGCAAATGATGTCGCGCTGTCAAAATAGGCGGTATGGGGCAATTCAGTGATCGTCTGCTTACCTGCATTGATCAGGTCTGGATCTTCCTCGCCCTCATAGGGGAAAGGCCCCATGCCAAGCATTCCGTTTTCGGATTGCAAGGTCACGGTCATGCCTTCTGGAATATAATTTGACACGAGGGTCGGAATCCCGATGCCAAGGTTCACATACATCCCGTCTTCAAGTTCTTGTGCCGCGCGGGCGGCCATTTGATTGCGATCCCATGGCATGGATTAGGCCTCCTCACGCTGGCGCACAGTGCGCTGTTCAATTCGTTTCTCATGCTGCCCCTTGATCAAGCGATGCACGAAAATTCCAGGCAAATGGATATGATCAGGGTCTAGGCTGCCCGCGGGCACGATTTCTTCGACCTCCATGATGCAAACCTTGCCACAGGTCGCAGCAGGCACATTGAAGTTCCGCGCGGTCTTACGGAAAATCGCATTGCCCGTTTCATCAGCCTTCCACGCTTTGACGATAGAGATGTCCGCAAAGATCCCTTCCTCAAGGATATAGGTTTCGCCGTTAAAATCTTTGTGGTCTTTGCCTTCGGCAATCACTGTGCCCACACCTGTCTTGGTGTAGAACCCCGGAATGCCTGCCCCCCCTGCGCGCATCCGCTCGGCCAAAGTGCCTTGGGGGTTGAATTCCAGTTCCAATTCACCCGCCAGATATTGGCGCATGAATTCTGCGTTCTCGCCCACATAAGAAGACATCATCTTTTTGATCTGGCGTGTGGCCAGAAGTTTGCCCAAACCAAAATCATCAACGCCCGCGTTGTTGGAGGCCACGGTCAAATCTTTAACACCGCTGTCCACGATGCCATCAATCAGCAATTCAGGAATCCCGCAGAGGCCAAAGCCGCCTGCCGCGATCAGCATTCCATCCTGCAAAAGGCCATCCAAAGCCTCAGCAGCAGAGCCATAGATTTTCTTCATCGGGTCTCACCCTTTTTCCAAAAAGATTTGTGGCAAATTGACCCGCAACCTGCGCGGTGTCAACGTGCTGCAATGCAGCAAATATCAGTTTGCGGGTCTGTTAGCGCATATCAGAAAGGCTTGCTTCCATCTCGGCGATCCATTCGCTCACAAATGCATCAAACCGCACATCGGGTTGCTGTGCGGTGATCCGTTCTGACAAAGGATCAGGGGCGGTGATGCGACTGCCGCTCATAACCTCCAGAACCGCATGGGCGCAGAACGGCACGTGCAATTCGGAATAACCGCCTTCATGCACCATCACGAGGCGACCCTCGCACAGCGCGTCAGCCGCGTCCCGCACCTGTTCTGCCATCGCACGGAACGTGTGGCTGCCTGCCATCATTCGCCCCAAAGGATCAACACCTGACGCGTCAAACCCACAAGCGATGATAATCACTTCAGGCGCAAAGCGTTCCAATTCGGGGATCACCAAACGCTCCATCGCCTCAAGATAGGCATTATGCCCGCCCCCGGGGGGCAGCGGGATATTGAGGTTAAACCCTGCCCCAGCACCCGATCCACGATCCTCAAACGCACCGCTATCGCGGGGATAATTGCGATCTTGGTGAAGGGAGATGGTCAGAACATCATCACGATCATAGAAAATCGCCTCAGTTCCATTGCCGTGATGCACATCCCAGTCAATCACGGCAAATTTCGTGGCCAGCCCTTCGGCCCGCGCGGCCTCAATCGCGATGGCGATATTGGCAAGGAGGCAAAACCCATTGGGAAAATCAGGCAAGCAGTGATGCCCTGGCGGACGAGACAGCGCATAGGCATTCTCCAAATCCCCCTCTAGCACGGCAAACAGGGCTGATTTGGCCAAACCCGCAGACAGGGCTGCAATCTCGAACCCATCGGGGCCGAAAGGTGTGCGCAACCCCAACTCGCCCCCACCCTGCGCTGAAATATCTTGAAACTGGCGCAAATAGGTTTCGGGATGAATGCGCAAAATATCTTCTTCGGTTGCAGGATCCGCGTGGCGAGGCGCAAGTTCAGACCACAGTCCCGTGATCTCAAGAAGGTTTTTCAAGCGCCGCTTCGTTTCAGGATTTTCGGGCAGGCCGCCTGCGGCAAGAGGTTGAACCAATCCGCCCACAGGGGCGAGAAAGGCATAATTGCCACCCGAATGCCAAAAGCAGCGCTCATCCCAGAAAAACCCTGTTGCCATGATCAAACCTTTCCTCATCACCAAATCCACCGCGCGCATCTTGCACCCTAGGAGACAGAGTGCAAGTTTGCAGCTCATTGGCTTTTGAGAGGCCCCCCTTGCGCAAATCCCTACCCGACCTCAGCGCCTATGCGCAGACCGGTATACGGCTAAATTTACGCGTCACCCCAAAAGCCGCGCAGAACCGTATCGTGGTCGAAGAAGACCTGTTGCGGGTCTATGTGACCCAAGCACCCGATAGCGGCAAAGCAAATCGTGCCGTTCTCAAACTCTTGGCTCAGGCAATCGGGATCGCGCCCTCATGCCTGACGCTGATACGCGGCGAGACGGATCGGAACAAAGTGGTTGGCGTGAATATGGGCTAAACCCTGCGGCTTTGCCAAACCGTATAAAGGCCCGAGGCAACAATAATCAAACTGCCAATCAAGGTCTGGGCATCGGGGCGTTCGCCAAACACGGCCACGGCCAAGATCATCGCAAAAACCAAACGAGTATACCGAAATGGGGCAATAACGGCAATTTGCCCTGTTCGCATGGCCATAGTCAGGCACATATAGGCGGCAACGCCAAATAAGATGGCAGGCCCTGTCAGCACCATGCCGCCCGCGCCCAGTGGGGCCACGCCGCCCTGATAACCCCAAACGATACCACCTGCGATGCTCAGCATGATAAACCCGTAAACGCCAAGCTGCGCCGTTGTCATGCTCTTTGGTGCGGCGCGTGTCGCCAGATCACGGCCAGCAAAGCCGATCATGCCCAAGACCGCGAAGAGGGACAGCGGTTCAAACGCGTCCAGCCCAGGCCGTAGGATTAATAGCACCCCAACAAACCCTGCGCCAATCGCCGCCCATTGCCGCCAGCCCACGGTTTCGCGAAACACCATCACCGCCCCTGCCGCCACCACCAAAGGCGTGGCTTGCAAAATCGCACTGGCCGAGGACAGGGGCGTTAAGGCAATCGCGACCGTGTAACATACCCGACCCGTGATTTCGAACAAAGCACGCCACGCCATGGCGCGACCAAAGGCCTGAGGGTGCAAGATCACCTCGCCCCGAAGGCGCGCCATGACCACAAAGGCCAACAGCCCACCAAGCCCAAAGGTCACCATAACTTGGCCCAAGGGGATATGCGCCGCTGCCGCCTTGATAAAGACATCCTCAAGGGTAAAGGCAAGCATTGCCAAAACCATGAACAAACTGCCGCGCAAATTGGCCGCGTGATGGGATGTGTCAGGGATCATTGAGGGGCCTTAGCGGGTCGGGCGATCAATCCGATACACCCCTTCTGGCAAGTTCAGCGCTGCCGCCAACTCGCGCAACTGCGCCATAGAGATTGAGATTTTCTGAATGCTATCACTGCGCGGGTCATATTGTTCAACCTGAACGACCTCTTCAAAAGCCGTCAGCACGACATCCTCTTGGAGAGGGCTTTCCCCCTCATCCATCAAGGTCACAACTGTGGCGTCAAAATCATGCTCAATGCTAAACATAAGATCACGCTAGGCGGGAATTTCCCTCTTGGCAATCATGTGATCCTCTCGTGATGAGAATTCGATTGAGATATCTCAAAATGGGCTGCAAAATAGGGTTGGCCTCAACAAAAAGGTATTTGGTTCTGATGCGTGCAATTCTGATTTTGCCGATGCTTGCATTCCTTGCCGCGTGTCAGGTGGCAAGCCCCCCACCAAGCGGCGCACCTACAAGCACGGCCAGCAGCGATAATCTGCCCAAACTGGCCCCAGATGTGGCAATGAATAATTTCCGCACAGTGGTCGCCAAGGTCGAACCCATTGCCGAAGATATTTGCCGTCAAGAAACACCAGATCAAAACTGTAATTTCACCATTGCGATTGAGCGTGACAGAAATGCAGGCATCAACGCGTTTCAAACCTTGGACAATGCGGGCAACCCATATCTGGTCTTTACGATTGGCCTGATTGAAGATGCGCGCAATATTGACGAATTGGCCTTTGTGATGGGTCATGAGGCTGCGCATCACATCGCCCGCCATATTCCCCGCCAACGGGCCTCTGCCCAAGGGGGGGCGTTAATTTTCGGCGTGCTTGCAGGGATTGCGGGTGGCGATGCCTCTATGGTGCAAAATGCGGCCGATATTGGCGCCACAGTGGGCGCGCGCCGTTTTAGCCAAGATCACGAATTACAAGCCGATGCTTTGGGCACTGTCATCGCCTATCGCGCAGGGTTTGATCCCGAGCGTGGCGCGCAATATTTCACCCGCCTGCCTGATCCGGGCGAAACCTTTCTTGGAACGCACCCGCCCAATGCAAACCGCATTCAAATCGTGCGGGATACGATGGCAAGCTTGCGCTAAGGGTGGGGGTCAGGCGATCTGACCCCAAAGATCATATTCACTGGCCTCATCAACTGTCACAGTCACGATGTCGCCCGCTTTGAGATCTTGGAACCCTTCATCGATAAAGAGATTGCCATCAATCTCTGGCGCGTCTGATTTGGTGCGGCAGGTGGCCCCTTCATCGTCCACCTCATCCACGATCACCTCAAGACGCGTGCCAATTTTGGCGGCCAATTTCGCCTCGGAAATACTCTGCGCCTTTTCCATAAAGCGCGCAAAACGCTCGTCCTTGACCTCTTGCGGCACATGGCCTGGCAAATCATTTGACCGCGCACCCGCAACATTTTCGTAGGTGAAACAGCCGACCCGATCGAGCTGCGCCTCATCCAACCAATCAAGCAGGGTCTGGAATTCGGCCTCTGTTTCGCCCGGATACCCCACGATAAAGGTTGAGCGCAGGGTGATCTCAGGGCAGTCCGCACGCCAAGCCGCGATTTCGTCTAAGGTTTTACTTGATGCCGCAGGGCGGGCCATACGTTGCAACGTATCGCGATGGGCATGTTGGAATGGGATATCCAGATAAGGCAGAACCAACCCTTCGGCCATCAAAGGGATCAACTCCCGCACATGCGGATAGGGGTAGACGTAATGCAACCGCACCCACGCGCCTAGTTGGCCCAAATCGCGCGCCAAAGGAAGGATTGGGAATTTCTCATCCCGACCAGCCCAATCCGTGCCATAGGCCGAGGTGTCCTGACTGATGACCAGAAGTTCCTTCACCCCTGCCTCAACCAGTTTTTCTGCCTCACGCAACACGGCCTTTGCGGGACGGCTTTGCAGGCGGCCCCGCATATCGGGGATGATGCAAAACTTGCACTTGTGATTGCAGCCCTCGGAAATCTTGAGATAGCTGTAATGACGGGGCGTTAGGCTTACGCCTGAACTTGGCAATAGATCGACAAACGGATCAGGCGCGGGTGGCACGGCGGCATGCACCGCATCCAAGACCTGCTCATATTGGTGTGGGCCCGTTACGGCCAGAACACGCGGATGCGCACCTGTGATATAGTCAGGCTCGGCCCCCAAACAGCCCGTCACGATCACGCGCCCATTTTCGCGCAGCGCCTCGCCAATCGCGTCCAAACTTTCGGCCTTGGCGCTGTCGAGAAAGCCGCAGGTGTTCACAATGACAGCATCGGCACCGCTATAATCGGCGCTGATCCCATAGCCTTCGGCGCGCAGTCGGGTCAGGATCCGCTCACTATCCACAAGCGCCTTGGGGCAGCCAAGCGAGACCATCCCGATTTTGGGCTGACCCTCGCGGATCGTCTCCTCTACGCGCGCACGGGCAAGATCTGGGCGAAGATTTGGTGGGTTCTGTGTCATATCCCGCGCTATAGCGTGGCTTTTGGCCATCGTGAAGCAAGAAAGCACTCAGGCACCATCGGCGCGGGCCAACATCCAGCCTCATCTTGTTCTGCCATGACCTCGCGCAACCTTGAACAAAAAGGCACCGCCAAGGCTTTACGGCCCCAAACCATAGCCGCTAAACACAAAGGTGCTTGGGGTTACAAAAATAGCTTGGGGGATTCTCGATGAAGTGGGTGTTGCGGGTCATTTTGGCTGTCGTGATTTTCGTAGGCGTGGCTGTTGGAGGGATTGCGTTAATTCCAACGGATACCATTGCCAGATTGGCGACAGAGCGGCTATCGGCCAGCCTCGCGCGTGATGTGACCCTGACGGGCGCAGTGCGGCCAAGTTTTTACCCCATGATCGGGATCAGCGCCGAAGGTTTTGAAATTTCCAACCCTTACTGGGCTGCGGATCAAGGCCCGATGCTGCGGGCTGAGGCCTTGCATATCGGGGTCGAAATCATGCCCCTTTTTTCTGGCGAGGTGCGGATTGCGCGCGCGGAACTTATAAAACCTGACATCATTTTGCTGCGAAACGCAGATGGACAGGCCAATTGGGAATTTTCAACCACCGCCCCCACAGCCGAGACAGGCACAAGCGGTGACCTGCCGCAAATCAGCCTCAGCCTTGCACAGATCAGCGATGGCACCCTGCGCTATACTGATGCCACAACAGCGCAAAGCTATGCGGCCGAAGCGGTCAATCTTCGCCTTGAAGCGCCCGATCTGAACGGCGGTCTGACAGGCAGCTTTAACGCCGCAATCAATGGCGCGCGCTTGAGGGGCGATGTGACCCTCACCACTCTTGCCGATGCGCTTGCAGGGCGTGAGGCGCGCATTGATCTGTCCCTGTCTTGGACAGGCGGCAGCCTTGGCTATCGCGGCGCGCTTATGCTTGCCCCGTTCAGCCTTGCGGGCGAGGTGAATGCCGATATCACCGACCTGACCCCGATCACGACTGCGGCGGGTATTGCAGCGGTGACTTTACCGACGGGATTGGGTCGCGATCGTATCGCGCTGAACGGCCCCATTGCGATCACGCCCGAGGGCGTTGCGCAGATCATGGATGCAACCCTTGCGCTAGATGACACGGCCATAACCCTATCTGCAGAGCTCAGCACAGGCGGTGAGCGCCCTAAGATCACGGGCCGCATCGCGGGCGGGCGCGTTGACCTAAGCGACCTGACAGAAGGCAGCGCAACCCAGGGCAGCAGCGCAGGCGGCGGATGGCCGCGTGACGAAATCGACCTCACGGGCCTCTTCGCGGTAGATGCCGATCTTGATCTGGCCCTTGCCGAATTGGATTTGGGTATGATGCGGCTGTCAGATATTGCGCTACAAACCACGCTTGATGCGGGTCGTCTGCAGCTCGATTTGGCGCGCGCCGTGGCCTATGGCGGCACGATTGCAGGGCAAACTGTAATAAATGGCCGTGGCAATGGATCCGTGGCCAGCAACATGGCGATCCGTGCGGTGCAATTGCAACCCTTGCTGCAAGATTTTGCAGATTATGACCGCCTTTCAGGCACGGGAAACGTCACCTTCAACATTTTAGCGGGCGGGCGGTCTGTAGCGGCATGGATGAACAGCCTTGAGGGCAGTGCCGCGCTTGACTTTGGTCAGGGGGCGATTGAGGGGCTTGATCTTGCGGGGATGATCCGCAATCTCGACAGCTCCTATCGGGGCGAAGGCGCGCGCACAGTCTATGACAGCATCACCGCGACCCTTGCGATTGCGGGCGGTGTGGCGCGCAATGACGACCTCACCTTGACCGCTGGATGGGGCGGTGTCACAGGGACGGGCGAGATCAATATTGGGGGCCAGTCAGTGGAATATCGCGTGATCCCCGCTGTGCAAACATCCTCCGATGGGTCGAATATTGCCGTGCCCGTCATCGTGCGCGGCCCTTGGGCTGATCTTAGTTTTGCACCTGATCTAGAATATTTGGCCAATCAGCGGCTAGAACTGGAACGCGCAGAACTTGAAGCTGCGGCCCAAGCCCGTATTGACGAAGAGCGTGCTAGGCTGGAACAAGAGGCGCGCGATCGGCTTAACCTGCCCGCCGAGGGCGATGCGCGCGATGCCATCGAAAATCAACTGCGCAATGAGGTCGAAGGTGCCTTGCGTGGCCTGTTCGGGGGGAATTGATCTATGCGCCGCCTTATGATCACAGCCCTTTGCGTGATGCTTGTGGCCTGCATTGGCACACCCGAACCTGATCTTTACCCGGGCGAAACAGCAGAAATTAGGGCCCTCGTGAATAAAATGGCGCGCCAATATGATGTGCCCGCCCCCCTGATCCACCGCGTGATCCAACGGGAAAGCGACTATCGTGCCCATGCCCGCAACGGCCCCTATTACGGGATGATGCAAATCTTGCCCGCCACAGCCCGCAATATGGGGTTTACGGGTGAAGATGCCGATTTATTGGATGCAGAAACCAATCTCACCTATGCCGTCAAATATCTGCGCGGCGCATGGCTGCTGTCAGATGGATCTTATGACACGGCCGTCATGCATTACGCGCGTGGCTATTACTATGTAGCACGGGACAGATGCATGTTGGTCGAGACAGGGCTGAGGGAACGCGAGGTCAGGCGCGACTGTCGGGGATGAGGCGATTTTTGCCGCATATCCCCGCTGTCTCAATGCATGCTCGGCAAAACCAGATCGGGGGGGCGGTGGCCATCTGCAAAGGTCTTGATATTGATCAACACCTTTTCGCCCATCTCAATCCGCCCTTCAAGCGTGGCTGACCCCATATGCGGGAGGAGGATCACGTTATCCAATTCCCGCAATCGGGGGTTCACATCATGGCCACGCTCAAACACATCCAAGCCCGCACCCGCGATCTCACCCGCGCGCAACATGCGGGTGAGTGCTTTTTCATCAATCACCTCTCCCCGCGATGTGTTCACAATCACCGCTGATGGCTTCATCAGCTTCAACCTGCGTGCATTGATCAAATGAAAGGTCGAAGGGGTGTGCGGGCAATTCACTGAAATCACATCCATCCGCGCCAACATTTGATCCAAGCTTTCCCAATAAGTCGCGCCGAGCGCTGTCTCTATATCAGCGTGAACTCTGCGGCGGTTGTGGTAATGAACCTGCATTCCAAAAGCAGCCGCGCGGCGGGCCACGGCCTGACCGATGCGACCCATTCCCAGAATACCCAAACGCTTACCCGCGATACGCCCCCCCATAAAGGCGGTTGGCGCCCATCCCTGCCATGTGCCCGTTTGCATGACAGCCTGCCCTTCTGGCACGCGGCGCAGAACACCCAAGATCATCGCCATAGTCATATCGGCGGTATCATCCGTCATGACACCGGGTGTATTGGTGACCAAGACCCCGCGTTGGCGTGCGGTGGCAACGTCAATATGATCGACCCCTGCACCATAATTGGCAATCAGCTTGAGCCGTTCGCCCGCTTGCCCCAACATGCCTGCATCAATCTGATCCGTCACACATGGCACCAGAACATCCGCTGATTTCATCGCTGCGACCAGATCATCGCGGCTCATTTTGCGGTCTTCGTCATTGAGCTGAACATCAAACAATTCGCTCATGCGGGTTTCCACCGCTTCGGGCAAATGGCGGGTAACGACAACTTTTAACCTTGGTGCGGGCATGGGCTTCTCCTGAGGCGGATGGCATGTCTGACGCTGTTACCCTTCCCCATTCTGCGCGCGGGTGCAAGCATTCGCGGGGCCTTGGCCGCGACAGGCGCTTCGTAATGTCATCTTCCCCCGCGATGGCTTTCTCGCTATGGTGTGAGAAAGATCAAAATAACCCAGCCCAAAGCGGCGGGACGAGGCCTATTGAGGATAGTCATGCCACGGTCAGATTGGCGCATAACCCTAGCGATTGGTGCGGTTTGTCTTGTGTTTGCAGCCAACGCAGGGGCGCAAAGCACCGATGGCGCGGTGCCGTTGCCACGCCCCGACAATCTTGTGCCAGTCGAGACACCTGAACTTGAGACCGCCACCCCCACGCCAACGCCCAGTTTTGACGCCCCGACCACTGGGCCTGAAACAGGTTTTCCGCTGCCGCGCTATGTTTCGATGGATGCAACACGCGGCTATGCACGGCGCGGCCCCTCGCGCAACCACCGCATTGATTGGGTCTTTCAAGAACGCAATATGCCGCTGATGGTTGTGGCCGAGCATGGGCATTGGCGGCGGGTCGTGGATCATGACGGGGTGGGCGGATGGATGCATTACGCCCTTTTGTCAGGGCGGCGCACAGCGCAAATTGACATTGACCTTGCCGATTTGCACCAACGCCCTGATGCAGAGGCCACTGTCATTGCCCAAGCCCAACGCGGCGTGGTCGGACGGGTAAGCGAATGCGAACGCGACTGGTGTCGTTTTGCCGTTGATGGGTTTACAGGATGGGTCGAGAAATCCGCCCTTTGGGGCGTGATGGAGGACGAGATTTTCGACTAGTCCCCTGCGCAAACGGGGCAAGAAGCATTGCGCTTTAGCTTGACGATCCGCGTCTCAGGCGCAAGCCCATCATAGAGCAGCATACGCCCCAATATCCCCTGACCCGCACCTGTAATCTGCTTGATGGCCTCAAGTGCCATCATGGTGCCCACCACCCCTGGAAGCGCGCCGATGACACCCGTCTCGGCACAGGTGGCAGCCATCCCTGCCTGAGGCGGATTGGGAAAGACACAGGCCATGCATGCCCCGCCAGCACTTGGATCGTAGAGGGTAATCTGCCCCTCCCATGCTGAAATTGCACCTGCCAAAAGCGGGCGCTTGGCGGACACCGCAGCGCGGTTGATCATTGCCCGCGTTTCAAATTGATCCGTGCCATCAATGATTAGATCATAGCCCGCGAATAGCTCTGCCGCGATCGTCTCGTCCAAAGCACGATTGTAAGGTCGGATATCAAGATGTGGATTTATCGCCTTCATCGCACGTTCTGCTGAAAACACTTTGGGCATATCTTGATCGGCATCGCGGTGAATGATTTGGCGTTGTAGGTTCGACAGGCTGACATGATCCGCGTCAATCACCCCAATGCGCCCGACCCCCGCAGCTGCGAGATACAGCAGAACAGGCGAGCCCAAGCCACCTGCCCCCACCACCAAAACCTTGGC